>NZ_JAKLRZ010000013.1:0-119805 GCF_021892025.1 Enterobacter cloacae complex sp. ECC445 | reverse complement strand
GCCCGGACTCGGAATCGAACCAAGGACACGGGGATTTTCAATCCCCTGCTCTACCGACTGAGCTATCCGGGCAACGGAGCGCATTAAACCGCAATCACGCTCGATCGTCAACATTATTTAGGTAAAAGCTGTTCAACTGCTTAAGTTTGCGGCAATCCGTTCGTTTTAGCCGTGAAAATGCACAAATCTTCCAGACAGAACCAGTGTAATACGGCAATGCTGATCGTAAGAGGAGGGCAGTATGGCGAATGACTGGCTTGAACTGCGTCAGCATGCAGATACGGGCATTGAAACGATTAAAGCGCATTTCGAAGGGCATGCCTTTGATCCGCACTGGCACGATAGCTATCTGGTAGGAATAACCCTCTCCGGCACGCAGCAGTTTCACTGTCGCCGTGAGCGTCATCGTAGCCAGCCTGGCGACGCATTTCTCCTTGAACCCGGTGAAATTCACGATGGCGATGCGCCTGTAGAAGGCGGCTTTACCTATCTGACCTTCTATCTGGATGAACGCTGGCTTCATCGTGCGCTACATGGGCTTTACGAATCTACTCCCGGGAGTTATTCACTCCATTTTTCCCAAACGCTGACGCGGGAGCCGCAGCTGGTGCGCGTTATCGGCGAGATCGTAGGGCTTTCCGACCTTGCGCGCGAGACGGGCACGGATCGTTTTACCCTAACGCGCTGTTTTAAGCGCGAGTTCAACCTGGCGCCGCACGCATGGCTTATTCAGCTGCGTCTGGCAAAGGCCAGGCAATTGCTGGCGCGTGGCGACCAGCCCGTTGATGTGGCTGCCGCAGTGGATTTTGCCGATCAAAGCCATTTGGGACGTTGGTTCCAGCGGGCTTACCGCCTCTCTCCTGCACACTACCGACGGTTGTGCACAAACCTTCCAGACGTTTCCAAAAAATAACGGCACATTCATGGCTCTAATAAAAAGGAGCCACCTGTGAGTTTGATACTCTTTCTGCTGTTCGCATTTGTCGCCTCCATTACGCCGGGGCCAACCAATATCCTGGTGCTGACGAACAGCCAGCACTTCGGCGTAAAGAGTACCGTACCTGCTGTTCTGGGCGGGTGTATCGCCGCCAGTGCAATTGTGCTGGTATCAGGCGCGGGCGCTGGAGAAGTTCTGCGTCAGTATCCTCTGGTACGTCAGATAATGAGCTGGACAGGCGTGCTGTGGCTAAGCTGGATGAGCTGGCAACTGTTTCGCGCCCCGGCCACCCGTCTTTCCACTGAGAGCCCTATCCGATTCACCGCTCAGGCGGCGGCGCTGCTGCAGATAGTGAACCCCAAAACCTGGATGATGGCGTTGGCCGTCGTTAGTCTGTTTGCCCCTGCTGGCGACCATGCATTATGGGATATTGCGCTAATGGCGCTATGGTTTCTGCTGATCTCAATAGCCTGTTTGATGTGCTGGGCGTGGTTGGGGAAGGCGGTGAACCGAATTTTCCGCACCACCGTGGCGATGGTGCGTTTTCAGCGCCTGATGGCGCTGTGCCTGCTTGTCTCCGCCTGGGCGGGCATTCTGGTTTAGGTCAGTGCACCGCCCATACGGCACTGAGCAAAACGCAAAATATCTTCCGCCAGGCGATGCGCCGTATCCACATCGGCCTGGCTGCGGTTCACCAGCATGCGGCTGAGGCAACCTTCCAGCACCAGCTCCATCTGCTTCGCCACCATTGCCGGATCATCAACTTCCAGCGTGGTCAGCAGCTCGTGGGTGAAGTCATGTGCCGCCCGTTTTTGCTGGTCCGCCAACTGGTGGATAGGATGGCCAGGGTCGGGAAAATAAGTGCAGGCGGCGATGAACAGACAGCCCGGGTAGCGGTTGTTGCTGACGCATTCCGTCAGGGCGGTATACCGCGCCAGCAGCTTTTGCTCCGCAGTCAGCTCTTCATTCAACATCAGTTGCCTGCGCCAGATATCCACCTGCTGGCTGAGATAGCGCAGGGCATCATAGAGTAGCGCCTCTTTATCCGGCCAGAAGCGCTTAAGTTCATCCAGAGGATAATCGATACGGTCGGCTACCATCTCAAGCGTGGTGCTGGCGATCCCTTGAATCTCAAGTAATTGCAGGGCTTGTCCCAGTACGTCTTCACGTTGCACGATTATCTCCTCCGCTATTCCCAACGGTTTGTTCCGTTTAAAGTGTTGTTTACGGTTGGCGATTGCGCAAATGCGCGCTAAATGCTGCTGCATCCATAAACCCGGTTACACGCTGTTCTGGCTGCTCCTGGCCCTGTTGATTAAAGAACAGGATGGTTGGCAGCCCGAGTACGTTAAGCTGCTTCAGCAGAGCCTTATCCTGCGCATTGTTGGCGGTCACATTCGCCTGAAGTAACACGGTCCCTTTCAGGGCGCTTTGTACCTGCGGATCGCTAAAGGTGTATTTTTCAAACTCTTTACAGGCGACACACCAGTCGGCATAGAGATCGAGCATCACCGGTTTACCGTTCGCCTTTGCCAGGGCACTGTTGAGTTCATCCACGTTTTGAATCTGGGTGAAGTTCAGATGTGCCTGAGTCTGACTCACCGGCGAACCGAACGCCCAGTCCTGCAGAGGACGAACGCTCACCAGCGCGGCAGCCAGCAGCAGGATTTGCACCAGGCGCATCCACGGCTTCTTCGCCCCGAGGCTGACGATAAATGCCCAGGCAAAGAATGCGACGCCAAGCATCGCCCACAGGCGCAGGCTCCATGCGTCGCCGATGATACGCTCAAGGAGGAACACCGGCAGCGCGAGGATGACAAAGCCAAATGCGGTTTTCACGGTCTCCATCCACGGGCCGCTTTTCGGCAGCAGTCGATTGCCGAAGACCGTGACCAGGATCAGCGGCAGCCCCATGCCAAGGGCGTACAGGTACAACGTTCCGCCGCCGAGCCACATGTTGCCGCTTTGGGCGATATAAAGCAGGATGGCGCTCAGCGGGGCGGTGGTGCAGGGGGAACAAATCAAACCGGCGATGGCGCCCATCACAAATACGCCGCCAGGCGAGCCACCCTGCTGTCGGTTACTCATCAGCGTTAAGCGCGTTTGAAGTGCCGACGGTAACTGCAGCGTGAACAATCCGAACATCGACAGTGCCAGCAGAATGAAGACCACGGACAGGCCAATAAGGACGTAAGGATGCTGCAGTGCGGCCTGGAACTGTAGCCCGGCTGCGGCAACCACAAGGCCAAGGGCGGTGTAGGTCAACGCCATACCCTGCACGTAAATAAAGGCCAGCAGCAGCGCGCGGGCGGTGGAAAGGCGCTGTTTGCCGCCCAGCACAATGCCAGAGATGAGCGGATACATCGGCAGCACGCACGGCGTGAAGGCAATGCCGATACCGATCAGCAAGGCCCACAGCGCGGAGAACGGAAGGTCAGCGGGAGCTTCACGCTTCTCGCCCGAAGGAAGAGGGGGAACCGTTGCAGAGGCTTTCACCTCACTAAGCGGAACCACCTTTGTTTCAGGCGGATAGCAGAATCCGGCATCCGCGCACCCCTGATAGGTCACCGTCAGGGTCGCACCTTTATCCGCCTGATTCACCGTAACAGGCACGCTCAGGTGCTGGCGATAGATTTCGCTTTTGCCGTAAAACTCATCTTCATGCCACTCGCCAGAGGGCATCTGTAAAGCGCCCACGCTGGCCTGAGCAGGCGTAATGCTGACCTGCTTGCGATAGAGGTAATAGCCCTCTTTCACCTGCCAGTTAAGCGTAAGGTCATGCTGGTTTTGCTGAAAATCGAAAACAAACGCCTGGTCGGCGGGAATGAAGTTCGAACGGCCGGGTGCGTCAAACAACCCGGCAAAAACTGATGTGCTGCACAGCAGCAGGATCAGCGTAAGGAAGCGTTGAGCCATGAGAGATAGTCGTTATCGCCATGAACCACTGGCAAGACCAGCAGTTCCGGGGTTTGGTAAGGATGATGAGACTTGAGGCAGTCCAGAAGCGCCTGCTGATTCGCCAGATTCGTTTTGAGCAGCATCTGGACTTCGTACTCTTGCTCCAGCTTGCCTTCCCAGTAATAAAGGGACGTGGCCCCGGGGAGGAGCGTCACGCAGGCTGCCAGTTTTTCGGCCAGCACTTTGGCGGCGAGATCCTGGGCAGAAGCTTCATCAGGGGCGGTACACAGTACGACAACAGCATCAGGCGTGTTCACAAGTCGACCTCCTCATCACGAAAGGCTTCACTATATCACGCAAGGCGGTTGGTCATTAATGAAACGGGCCGCAGAGCGGCCCGATTTTAACTATTTTTACAACCATTCACCGTTTACAGCACCACGCCGCCAATGATAAAGCCGAGGATCACGCAAAGCGAAATGGCGACCACGCCAGGGATCAGAAACGCGTGGTTAAACACATACTTACCGATACGGGTTGAGCCGGTATCGTCCATCTCCACCGCCGCCAGCAGGGTTGGGTAGGTTGGCAAAACGAACAGGGCCGAAACCGCCGCGAAAGAGGCAATCGCCGTCAGCGGCGTAACGCCCAGCATCAGTGCCGCAGGCATCAGCGCTTTGGTGGTCGCTGCCTGAGAGTAAAGCAGGGTAGCGGCAAAGAACAGCACCACCGCCAGCAGCCACGGATAGTTGTGCAGCAGGTCGCCCGCTACGGTCTGAATATCGCTGATGTGCGCCTTCACGAAGGTATCGCCGAGCCACGCCACACCCAGTACGCACACGCAGGCGCTCATACCGGATTTGAAGGTGCTGGCGTTCAGCACTTCACTGGTGTCAATTTTACAGGTAATGCTAATCAGCGTCGCGATAGTCAGCATAAACACCACAATCGCTTCGTTACGCGGCAGGACCGGGTTCTGGATCAGACCCACGGTGTCGCTGATGGCGGTCGCGTAGAACATCACCGCGACGATACCGATCAGGAACAGCAGCACGGAGCGCTTAGCGTGCGGCTTCAGCTCGAAGACCTGGCTGCCGCGCAGGCTTACTTCGCCTTTTGCCAGACGCTCCTGGTACACCGGATCGTCCTTCAGCTCGGCGCCGAGGAAGTTACACAGCACGGCGGTAATCATCACCGCAATCAGCGTCACCGGAATACAGATCGCCAGCAGCGTCAGATAGCTCACGCCCATCGGCTCGAGTATACCGGCGAAGAAGACCACCGCTGCGGAAATCGGCGAAGCGGTAATCGCAATCTGGGACGCAACGACGGCAATAGAGAGCGGACGAGACGGACGGATACCCTGCTCTTTCGCCACTTCGGTAATCACCGGTAGCGTAGAGAAAGCGGTGTGGCCCGTACCGGCGAGAATGGTCATAAACCAGGTCACCAGCGGAGCAAGGAAGGTAATGTACTTTGGATGGCGGCGCAGCATTCGCTCCGCCAGGCTCACCAGGTAGTCCATACCGCCTGCCACCTGCATGGCGGCGATAGCGGCAATAACTGCCATGATGATTTCGATAACGTCGAAGGGGATTGCGCCGGGTTTAATCTGAAAGATAAGGGTAAGAACGAGCACCCCGAGACCGCCGGCAAAACCGATGCCGATACCCCCGAGTCGTGCTCCCAAATAAATCGCCAACAAGACGATGACGAGTTCTGCTCCAAACATAAGGACCTGCCTTGCTTATTAACAAGTTGATATTGAATTGTTGTATTTTGGTAACGCCTAAAAAGAAAAAAGGCACGTCACAAGTGACGTGCCCTAAGAAGCCTAGCCTGAACGGTTACTGTTCGCTTTCATCGGTATATCGTTTCGCTTTATAGGCCGGGTGCATCAGGTTCTGGGCGGAGAAGATATCGTCCAGCTCGGCTTCGGTCAACAGCCCGCGCTCCAGCACCACTTCACGCACGCTCTTACCGGTTTCGGCACAAATCTTACCGACGATGTCACCGTTGTGGTGACCGATGAACGGGTTGAGGTAGGTGACGATCCCGATGGAGTTATAGACATAACCTTCACAGACTTCTTTATTGGCCGTGATGCCGTTAATGCATTTTTCCAGCAGGTTGTAGCAGGCGTTGGTCAGGATGTGGATAGATTCAAACATCGCCTGGCCAATCACAGGCTCCATGACGTTCAGCTGCAGCTGACCCGCTTCAGAGGCCATGGTCACGGTCGTATCGTTACCGATGACTTTGAAGCAAACCTGGTTCACCACCTCTGGAACGACCGGGTTCACCTTGGCTGGCATGATGGACGAACCCGCCTGCAGTTCTGGCAGGTTGATTTCGTTCAGGCCAGCGCGCGGACCGGAAGAGAGCAGGCGCAGGTCGTTACAAATTTTGGACAGTTTCACCGCCAGACGTTTCAGCGCGCTGTGTACCATGACGTAGGCGCCGCAGTCTGAGGTGGCTTCAATCAGGTCTTCTGCAGGCACAACCGGCAGGTTAGAAACTTCAGCCAGCTTCTGTACCGCCAGCTGCTGATAGCCATCCGGGGTGTTCAGACGCGTACCGATGGCGGTTGCGCCCAGGTTCACTTCCAGCAGCAGCTCGGAGGTGCGCAGCAGGTTTTTCGTTTCTTCGTTGAGCAGCACGTTAAACGCGTGGAATTCCTGGCCGAGGGTCATCGGTACCGCGTCCTGCAGCTGGGTACGCCCCATTTTCAGGATGTCCTGGAACTCAACCGCTTTACGCTGGAAGCCATCGCCCAGCTGGTTGATCGCATCCACCAGCTTCACGACAGAGGCATATACCGCGATACGGAAGCCGGTAGGGTAGGCGTCGTTGGTAGACTGGCATTTGTTAACGTGGTCGTTCGGGTTCAGGTACTGGTATTCACCTTTCTGGTGACCCATCAGCTCCAGGCCGATGTTTGCCAGCACTTCGTTGGTATTCATGTTGACGGAGGTACCCGCGCCGCCCTGATAGACGTCAACCGGGAACTGATCCATGCATTTGCCGTTGTTCAGCACTTCATCGCAGGCTGCGATAATCGCATTTGCCGCGCTTTTAGGAATGGTTTGCAGCTCTTTGTTAGCCAGGGCTGCGGCTTTCTTCACCATCACCATGCCACGGACAAACTCAGGGATATCGCTGATTTTGCTGTTGCTGATGTAGAAGTTTTCAATCGCTCTCAGAGTGTGAACACCGTAGTAGGCATCCGCTGGAACTTCCCTGGTACCCAACAAGTCTTCTTCGATACGAATGTTGTTTAACATGTGAACCTTCTTTTCAAGCTGCCGATGGATTGTACTAAACACACAGTATATATGTGGTTTTGAATATTTTCTGACCGACGATTATTCCCTCAATCAGCCAGATGCTCGAGATCATATGCTGATGATAGCGAATTGCCGTAAGCTGGATCACTTATTATCGAGCCGATTCCATGATAATTATTAATCTGTGAAATGGGTCACCGCTTTAATATTTCCAGAAAAAATATCCGTGCAAACCGATTGAATTTTCGCTAATCGACACCATCTCATACAAACGCGCGTCGCGAACACATTCAGACAGGGGCCGATGGCACCTGCCACACAGGAGATGCCAGTGCGCTGGATACCGTTTATTGCTTTCTTTCTCTATGTTTACATTGAGATTTCCATTTTCATCCAGGTGGCCCATGTGCTGGGCGTCCTGCTGACGCTGATTCTGGTCATTTTCACCTCCGTTATCGGCATGTCGCTGGTGCGTAATCAGGGTTTCAAAAATTTCCTGATAATGCAGCAGAAGATGGCCGCAGGCGAAAGCCCGGCGGAAGAGATGATCAAAAGCGTGTCGCTGATTATCGCGGGGCTGCTGCTGATTCTGCCGGGGTTCTTCACCGACTTCCTTGGACTTCTGCTGCTTCTGCCGCCGGTGCAAAAGCACCTGACCATGAAGCTGCTGCCGCATCTGCGCTTTAGCCGTATGCCCGGCGGCGGGTTTAGCACCGGGCCAGGCGATACCTTCGAAGGGGAGTATCAGCGTAAGGATGAACAGCACGACCGTTTAGACCATAAAGACGATCGGTAATGTTGTTGCCCGGTGAGGTTAGCTTACCGGGCCTCCGCGTTTTGCCGCTTCGGTAAAAACATCCACAGCCCCGCCAGCATCACGATCGCGTACAGGCTCTTCCATCCCACCATCGCCAGCAACAGCAGGCAAAGCACGCCCCCAACGACCGCCAGCGCTTTATAACGACCTTTCAGCAAACGACATCCCGCCAGCATGCACAGCAGGTAGATCATGATGAAAATACCGTTGGCGTAGACGATCAGCGCGTCGAGATTGATCTTCAGCGCGTAAATACACAGCGTGCTCAGCACGCAGCAGCCCAGTACGGCATTCAGGGCATTTAACGGAAGCTGGCGTTTGGACAGACGCGCGAGGCGATTCTCAGGTTTGTAGAGCGCCTGCGACCACACCAGCCGGGCAAAGCTCTGGATATAAATATTTAGGCTGGCAAAACAGGCCAGATAGCCGATGACGCAGGCGATCCACAGCGCCTTCACGCCGAACAGTTCCACTACGATACCCGGCAGCGATGCCGCAGCAGCGAGATCCGCGCCGAACGCGTTGAAGTGTAATACCAGCACGGTGCACGCCCAGTAAACCGTGCCTGCCAGCAGCAGGCCTATCATCAGCGCGCGGGGGAAATCACGTTCAGGCTGCTTAAATTCAGAGGCCAAATGGGCAAAGGCCTCCAGACCCACAAAACACCAGAACATAACGGAGAGCGCGGCGAAAAGCTGCGAGCGATCGACGTCTTTCACCGCCGGGAAGGGAATGTCCTTGATGGTAATATCGCCCGCCCACCAGATAGCGGCAACGAGCGCGACGATCAGCACCGCAACCAGCGTCTGCAGGTTGGCGCTGGAGCTGGCCCCGCGAGAGCCCACCCACCAGACGATAGCCAGCGTACCCAGTTCGGCCAGCAGTAGCTGCTCGTTATGCCAGCCAAACAGCGCCTGACCAAAGCCGGTGGCAATATGCAACGCCGCGGGAAGACCAACCGGAATGACGGAGAGAAACAGCCAGCCGGTCACTCGCTGTAATCGCGGGCCAAAGGCCAGCCCGACAAAGTGCGCCACGCCGCCCGCGCTGGGGAAATGTCGCCCCAGGATGGCGAACACAATGGCGATCGGGAAAACCAATACAATCAGCGCGGGCCATGCCCACAGGCTATTATTTCCAGCCACCATCGCCGCCAGTGCGGGTACGGCAAACACGCCCGTCCCTAACAAGGAGGTCGAGAGCAGACCAACACCCTGCGCCAGCCCCAACTCCTGCTTGAGTCCACTCATTAACATCGCCCTGCCCGTACCCAAAGAGAGGCGATGGTAACACTTTCGCAAATTTTTTTTTCGACTCCCCCTTGAAGGGCTAAAAAGCTATCCCCATCTCTCAGGGCACTAGTCGGAAAACCGCATGCGGGCCGGCGTCATCCATAACTGATAATGACTTTCTCAAAGGAGAGCTATCAATGAGTATTCGTCCGTTACATGATCGTGTGATCGTCAAACGTAAAGAAGTTGAAACCAAGTCTGCTGGCGGCATCGTTCTGACCGGTTCTGCAGCAGCCAAATCAACGCGTGGCGAAATCATCGCTGTCGGTAAGGGCCGCATCCTGGAAAACGGAACTGTGCAGCCGCTGGACGTTAAAGTTGGTGACATCGTAATTTTCAACGATGGCTACGGCGTGAAATCCGAGAAGATCGACAATGAAGAAGTGTTGATCATGTCCGAGAGCGACATTCTGGCAATTGTTGAAGCGTAATTTACGCACGAGAATTTGAGGAAATAAGAACATGGCAGCTAAAGACGTAAAATTCGGTAACGACGCTCGTGTAAAAATGCTCCGCGGCGTAAACGTACTGGCCGATGCAGTTAAAGTGACCCTGGGCCCGAAAGGCCGTAACGTAGTGCTGGATAAATCCTTCGGCGCGCCAACCATCACCAAAGATGGTGTTTCCGTAGCACGTGAAATCGAGCTGGAAGACAAGTTCGAAAACATGGGCGCGCAGATGGTGAAAGAAGTTGCCTCTAAAGCGAACGACGCTGCAGGCGACGGTACCACCACCGCGACCGTTCTGGCGCAGGCCATCATCACCGAAGGTCTGAAAGCCGTTGCGGCGGGCATGAACCCAATGGATCTGAAACGCGGTATCGACAAAGCTGTCGCTTCCGCTGTTGAAGAGCTGAAAGCGCTGTCCGTACCGTGCTCTGACTCCAAAGCCATTGCTCAGGTAGGTACCATCTCCGCTAACTCCGACGAAACCGTGGGTAAACTGATCGCGGAAGCGATGGACAAAGTCGGTAAAGAAGGCGTGATCACCGTTGAAGACGGTACCGGCCTGGAAGACGAACTGGACGTGGTTGAAGGTATGCAGTTCGACCGCGGCTACCTGTCCCCATACTTCATCAACAAGCCAGAAACTGGCGCTGTTGAGCTGGAAAGCCCGTTCATCCTGCTGGCTGACAAGAAAATCTCCAACATCCGCGAAATGCTGCCAGTGCTGGAAGCCGTTGCGAAAGCAGGCAAACCGCTGGTTATCATCGCTGAAGACGTTGAAGGCGAAGCGCTGGCAACGCTGGTGGTTAACACCATGCGCGGCATCGTGAAAGTGGCTGCGGTTAAAGCACCTGGCTTCGGCGATCGCCGTAAAGCAATGCTGCAGGATATCGCTACCCTGACCGGCGGTACCGTGATCTCCGAAGAGATCGGTATGGAGCTGGAAAAAGCGACCCTGGAAGACCTGGGCCAGGCGAAACGCGTTGTGATCAACAAAGACACCACCACCATCATCGATGGCGTGGGTGAAGAAGCCGCTATTCAGGGCCGTGTTGGTCAGATCCGTAAGCAGATCGAAGAAGCAACCTCTGATTACGACCGTGAAAAACTGCAGGAGCGCGTAGCGAAACTGGCAGGCGGCGTTGCGGTAATCAAAGTTGGTGCGGCGACCGAAGTTGAAATGAAAGAGAAAAAAGCGCGCGTTGACGATGCCCTGCACGCGACCCGTGCTGCGGTAGAAGAAGGCGTGGTTGCTGGTGGTGGCGTTGCGCTGGTGCGCGTTGCCGCTAAGCTGGCTGGCCTGACCGCTCAGAACGAAGACCAGAACGTGGGTATCAAAGTTGCGCTGCGCGCAATGGAAGCGCCTCTGCGTCAGATCGTTTCTAACGCCGGTGAAGAGCCATCTGTGGTTGCCAACAACGTGAAAGCGGGTGAAGGTAACTACGGTTACAACGCGGCAACGGAAGAATACGGCAACATGATCGACTTCGGTATCCTGGATCCAACAAAAGTGACCCGTTCTGCTCTGCAGTACGCGGCCTCTGTTGCGGGTCTGATGATCACCACCGAATGCATGGTGACCGATATGCCTAAAGGCGACGCGCCAGACTTAGGTGCTGCCGGCATGGGTGGCATGGGCGGTATGGGCGGCATGATGTAATCGTGCGCTCTACGTCGTAGAATGTGAAAAACCCCCGGGCAGAGATGCTCGGGGGTTTTTCTTTTGGTCATCTTTTAGGTATAAGATCTACACACGGACAACTACTGTCCAGCTTATTGAAAACGAGGAATAACATGCGCGTAAAAGTCTGTGCAGGGATTGTAGGGGCAGCATTGCTGCTGGCGGGTTGTAGCTCCAGCAATGAGCTGTCGGCAGCGGGCCAGGGCGTTCGCTTTGTGGAAGATAAGCCTGGCAGTGAATGCCAGCTGTTAGGCACGGCAACCGGTGAGCAAAGTAACTGGATGTCGGGTCAGCATGGCGAAGAAGGCGGCTCTATGCGCGGTGCGGCAAACGCCCTGCGTAACCAGGCTGCGGCCATGGGCGGCAACGTGATTTACGGCGTGAGCAGCCCAACGCAGAGCATGTTGTCCAGCTTCGTGCCTACCGCCAGCCAGATGACGGGCCAGGTCTACAAGTGCCCGAACTGATGGCCTTTTTCCCTCTCCCTGTGGGAGAGGGTTAGGGTGAGGGGAAACTAGCACTGCCGCAGCTGCAAATCCAGCGGCGTCTTGCTCGGCTCTCCGCCAATCTCGCGTGCCAGCTTCGGCACCATATAGCCTGAAACCAGCGTTAACAGTTCGCGCATAATCTGCCGGGCTTCTTCATCCGTCACCATAAAATGCGCCGCGCCCTGAACGCGATCCAGCACGTGCAGGTAATAGGGCATCACGCCCGCATCAAACAGGGCATTGCTCAGGTCAGCCAGCACGCGGGCGTTGTCATTTACGCCGCGCAGCAGCACGCTCTGGTTCAGCAGCGTCACGCCCGCTTTACGCAGTCGCGCCATCGCCGCGCGAAACGCATCGTCAATTTCGTTGGCGTGATTGATATGATTTACCAGCAGCACCTGCAGACGAGACTGCTCCAGGCGCGCCACCAGGCCGTCGGTGATGCGTGCAGGGATAACAATCGGTAAACGGCTGTGAATGCGCAGGCGCTTAACGTGCGGGATGGCTTCAAGCTGGGTCAGCAGCCAGTCCAGCTCATGATCTTTCGCCATCAGCGGGTCGCCGCCGGAAAAAATAATCTCATCCAGCTCCGGATGGGCGGCGATATAGTCCAGCGCGACCTGCCAGTTGCGTTTATTGCCCTGATTTTCGGCATAGGGGAAGTGCCGACGGAAGCAATAACGACAATTTACCGCGCAGCCGCCTTTTACCAGCAGCAGGGCGCGGTTGTGATACTTGTGCAGTAAACCCGGCACCACGCTGTTCTGTTCTTCCAGCGGATCGGTGCTGTATCCCGGCGCAGTAATGAACTCATCCTGCGACGTAAGCGTCTGTTTTAAGAGCGGATCGTCGGGGTTGCCTTTCTCCATTCGCGCCACAAAGGCACGGGGAACGCGCAGGGCGAAAAGGCGCTTTGCCTCGCGGCCTGCAAGCAACGCTGGGTGCTGATCGAGGTCTAAAAGACGCAGCAATTCATCAGGACTGGTGATTACATCGGCAAGTTGCGATAACCAATCTTCTCTGGACGGGGTGTTTAGGGTTACAATATGCGCCATTTTGTGGCTTAGCTACCAGTTAACAAATTTAGAGGGCCTTATGGCAACGTACTATAGCAACGATTTTCGTGCTGGTCTTAAAATCATGATGGACGGCGAACCGTACGCGGTTGAAGCCAGCGAATTCGTTAAACCAGGTAAAGGCCAGGCATTCGCACGCGTTAAGCTGCGCCGTCTGCTGACCGGTACCCGCGTTGAGAAAACCTTCAAGTCTACTGACTCTGCTGAAGGCGCTGATGTTGTAGATATGAACCTGACCTATCTGTACAACGACGGTGAGTTCTGGCATTTCATGAACAACTCCACTTTCGAACAGCTGTCTGCTGATGAGAAAGCGGTTGGCGATAGCGCTAAATGGCTGCTGGATCAGGCTGAGTGCATCGTGACCCTGTGGAACGGCCAGCCTATCGCTGTGACCCCACCAAACTTCGTAGAACTGGAAATTGTTGAAACCGATCCAGGTCTGAAAGGTGATACCGCAGGTACCGGCGGTAAACCAGCCAAACTGTCTACCGGTGCAGTGGTTAAAGTGCCACTGTTCGTACAGACTGGCGAAGTGATCAAAGTGGATACCCGCTCCGGCGAATACGTGTCCCGCGTGAAGTAATTTACGTCATGATTGACGGCGCAGCGCCCGCTGCGCCTGATTTTTGCAGGCAGGGATGATGAAACGTACCGTTAAAATTCTGCTTCTGTTGGCGCTTTCCAGTGCATTACTATCCGGCTGCAACACCACGCGAGGAATGGGGCAAGATATCCAGGATCTCGGTCATATCATTTCTCACGCCGCCAGCTAAGTTCGTCTAATTTTCCTAAAAATGCTTCCTTTACCGCCATTCGGCGGGATCTTGTCTATTCTTAAGTTGCTATACACAAAACAACTTTGGCTATAAAAGGAAGATATTATGGTTAAGAAGACAATTGCAGCGATCTTTTCAGTCTTGGTGCTTTCTTCAGTGTTAACGGCCTGTAATACCACGCGCGGCGTCGGTCAGGATATTTCTGAAGGTGGTAGCGCAATTTCTGGTGCGGCAACAAAAGCTCAGCAGTAATATATATACGGTACGAGATCCGTCGGGTTTCGTACCGTCAGCTTTCTGATTCCTGCAGGGATAAGAACGGAGAAAAACGCGTATCCATATGCAGTTTCATGCGGATATTGCGCTTATAGGTATAGACCGTTTTTCCGTTGATACTCAGATGAGCGGCAATTTTCTGATTGCTCGCACCGTCCATCCACAACGTCAGCACTTTCGCTTCCTGCCGGGTCAGCAGCGGGGCCGCCGCCGTTGGCCGTTCCGCGCATGCGCGCGAGATCAGTGCGTCGTTGATGACCGTTGCCACTTCTTCAAGACCGGCATTTTTCAGCAATGACGACCACACCGGGAACTGCCCGAGCCAGTCGGTCATGCCGCGGTCTTCTCCCGATTGCAGCAAAATAAACGGCAAGCGTTCACTGGCGTTAAGCAAGGACGAGAGCTGCTGAAAATGGTGAATATCCTGCCTGAAGCCGTACAGGTCAGCGATAACCAGCGTGGGTTTCCATTGCAGAATGTGCTCCCTGGCAAGGAACAGGTTATTCAGCCCGGTTACAACGAAGTGTCCCGGGAACAAACCGGAATGATTGAGCCATGCTTCAAACCCCGTGCGGGTGAAGTGACAACGGTCAATCACAAGAATCTTGAACATATTTTATTCGCAGTCGGCTAGTGGTTTGGCTTCCTGCCATCAGAAAGCACATCATCATAGAGAAGTCGGATGAGTGCTAAATGCCGGAACTACGGGCCATACTGCGGCTATTTCTTGCCTTAACGTGTTCAGCAAAAAATGATTGAAAAAAAATAGCACGCTAACCACAATATGGGGCGTAATCTCTGCCTTACGGGACGACCCGTAAGCGTTTCTTTCACCGGGGACGGCCCCAGCTTGTATTAAGTTAAGGAGCCTGAAATGTCCTGGATCATTCTTTTTATCGCTGGCCTGCTCGAAGTGGTATGGGCGATTGGTCTCAAATACACCCACGGATTTACCCGCCTGACGCCCAGCGTCATTACCGTCACCGCGATGATCGTCAGTATTGTTCTGCTCTCCTGGGCGATGCGCTCCCTGCCTGTGGGAACGGCGTATGCCGTCTGGACGGGCATTGGTGCCGTGGGTGCCGCCATCACCGGCATTCTTCTGTTGGGAGAGTCGGCGAGTCTGGCGCGTATCGCCAGCCTCGCGCTGATTGTGGCGGGAATTATTGGGCTTAAGCTCAGCACCCATTAATGGGGCTGTTTAACCCAGATAAGTTTTGATACATCAAACCCTTGCCGGGTCGCGACGTCCAGCATCTGCTGTTTCATTTCTGGCGAAATAGTTGGCGTGCGGGAGAGTATCCACAGATAGTCACGATCCGGCCCGCAGACCAGCGCGTGACGGTACTCTCTGTCGAGGGCGATCACGTTATAGCCGCCATAAAACGGGCCAAAGAAAGAGACTTTAAGCGCGGCCCTTCGCGGGTCGCCCGTGAAGTACGCTTTCCCAACTGACTGTTGCCACATCTCCCGATCGGGATTATAGCCCCGGTTGATCACCTGAATACCGCCATCCTCCATCGGACTGTAATTCGCAGTGACCTTCTCCAGGCCCTGCTCAAACCGATGGTCGAGGCGCGCGATTTCATACCATGTTCCAAGGAAGCGTTGTGCATCGAAAGGCGTAACGACGGTAACGCCAGGAGGTGGGGTTGGGGAACTGCAGGCAACCACTAAAAACGCGGCTGTCACCGCGGCGATAACAGGCAGAATGCGCATAGGAGTTTCCTTACCGTTTTTTGTTAAGTGTAGATGACGGCAAGGAAAATGTGGGGGAGCGTGCGGTTTGTTTCGCCGGGTGGCGCTGCGCTTACCCGGCCTACAAAATCAATCTCCCTCTCCCTGTGGGAGAGGGCATCAGGCCGCAATGTTTTACTGCAATGCGTCGAGAATGCGGTACGCCGCCTCCACTCGCACAGGGTTTGGATAGCTTTTATTCGCCAGCATCACGATACCGAGATTTTTCTCCGGAATAAATGCCACGTAGCTGCCAAATCCGCCGGTAGAGCCCGTTTTGTGGACCCAGGAGGCCTTAACCGGTGGTGCCGGTGGATTCACTTCTCTTGCAGGCAACGGCGCCAGCGCCACCTTATTGTCGCTACCGTCAACCACGGTTTTGGCATCGACCGGCCAGTTAAGCATTTCCCAGCCTAAACCCTGGTACATCGCCCCCACGCGCCAGTAGCGAGACTGCGCCAGGGTGATGCCTTGCCCGAGCGACGTATCCTGAAGGGCGTCCGGCTTCATGTTGACCATCACCCAGCTTGCCATATCCTGCACGTTGGTTTTCACGCCATAAGCTTCTGCATCGAGCATGCCCGGCGAAACGTGCACCGCTTTACCGTCACGGTATCCCCAGGCGTAATGCGCCTCTTCCGCTTTCGGAACGTTAATCCAGGTATGGTCCAGCTTGAGCGGCTTAAGGACCCGCGTCGTTATGGCCTGCTCATAGCTCATGCCGGAAGGCTGCACCGCCAGCGCGCCAAAAAGACCGATGCTGGCGTTGGCGTAAAGACGCGTGGTACCCGGCTTCCACTGCGGCTGCCAGTTTTGATAAAAGCGCAGCAGAGAGGCATTATCCGCGACATCATCCGGTACCTGTAGCGGCAGACCTCCTGCGGTATAGGTGGCCAGATCCAGCATGCGGATCCCCTGCCACTGCTTGCCTGTCAGCGCGGGCCAGTACTTTGTCACAGGGTCGCCCAGCGATATTTCACCGCGAGCAACGGCATCGCCACCCAATACGCCGGTGAAGGTTTTACTTATAGAGCCCAGCTCGAACAGGGTTTGTGGGGTAACGGGTTTGTTCTTTGCGACATCGGCTTTGCCAAAGGTAAAGTAGTGCGGCTGGCCCTGATAAATCACCGCCACCGCCATACCCGGAATGGCCTGCGCTTTCATTAACGGCGTAACGGTTTGTTCCACCACTTCAGCCAGCTGTTTTTCTGACAGCGGTCCAGCCAGCGCTGAGCAGGAGGTGCTGAGCAGCAGGGCGCAGCAAAGGGTTTTTGTCATCATCGTTTATCTTCCGTAATAGCAGTTCAAGGGAGTGTCCGGGCCCGTCAGACCGCTGTAGTCTGGTGGATTTGACTATGGCTGACAAACGGTTAAATTTAGCATTAGCTGTTAATTTTTCTAACGGATGAGGCCATGACGCGCAGCTATCTTCCACTCAATTCCCTGCGGGCGTTCGAAGCAGCCGCCCGGCACCTCAGCTTTACGCATGCGGCAATCGAGCTCAACGTCACCCACTCGGCGATCAGCCAGCACGTAAAGGCGCTGGAGCAGCACCTGAATTGCCAGCTGTTTGTTCGCGTTTCGCGTGGGCTGATGTTGACCACCGAAGGCGAGAATTTGCTCCCGGTGCTGAATGACTCGTTCGATCGCATCGCTGGAATGCTGGATCGCTTTGCCAGCCAGCGCGCTCAGGAGAAGCTCAAAATAGGCGTGGTGGGGACGTTTGCCACGGGGTTTCTAATTTCTCAGCTCGCGGACTTTCGCCGCTGCTATCCGCATATCGATCTTCAGCTTTCCACCCATAACAATCGCGTCGATCCGGCCGCTGAAGGCCTTGATTACACCATTCGCTACGGCGGCGGCGCGTGGCATGGAACCGATGCGGAATTTCTTTGCTCTGCGCCGCTGGCGCCGCTCTGCACCCCCGACATCGCCTCCTGTCTGAAAAGCCCGGCAGATATCCTGAAGTTTACCCTGCTGCGCTCCTACCGGCGCAACGAGTGGGCGGCGTGGATGCAGGCTGCGGGTGAACATCCTCCCTCGCCGACGCATCGGGTTATGGTGTTTGATTCGTCCGTGACCATGCTGGAAGCCGCGCAGGCGGGCGTAGGAATTGCCATTGCGCCTGTCGATATGTTTACCCATTTGCTCAGCAGCGAGCGCATCGTGCAGCCGTTTGCAACGCAGATTGACCTTGGAAGCTACTGGCTCACGAGGCTGCAGTCTCGCGCAGAAACCCCCGCCATGCGTGAGTTTGCCCAGTGGCTGGTAGAGAAGATGCAGAAATAAAAGGCCCGCCGGATGGCGGGCCAGAGGCGTCAAAGGGTGACTACGGCAATCAGCGTCACCACGGTCAGGATCGTCGCCAGACCGTAGAACACCCATTTCCCGCTTGGGACATGGATTTTCAGGTCATGCATCGCGTGGTGAATACGGTGCAGACCACACCACAGCGGCAGGACGATCATCAGGAAGATGAACACGCGGCCAATAAAGCTGCTCGCGAACGCCAGCACGCGCTCGTAGCTCAGCGCATCGCCCGGGAACAGCCCCAGCGGCAGCATAATGCCGACCAGCAGGATGATGACGGGCGCGATGATGGCACTCCACATGCCGCCTGCGCCAAACAGGCCCCAGAAGACCGGCTCGTCCGAACGTTTTGGATTTGGATTGATCACGGGTGTCTCCTTACCAGAACAGTGCGACAAACAGAATGACCACAGTGACCAGGATCGTCACCCCCCAGAGTCCCTTAATCACCGGCTCTGGTCCCATTTTCTCGTCTTTTATGACGATGTTCGCGGCTTTTGGTGCCAGTTCAAACCAGGTTTTCGTATGAAGCAGCGCGGCCGCGAGCACGATCAGGTTCAGAACAACGATGATGGGGTTTTGCAGGAAACCGACAAAGTTCGCCCAGGTTTCCGGCCCGTGCTTGAGGGCAAAAACGCCGTACATCAGCTCAAGGCTGAACCAGACAGCCGGTACCGCCGTGCCTTCACGCAGCATGTAAAAGCGATAAAACGGCAGGTTTTTCCACCAGGTGGACGGCACTGGCCGCACGTAGGCTTTGCGTTTAGTCGTCATCATGCACTCCTTAGCGTGGTTTCAGGGTTGCGATAAGAAAGTCTTTCGAGCTTTCCACTTTACCCTGCTGAATGGCGGCGGCCGGGTCGACGTGCTTCGGACAAACTTCGGAGCAATAACCCACAAAGGTACAGCTCCAGACGCCGTTCTGGCTGTTGAGCTGCGCCATACGTTCTTTTTTACCGTGGTCGCGGCTGTCTTCGTTGTAGCGGTGCGCCAGGGTAATGGCGGCCGGGCCGATGAACTCCTTGTTCAGACCAAACTGCGGACAGGCGGCGTAGCACAGGCCGCAGTTGATGCAGCCGGAGAACTGATGGTATTTCGCCATCTGCGCCGGCGTCTGGGTGTTTGGCCCCTGATCCGGCGTGCGCGGGTTGCCAATGATGTACGGCTTAATCGCTTCCAGGCTTTCGATAAAGTGGGTCATATCGACCACCAGATCGCGTTCAATCGGGAAGTTGCCCAGCGCTTCGACCTTAATGCCTTTGGTGTACTCGCGCAGGAAGGTCTTACAGGCCAGCTTCGGCACCTTGTTGACCATCATGCCGCAGGAGCCGCAGATCGCCATGCGGCAGGACCAGCGGTAGCTCAGGTCTGGCGCCAGGTTGTCTTTGATATAGCCGAGCGCATCCAGCAGGGAGGTTTGCTCGTCATAAGGCACTTCATAGAAAACGCTGTGCGGTGCGGCGTCCACTTCCGGATTGTAGCGCACCACTTCAACTTTCAGTTTTTGCATCTCAGCCATTCGCCTTCTCCTTCTTCTCGGCGTCCTCTGCTTCTGCACCGTACACGCGTTTCGCCGGCGGCAGCGTGGTGATTTTCACGTCGCTGTAGTCCAGACGCGTGGTGCCATCCGCATCGCGCCAGGCGAGAGTGTGTTTCAGGAAATTGACGTCGTCACGCTCGGTACAGCCTTCGTCCAGGCGCTGGTGGGCCCCGCGCGACTCTTTACGCGCCAGCGCAGAGTGCGCCATACACTCTGCGACGTTCAGGCCGTGGCCCAGCTCGATGGTATAGAGCAGGTCGGTGTTGAAGACGCTGGTAGTGTCGGTAATGCGCACGCGCTTGAAGCGCTCCTGCAGTTCCGCCAGCTTGTCGACGGTTTTTTGCATCAGCTCAGGGGTACGGTAGATACCGCAGCCTTCTTCCATCGACAGACCCATTTCATCGCGGATCTTCGACCAGTTCTCGTTACCTTCCTGGTTCACCAGATCTTTCAGGCGTTTTTCAACGTCTGCGACCTGCGCATCCAGCGCGGCACCGTTGGCTTCGCCTGCGGTTGCCGCTCGCGCCATCGCGCGCTCGCCCGCCATGCGGCCAAAGACGACCAGCTCCGCCAGCGAGTTAGAACCAAGGCGGTTAGCGCCGTGCAGGCCCACGGAGGAACACTCGCCGACGGCGAACAGACCCTTAATTCGGGTTTCACACTGCTGGTCGGTTTCGATCCCGCCCATGGTGTAGTGCGCCGTTGGGCGAACCGGAATCGGCTCTTTCACCGGGTCGACGCCCACATAGGCTTTCGCCAGCTCGCAGATGAACGGCAGACGTTCCAGCAGCTTCTTCTCGCCGAGGTGGCGTAGGTCAAGATAGACCACATCGCCGCGCGGGGTGGAGATGGTGTTGCCTTTGCGCCACTCGTGCCAGAAGGCCTGAGAAACTTTGTCGCGCGGACCGAGTTCCATATATTTGTTCTTCGGCTCGCCGAGCGGCGTTTCCGGGCCCATGCCGTAATCCTGCAGATAGCGGTAGCCATTTTTGTTGACCAGAATACCGCCTTCACCGCGGCAGCCTTCCGTCATCAGAATGCCGGAGCCCGGCAGGCCGGTTGGGTGATACTGCACAAACTCCATATCGCGTAGCGGCACGCCGTGGCTGAGCGCCATGCCCATGCCGTCGCCGGTAACGATGCCGCCGTTAGTATTGTAGCGGTACACGCGTCCCGCGCCGCCCGTTGCCATCACCACCGCGTTAGCGCGGATCTGGACAAGCGTGCCTTCCATCATGTTCATCGCCACCAGTCCACGCGCCTGGCCGTCATCAACCAGAATGTCGAGGACGAAGTGTTCATCGAAGCGCTGAATTTGTGGGAACTGAAGGGAGGTCTGGAACAGGGTATGCAGCATGTGGAAGCCGGTTTTATCGGCGGCGAACCAGGTGCGTTCGATCTTCATTCCGCCAAAGCGGCGGACGTTGACGCTGCCGTCCGGGCGGCGGCTCCACGGACATCCCCACTGCTCAAGCTGGGTCATTTCCGTAGGACAATGGTGCACAAAGTAGTCAACGACATCCTGTTCGCAAAGCCAGTCGCCCCCGGCAACCGTGTCGTGGAAATGGTATTCAAAGCTGTCATGATCCTGCGCAACGGCGGCGGACCCTCCTTCTGCTGCCACTGTGTGACTACGCATTGGATAGACTTTTGAAATCAATGCGATTTTAGCGTTGGGATTAGCTTGTGCTGCAGCAATCGCAGCGCGTAATCCAGCCCCGCCAGCGCCTATTACGGCAAGATCGGCTTGAAAAGTTTGCACGACATTCCTCCAGGTTTTTGTTATTTCGCAACGCGACAAACTAAAGGTAGTTCACCCGCCCAAACGGACGATTGCGAAAGCGTTTCCACTGCTCCTTTATGGGTAAAACAGTATAACCGTGTAGATGACAGGGAAATTTGACGTGTTCGATTTTTTTGCTGTTCTGTGCGGTGATTTATCATAGTGATTGATGAATTGCGTCACGTAATTGTTCGCCTAAATGAAATGCGCTTTTTTACTGCGCAAAATTTGTCTCCGCCCCTGCTAACGAGTAGACTTCGTGCCCTTGTCTGAAATCGGAGAACAACTCATGAGCGAAACGGCCACCTGGCAGCCGAGCGCATCCATCCCTAATCTGTTAAAACGCGCAGCAATTATGGCGGAGATCCGCCGTTTCTTTGCCGATCGCGGCGTCCTGGAGGTGGAAACCCCGTGCATGAGTCAGGCAACGGTGACGGATATTCATCTCGTCCCGTTTGAAACCCGTTTTGTTGGCCCCGGCCACTCTCAGGGCATGAATTTGTATCTGATGACCAGCCCGGAGTACCACATGAAACGCCTTTTGGCGGCAGGATGTGGTCCGGTGTATCAGCTGTGCCGCAGCTTCCGTAATGAAGAGATGGGGCGACACCACAACCCGGAATTCACCATGCTGGAGTGGTACCGCCCGCATTATGATATGTACCGCCTGATGAATGAGGTGGACGATCTGCTGCAGCAGGTGCTGGAGTGCTCAGAAGCCGAAACGCTCTCCTATCAGCAGGCATTCCAGCGCCATCTGGAAATCGATCCGCTGTCGGCGGACAAAGCCCAGCTGCGCGAAGTGGCGGCAAAACTGGATCTGAGCAACGTGGCGGATACCGAAGAGGATCGCGATACGCTGCTGCAGCTGCTGTTTACGTTTGGCGTTGAACCGCAGATTGGCAAAGATCGTCCGACGTTTGTCTATCACTTCCCGGCAAGCCAGGCGTCACTGGCGCAGATCAGTACCGAAGATCATCGTGTCGCAGAGCGTTTTGAGGTCTATTTCAAAGGCATCGAACTGGCGAACGGCTTCCACGAGCTGACCGATGCCCGCGAGCAGCAGCAGCGCTTCGAGCAGGATAACCGCAAGCGCGGTGCGCGCGGACTGCCGCAGCAGCCTATTGATGTGAATCTGCTTGAAGCATTAAAAGCAGGCTTGCCGGATTGCTCCGGCGTCGCGCTGGGCGTTGACCGCCTGGTGATGCTGGCCCTGGGCGCAGAGCAGCTGGGCGATGTGATTGCCTTTACGGTCGATCGCGCGTAAAGAATTGCCGGGTGGTGCTATCGCTTACCCGGCCTACGCTTCTGGTGGCAATTATCCTTTCCATTTCTTCATGGCAACATTAAAAACTGCCATTTTCTGTGTACACGGGTCTTTTTCTTAATTTGCCCCTTATAGCCACAATGTTTATCTGGTCTTCTGCTACCATCCGCGCAATTTAATTCCTCTTCGGATGGTGCTATGTCCCAGTCACTTAAAAAGATGACCCTCACCGGGCTCATCCTGATGATCTTTACCTCAGTCTTTGGCTTTGCCAACAGCCCGTCAGCGTTCTATCTGATGGGCTACAGCGCGACGCCGTTTTATATCGTTTCTGCACTGTTCTTCTTTATCCCGTTTGCGCTGATGATGGCGGAGATGGGCTCGGCTTACCGGAAAGAAGAGGGCGGGATCTACTCATGGATGAATAACAGCGTCGGTCCGCGCTACGCGTTTATCGGCACGTTTATGTGGTTTTCGTCCTACGTGGTCTGGATGGTCAGCACGGCGGCCAAAGTCTGGGTGCCGTTCTCAACGTTTCTTTTCGGTGCCGATCAAACGCAGGTCTGGTCTTTAGCCGGGCTCAGCTCCACGCAGGTCGTCGGGATTCTGGCGGTCTGCTGGATGGTGGTGGTGACGCTGGTGGCGTCAAAAGGCATCAACAAAATTGCCCGGATTACCGCGGTTGGCGGTATTTCAGTGATGTGCCTGAACCTGGTGCTGCTGCTGGTAAGCATCGCGATTCTGTGCCTTAACGGCGGGCACTTTGCGCAGGAGGTCAATTTTGTTTCATCCCCTAATCCGGGCTATCAGTCCGGGCTGGCTATGCTCTCCTTCGTGGTATTTGCCATCTTTGCTTACGGCGGTATTGAAGCCGTAGGCGGCCTGGTCGATAAAACGGAAAACCCGGAAAAGAACTTTGCGAAAGGCATTATTTTTGCCGCCATCGTCATTTCCATCGGCTATTCGCTGGCCATTTTCCTCTGGGGCGTTAGCACGAACTGGCAGCAGGTGTTGAGCAACAACACGACTAACCTTGGCAACATCACCTATGTGCTGATGAAAAGCCTGGGGATGACGCTGGGACAGGCGATGAACCTGAGTCCAGAGGCGGCATCGGTAATGGGCGTCTGGTTCGCGCGGATTACCGGCCTGTCGATGTTCCTGGCGTATACCGGCGCGTTCTTCACGCTGATCTACTCCCCGCTGAAAGCGATTATTCAGGGTACGCCGAAGGCGCTGTGGCCTGCGCGTATGACCCAGCTCAACGCGACGGGTATGCCTGCCAACGCGATGTGGATGCAGTGTCTGCTGGTGTGCGTGTTCATTCTGCTGGTGTCATTTGGCGGCGATACGGCGTCTGCGTTTTACAACAAGCTGACCCTGATGGCGAACGTGTCGATGACGCTGCCGTACCTGTTCCTGACCCTGGCATTCCCGTTCTTTAAGGCGAAGCAGGATCTCGAACGTCCGTTTGTGATTTTTAAAACCCGCGCGGCAACGCTGCTGGCCACCTCGGTGGTGCTGCTGGTGGTGGCGTTTGCCAACATCTTCACCATTATTCAGCCGGTGATTGAGGCGAACGACTGGAACAGCGCGCTGTGGATGGTCGGCGGTCCAGTCTTCTTCTCGCTGCTGGCGATGGGGATTTATGAGAATTACCGTCGACGCGCGACGGCGTTCGTCGCAGACGTGGCGTAGCGGTAGTATTCCCCTCCCAAAAGGGAGGGGAGATGCGTTACAAACTGCCCGCCGGGCGCGTACGCGCCGCTGACGTCAGCGTTCTTCCCGTTTTACGCCCGTCCAGGCTTTCCAGACGCATCTGGAACGGTGGGAACGGCATATCAATACCGTGCTCGCGGAAGCCGGCCAGAATCAGCTGGTGGATCTCATGGCGCAGCGGCATACGGTGTCCCATTTCGGCGGCGTAGATACGCAGCTCGAAAATCTGGATCCCCTGCTGTAAATCCACGAGGAAGACTTCCGGCGCCGGGTTGTCGATGACCAGCGAGCAGCGCTCCGCGGCAGTGTAGAGGATCTGGGTGACCTCTTCGCTGTTGGCGTCCGACGGGGCCGGTACCGTCAGCACCACGCGCGTCACGGAGTCCGACAGCGACCAGTTGATGAACTGCTCGGTGATGAACGCCTTGTTTGGCACGATGATCTCTTTCCGATCCCAGTCGCTGATCGTCGTCGCACGGGTGTTGATCTTCGTGATGCTGCCGGTCAAATCGCGGATCGTCACGGTATCGCCAATGCGGATCGGTTTTTCGAACAGAATGATCAGGCCAGAGATGAAGTTGGCGAAGATCTCCTGTAAACCAAAACCTAACCCTACACCCAGGGCGGCCACCAGCCACTGCAGCTTCGACCACTCAATCCCGATCATCGAGAAGCCAACCAGCCCGCCAAACAGCATGATCAGATATTTGGTAATGGTGGTAATTGCATAGCCCGTACCCGGGGTTAAATCCAGGTGCTGCAGCAGCGCCAGCTCGAGCAGCGCGGGGAAGTTGCGCACCAGCTGCGTAGTGATAATCAACACCAGAATGGCAATCAGCACCGCGCCTAAGGTAATCGGCTCCAGGCTCTCGACACCCTGCACCGTGGACGTCACGTCCCAGAGAGAGATGTTTTCCAGGAAGCCAAATGCGGAGTGGATCTCCGACCACAGGAAGATCACCGAGAGGAGAGCAATCAGCATCAGGATGGAGCGAACCAGGCGCAGGGACTGGGTGCTGATGGCATCCAGATCCAGCTCGACCTCATCCGCTTCCGCCGTGCCTTCCGTGCTGTTGACGTGGTTTGGCTCTTCCTCACCCCGCGCACGCTGGGCGAGGATCTCTGCCCGGCGATGCTTGGCACGGTCGAAGGCCAGACGGCGGCGCTGGATCAGCATCCAGCGGCGGATCACGTGGTACACCACCAGAAGCAGGAACCAGATGGCCACCGAGGTTTCCAGTCGCGCCAGCAGGGCCAGCGAGGTTGCCAGATAGCCCACCGCGGCTGCCAGCATCGCAATCAGAGGCGCGCTCAGCAGCAGGTTCCAGAGGAGCCGGTTGAACATGTTGTCGCCGCTGCCGGATTTATCCAGATACAGCGGTATCCCCGCGCGTTTCAGGCTGAGCGTGACGATGGCCAGCGCGCCGCATATCAGCATAAAGCAGAGGCGCCCCAGCGAGCCTGAGAACTCCCGGTCGTTGAGATTATCGAACATGATCAGCGCCATAATCAGCGGCACAATCAGCCCGATGCTCATCAGGTAGTAACGCATGGCGCGCGCGACGCGGTTACGCGGCCAGCCGAAGTGGGCAATAAACAGGCCATTGGGGCGCGCGAAGGTGGCGCAAATCATGACCACCCACAGCAGCGGCACGGTGGCGGTGACGCCATCGCCAATCGCTACCGCAAGCGGGTAGGGCCAGGCTTCCCGCAGGCCATACCCCAGCGTCATCCACAGCACCGGCAGCGGGGAGGCGACGAGAATCGACCAGAATACCGTGCGCAGCGTCAGCCAGAAGTGATCCTGGGTGACTTTCCCGACCCTTGAGCTGGACCGCTCCAGGAAACGGGTGAAATGTCTGCGCGAGTAAATGCTAAAGCCCACCAGAATCAATGCCACCAGCAGCGGGAAAATAGTCTCTTTGCTGGTGAACATCATCACGCTGGCCTGTCCCAGCTGGCTGACGGTGTCCAGCGAAATCAGACGGCGCAGGTCCTGAACAATCTCAATCGGCCACGAGAAGGTCATCGGACGCACGTCGGACGTCCAGAAGAGATATCGGTGCGTGGCCTCGTTCACCTCTTTCAGCGCGTCTTCCAGCTGGCTGTTGGACACTTTTAGCTTGGTCAGCTCCAGAATCAGCGTATCCCCGCCCTGGAGCAGAGAGTTCAGCAGCTCACGCTGGGTGCGCAGCTGGGCTTCCAGAATCCGGTTCTGATCGCTGGTCAGGGGCTGTCCGTCAGCCTGACGGATCTGGCGGATTTGCGGGTGTTTATTGAGGAGGTCTTCAAAGTGCAGTCGCTGAACGCGCAGCTGGGCCATCTCGGTATCCAGCTGCTGCGGCTTAGGCATTTCCGGCAGGCGCGAGACCTGGGCGCGTAGCGCTTCGCCCAGCAGGTTTGATGACCCGAGCCACTGGGACTGCTCGCGCAGGGTGTTGAGCGCCTGGCGAACCTGCAGTGTTTGATTGGTCGCCTGACGCTGCTGCGAGGCAACCAGATCCATGCGCTGCGCCTGCTGGTTCAGCGCGGCAGAAAGCTCGCGGTTGACCCTGAATTGTTCGTTGATACCGGCAGGCAGGTTTTCGCTGTTTTCCGCCAGCAGTTCGGTGCTTTCCAGCGCGCGCTCCGCTTCACGCTGACGCTGGCTGTTGAGCTGATTGCGCAGGGCCTGAAGATAGGCGTCAAGCTGCTCGCTCTGCTTCTGGGCGAGTTCAGAGCGCATCCGCGACAGTTCCTGGCGGTTATTGGCGGAAAGCTGCGCCAGCTCCAGCTCATCGACAAGGGCCTTCAGGCGAGCCGATTCTGCCTGCAGGCCCAGATTTTGCGCCTGAGCCTGAGGCGTATTGCCGCTTTGCGTACCTACGCGACGCTCCACTTCATTAAGCTGGCGGCGGGCGTCCGTTTGCTGCTGCGGAAGCTGGCTAAGGGAGTCGGCAATTTCACGCGCTCGCTCCTGCTCCTGCTGGGCCAGGCGGCTTTTTTCCAGAAGCTGGCTGCTGACCTGCAGGATCTCCTGGTTCAGGGCGTCGGAGGTCATGCCTGCGGGCACGTCACGCGGCTCGTCACGCAAATTATTGAGCTGTGAGCGCAGCGTCTGCGAGAGTTTGGGGAAGTTGTCGATAACCTGCTGATACTGCTGAGCGCGCTCAAGCGAGCCTTTTCGCTCCTCAAGCGCGTTCAGGGCTGCCTGGAGCGACTCGACGGTCTCTGGCTGAGCGGGTTTTGCCGCTTTGGCCTGCTCCAGTTCCTGGGTTATCTGTTTGGCGTCGGGGGCTGTCGCTGCGTACGCCCCCATGCTGAGGCACCAGGCCATCAGTAGAACGATAATCGGGCGCACGTCAGCGATCCTTCTGTAGTTAGCCTTCGTCTTTTTTGTCGTCAACCAGCGGGCTGGCGTCGTGCTCGGCGTGGATCTCTTCCTGTGAAAGCGGCGCGGGTTCTGCATCCGGCGTCACGAAGGTTTCGGTCGAGACCGCCAGCGGCTGGCCCAGTTTAGTGACCGACAGGCTTTCGAGCTGTTCAGCCAGCTTCACCTTGCCCGGCGCAAACAGGTTGATCACGGTGGAGCCCAGCTTGAAGCGGCCCATCTCCTGACCTTTCAGCAGGGCGACAGAGCCTTCCGCTTCACCGGCAGGCCAGGTCCAGCGCTTGATCACGCCTTCGCGCGGTGGGGTAATGGTGCCTGCCCAGACGGTTTCGATGCTGCCTACGATGGTTGCACCGACCAGAATCTGCGCCATTGGGCCAAATTCAGTATCAAACAGGCAGATGACGCGCTCGTTACGGGCAAACAGGTTCGGCACGTTCTGCGCGGTGAGGTGGTTCACGGAGAACAGGTCGCCCGGAACGTAGATCATTTCGCGCAGAATGCCGTTACACGGCATGTGCACGCGGTGATAGTCGCGCGGTGACAGATAGGTGGTGGCAAACGTACCGTTGCGGAACAGGTCCGCCATCAGGTAATTGCCCGCCAGCAGCGCTTCCAGGCTGTAGTTATGGCCCTTGGCCTGCAGGATTTTGTCGTCTTCGATGTTACCCAACTGGCTGATCACGCCGTCTGCCGGCATCACCAGGACGCCAGGGTCGGTGTTCAGCGGACGCACGTCGTCACGCAGCGGGCGCACGAAGAACTCGTTGAAGGTGCGGTAGCTGGCGGTATCCGGCTTCTGCGCCTCTTTCATGTCGACCTTGTAATATTTTACGAAAAGGTCGATGACCAGTTTGGTCAGCCAGCCCGCGCGTTTGCTTGCGCCCCAGCCCGCCAGGCGAGTGAGCCACAGTTTTGGCAGAATGTATTGAAGCGAAAGTTTAAATGCGTTTAACAAGGTAGCCTCCAGGCCATTGTTTTGTCGTTCCTGATCCGGCGTTAAGCCGCCGGAACCTGAAAAAAGGGGACGATTTTAGCGATGCTTAGCTTAGTTGTCAGTTATCAGAATCAGAAAAGTTTTTACGCGTTTTTACGTCTTCCATGCTCTCGAGAATGCGGTGATAGTTTTCAAAGCGAGTCTCCGCAATTTCACCGTTCTCAACCGCTTCGCGGATAGCGCAGCCAGGGTCGTTATCGTGTTTACAGTCGCGGTATTTGCAAGCGCCTAAATATTCATGGAATTCGACAAATCCGTTAAAGATTTGTTCCGGCTCAAGGTGCCACAAACCGAACTCACGCACGCCCGGGGAGTCGATCACGTCGCCACCGTGCGGGAAGTGATACAGACGCGAGGCGGTGGTGGTGTGCTGGCCAAGACCCGAGACGTTGGACACATCGTTAGTCAGGATCTCCTGCTGGAGGCCCAGCAGGTTGTTGAGCAGGCTCGATTTGCCCACGCCGGACTGGCCCGCAAAAATGCTGATGCGGTCGGTAAGCGCCTCTTCAAGCGGTTTCAGGCCATCCCTGGTGTGGCTGGAGACCATCAGCACGCGATACCCAATCTTTCGGTAGATATCCATTTGCTCGTTCACGAAGGCCATGCCGTCGTCATCCAGCAGATCGATTTTGTTCAATACGATGATCGGTTCAACCTGCAGCGTTTCGCAGGCGACAAGGTAACGATCGATAATGTTGAGCGAAAGCTCAGGTAAAATCGCCGAAACGATGACGATCTGGTTAATGTTGGCGGCAATCGGCTTCACGCCATCGTAGAAATCCGGGCGGGTGAGCACCGACGTGCGTTCATGCACGGCCTCAACGATGCCCTTAACCGTGACCCCTTCAGCGGCCTCTTTGCCTGGTCGCCAGACCACGCGATCGCCGGTCACCAGTGAACGGATGGTGCGACGGATATTGCAACGGTGAATATTCCCGTCGGCGGATTCGACATCGGCATGCATACCGAAACGGCTAATGACGACGCCTTCTGTCGCTTCACCAAACAGGTTGTCGTCATAATCCGGCTTCTCCGAAGTGGTTTTAAGACGGCGCTGGTGGTTGGCGTTTACGCGGCGCTGCTGCCCTTTGGAGAGTTTATTTTTACTCAATCGCGCTGGCTCCTGGTCGCCCGTAAGGGGCAAAACCTCTATGATACACTCTAATTAATACTAGTTAACCTGCTACTGCCGGTTATGCGAGAAGGGTGGAAAATAACATGAGCGCGGATGAAAACAACCTGATTTGGATCGATCTCGAAATGACCGGGCTGGATCCCGAGCGCGATCGCATCATTGAAATTGCAACGCTGGTGACGGACGCCAACCTGAATATCCTGGCTGAAGGGCCAACGATTGCGGTGCATCAGTCCGATGAGCAGCTGGCGTTGATGGATGAGTGGAACGTGCGCACCCACACCGGCAGTGGCCTGGTGGAGCGCGTGAAGGCGAGTACGTTCGGCGACCGCGAGGCGGAGCTGGCGACGCTTGAGTTCCTGAAGCAGTGGGTTCCGGCAGGTAAATCGCCTATCTGTGGGAATAGCATCGGCCAGGATCGCCGCTTCCTGTTTAAGTACATGCCGGAGCTGGAGTCTTATTTCCACTACCGTTATCTGGATGTCAGCACCCTGAAAGAGCTGGCGCGTCGCTGGAAGCCTGAAATCCTCGACGGCTTTAAAAAGCAGGGCACCCATCAGGCGATGGACGATATCCGGGAGTCCGTGGCGGAGCTTGCGTACTACCGCGAAAACTTTATTAAGCTGTGATTTTGAGATCCGGCGCCTTGCGTGGCCGGGTTTTTGCCGTTAAATTGTTCAGCTTGCCGATTTAATAAGCATTTGAACTGAATTTCGAAAAAATCGCTTTAAGGGGGGTTGCAGCTAAAAGGATTTCTCGTATAATGCGCCTCCCGTAACGACAGAGAATTACGCGTTACGACAGCAACAAAAGCAGTACAGATTTGCGGGAATAGCTCAGTTGGTAGAGCACGACCTTGCCAAGGTCGGGGTCGCGAGTTCGAGTCTCGTTTCCCGCTCCAAAATTTGAAAGTGCTTTCACAGCACAGACTGCCCAAGCGGGAATAGCTCAGTTGGTAGAGCACGACCTTGCCAAGGTCGGGGTCGCGAGTTCGAGTCTCGTTTCCCGCTCCAAAATTTGAAAGTGCTTTCACAGCACGGACCACCCAAGCGGGAATAGCTCAGTTGGTAGAGCACGACCTTGCCAAGGTCGGGGTCGCGAGTTCGAGTCTCGTTTCCCGCTCCAAATTCTTCATCATCTCTTAAATATCCGCAGCGAAGTGTTTCGTTGGGGCCGTTTTCTATTGTCTCTGAAATACTCTTGTAAACAGAGTTATCCACAGAAACTGCGCTTAACCGGAACAGGGTTAAAACTTAGCAGGGTGAATAATATCTTTATAAGTTTCTGTATTTAATGAATAAAATTTGATTTCAAAATGTTATTGAGATCACTTGACCTCATCCCCAGCCCAGATGGCGCTTGAGTTTGTAATTTTATTCACAGGCTGTGAATAGTTCAGGCATCCCGCGTAAGCCCTTTTTCGATTACCCTAACCAGACGCTGTTTCTTCGGTAGCTGGACCTCGACTACACAGGCATTGCGCTTCTCAATTTGCTGCGCAATCGCCCATTCTATGTGTTCGTCAAGAAGTGGGTGCTCACCTCTACGGCTTTCAAGTGCCCGCAGATTCGCTTCATCCCAGGGAGCATTACCCAGGGCGACGGCAACATTACGCAGCCAGCGCAGATGGCCGATACGGCGAATGGCGGAACCTTCCGTCACTTTCAGGAACCAGGCTTCGGTCCAGGCGAACAGCTCAACGAGCTGCGGCGCGTGCAGCGCCTTACGCGGGCTGAAATCCTCTTCGTCCGTCAGCTGGGAATAGCGGTTCCACGGGCAGATCAGCTGGCAGTCGTCGCAGCCGTAGATGCGGTTGCCGATAAGCGGTCGAAATTCTTCTGGAATGGCCCCTTCCAGTTCGATAGTGAGGTAGGAGATGCAGCGGCGCGCATCAACGGTGTAGGGCTCAACGATAGCCCCCGTCGGGCAGATGGTCATGCAGGCCACGCAGCGGCCACAGCCTTCTTCTACCGGACCGTCTATCGGCAGCGGCAAATCAATCAGCAATTCGCCAAGGAAGAAGAACGATCCGGCGTCGCGGCTAAGAATAAGTGAGTGCTTACCTGTCCAGCCAAGCCCGGCTTTTTCGGCGATCGGGCGCTCAAGAATAGGCGCGGAATCGACAAAGGGTCTAAAATTCAGCGAAACACAGTGCTGCTGAATGGTTTCCCCGAGCTTTTTTAAACGGTTGCGCAGAAGCTTATGGTAATCACGTCCCAGGGCGTAGCGGCTGACGTAACCCAAAGAGGGGTCTTTTAGCGTGCGCGCAAAGGCCGCGTTGGCGGGCAGGTAGTTCATGCGCACGCTGATGACGCGTAACGTGCCCGGCAGGAGCTCGTGTGGACGGGCGCGCATCATGCCATGACGCGCCATCCACTCCATTTCGCCGTGGTATTGTTTATCCAGCCAGGCCTGCAGTTTTGGCTCGCTGGCCGAGAGGTCGGTATCGGTAATGCCCACCTTCTGGAAGCCAAGTTCAGCACCCCACTGTTTTATTTTTTGCGCTAATTCATTGAGATCGAGGGGCTGTGACATGACGGACCATACGGTGAAGAAAAACCCCGCAAGTATACCACATTCCATCTGGCATGCGGATGACCTCCGGCGCGCCGAAAAAGAGGCCGCGGACAGCCTCGGGATTACCCTGTATGAACTGATGCTGCGCGCGGGTGAGGCGGCGTTTAACGTTGCCCGCAGCGCGTATCCGCAGGCCGCTCACTGGCTGATTCTGTGTGGGCACGGCAATAACGGCGGCGACGGCTACGTTGTCGCCCGTCTTGCGGCTGCGGCAGGTATCCGCGTGACGCTGCTGGCCCTGGAGAGTGAGAAACCGCTGCCGGAAGAGGCGGACGCGGCACGCACGGCGTGGCTTAACGCAGGCGGTGTGATTCATGCACCGAATATCCTCTGGCCAGAGGCGGTGGACCTGATTGTTGACGGTCTGCTGGGCACCGGGCTTCGCAGCGCGCCTCGCGAAAACGTTGCCGCGCTGATTGAACACGCGAACAGACATTCCGCGCCGGTTGTCGCCCTGGATATTCCCTCTGGCCTGATTGCACAAACCGGCGCGACGCCGGGAGCGGTGATTCAGGCTGCGCACACGGTGACCTTCATCGCACTTAAGCCGGGGTTGCTGACCGGCAAAGCGCGAGACGTTGTTGGCGTGTTGCACCACAGTGCGCTGGGGCTGGAGAGCTGGCTGGCCGGGCAGGAAATGCGCATCGCGCGGTTTGATGCGTCGCAGCTTGCAGCGTGGCTCCCGCCGCGCAGACCGACGTCCCATAAGGGCGATAGCGGCAGGCTGGTGATAATTGGCGGCGATCGTGGCACGGCAGGTGCGATTCGCATGACCGGCGAAGCGGCATTACGCAGCGGTGCTGGCCTGGTGCGAGTGCTCACCCGCATTGAGAATATTGCGCCGATCGTTACCGCCCGACCGGAGCTGATGGTCCACGAACTCACGGCCCAGGCGCTTGAAGAAAGCCTTGAATGGGCAGACGTGGTGGTGATTGGGCCCGGGCTTGGACAGCAGGCATGGGGTAAACAGGCCCTGCAAAAGGTCGAGAATTTTCGTAAACCGATGCTGTGGGATGCCGACGCGCTTAACCTTCTGGCAATAAACCCCGATAAGCGTCACAATCGCATTCTCACGCCACACCCCGGCGAAGCCGCGCGACTGCTTAACTGCAGCGTGGCAGAAATTGAAAGCGATCGCTTACTTTCTGCTCAGCGTCTGGTAAAACGTTACGGAGGTGTTGCTGTTTTAAAAGGGGCAGGCACCGTTGTCGCCAGCGACGAGACGCAGGGCATTATTGATGCCGGCAATGCGGGCATGGCAAGCGGCGGCATGGGCGATGTGCTTTCCGGCATCATTGGCGCATTGCTTGGACAGAAACTTCCCCTTTATGATGCAGCCTGTGCGGGCTGCGTGGCCCACGGCGTCGCGGCGGATAAACTGGCTGCGCGTTACGGCACGCGCGGTATGCTGGCCACCGATCTTTTTTGCACGCTGCGGCGTGTTGTTAACCCGGATGTGATTGACGTAGAAAATGACTAATCGAGCGATTCCTTTACCTGATGAACAAGCCACTTTAGAACTCGGCAGGCGCGTGGCGCAGGCCTGTCAGGGGGCAACCGTCATTTATCTGTATGGTGATTTAGGTGCGGGTAAAACCACCTTCAGCCGGGGTTTTTTGCAGGCGTTAGGGCATAACGGGAATGTCAAAAGCCCAACCTACACGCTGGTAGAACCGTATACCCTTGAGAATCTCATGGTGTACCACTTCGATTTATACCGCCTTGCGGATCCTGAGGAGCTGGAATTTATGGGGATCCGTGATTATTTTGCCAATGATGCCATCTGCCTGGTGGAGTGGCCGCAACAAGGTGCGGGTGTGCTGCCTGACCCGGATGTCGAAATTCACTTAGATTACCAGGCACAAGGGCGTGAGGCGCGCATCAGTGCGGTTTCCTCATCAGGCAGTTCCTTACTGGCGCGTCTGGCCGGTTAAGCGTAGGGATGACGGGATGATAAATCGCGTTAAAGGCTGGTTGTTGGCTGCCACCGTGCTGCTGTGCGCGCAGGCCGGGGCGGCAAACCTCTCGGATATTCAGGTATCAAACGGCGAAAGCCAGGCCCGGATCACGTTCAGCTTTATGGGCGATCCTGAGTATGCATTTTCACAGCCAGACAGCCACAGCGTGGCGCTGGATATCAAACAGACGGGCGTAATCCAGGGGCTACCGCTGCAGTTCAGCGGTAACAACCTGGTGAAAAGCATCCGTTCGGGAACGCCCCAGGATAGTCAGTCGTTACGCCTGGTGGTCGATCTGACCGAAAAGGGTAAAACGAAGGCGGTGAAACAGCAAAACGGCGCGAACTATACGGTCGTTTTTACCATCAATGCCGACGTTCCGCCGCCGCCTCCACCGCCGCCGGTCGTCGCGAAGCGCGTGGAAGAGCCGGTGTATACGCAGCGTCCTGCGGAACCCGCGCGTAATCCGTTTAAATCGCAGAACGATCGCATTACTGCGGCAACCAGCAGCAATACGGTGACGCGTCCGGCGGCCAGCGCGCGACGCGCGACGGTCAGCGGTGACAAAGTGATCATCGCCATTGACGCGGGCCACGGCGGGGAAGATCCGGGGGCGATTGGCCCTGGCGGCACGCGCGAGAAAAACGTGACTATCGCTATCGCGCGTAAACTGCGTTCGCTGCTCAACGACGACCCTATGTTTAAAGGCGTGTTGACCCGAGACGGGGACTACTTTATCTCCGTCATGGGGCGCTCGGACGTGGCGCGCAAGCAAAACGCCAACTTCCTGGTCTCCATTCATGCGGACGCTGCGCCGAATCGTAGCGCGACCGGCGCCTCGGTTTGGGTGCTGTCGAACCGTCGCGCCAACAGCGAAATGGCCAACTGGCTGGAAGAGCATGAGAAGCAGTCCGAGCTGTTAGGCGGCGCGGGCGACGTGCTGGCGAACAGCCAGTCCGATCCGTACCTCAGCCAGGCGGTGCTGGATTTACAGTTCGGTCATTCTCAGCGCGTCGGGTATGATGTCGCCACTAACGTACTGAGCCAGCTGCAAAGCATTGGCGTGCTGCACAAACGTCGCCCTGAGCATGCCAGCCTCGGCGTTCTGCGCTCGCCAGATATCCCGTCCATCCTTGTAGAGACGGGCTTTATCAGTAACAACGGCGAAGAGCGTCTGCTGGGAAGCGACAGCTACCAGCAGCAAATTGCCGAAGCGATTTATAACGGTCTGCGTAAATACTTTGAGGCGCATCCGCTGCAGTCCGCACCGCAGAGCGGCGCTGCCCAGACGGCCAGCGCAGCGCTGCCGGGTGAGATGACCGCGACCAACTAAGGAGAATTCATGCCGATTCAGGTTCTACCGCCGCAGCTCGCGAACCAAATCGCCGCCGGTGAGGTGGTGGAGCGCCCTGCGTCGGTGGTGAAGGAGCTGGTGGAAAACAGCCTCGATGCGGGCGCAACCCGCGTTGATATTGATATCGAACGCGGTGGCGCGAAGCTTATCCGCATTCGCGACAACGGCTGTGGCATTAAAAAAGAGGAGCTGGCGCTGGCGCTGGCGCGTCACGCCACCAGTAAAATTGCTTCTCTGGATGACCTGGAAGCGATTATTAGCCTCGGCTTTCGCGGTGAGGCGCTGGCCAGCATCAGCTCGGTTTCGCGCCTGACGCTGACCTCCCGTACCGCTGAACAGCAGGAGGCCTGGCAGGCCTACGCCGAAGGGCGCGATATGGACGTGACGGTCAAGCCCGCGGCGCATCCTGTCGGCACAACGCTTGAAGTGTTAGATCTCTTCTACAACACCCCCGCCCGACGCAAGTTTATGCGTACCGAGAAGACCGAGTTCAGCCATATCGACGAGATCGTTCGGCGTATCGCGCTGGCGCGTTTTGACGTCACCATTAACCTCAGCCACAACGGCAAGGTGATGCGCCAGTATCGCGCGGTGGCGGAAGGCGGGCAGAAAGAGCGTCGTCTGGGTGCGATCTGCGGCACGCCGTTTCTGGAACAGGCGCTGGCCATCGAGTGGCAGCACGGCGATCTGGCTTTACGCGGCTGGGTTGCCGATCCAAACGCGAGCAGCGCTGCGTTCTCTGAAATTCAGTATTGCTACGTCAATGGCCGCATGATGCGTGACCGCCTCATCAATCACGCGATTCGCCAGGCCTGCGAAGACAAGCTCGGGGCCGATCAGCAGCCTGCTTTCGTCCTTTATCTGGATATCGACCCCCATCAGGTGGATGTGAACGTTCATCCTGCCAAGCATGAGGTACGGTTCCACCAGTCGCGTCTCGTTCACGACTTCATATATCAGGGCGTGGCCGCCGTGTTGCAGCAGCAGGCAGAGCCCGCGCTGCCGCTGGAGAACGACGCGCCTGCACCGCGTCCGCTGCCCGAAAACCGCGTGGCAGCGGGCCGCAACCATTTTGCGGAGCCTGCCGTCGCGCGTGAGCCTGAAGCCCCGCGCTTCTCATCCGCAGGGAGCGCGCCGCGTCCAACCGGCGCGAACTACCCGAATGCCCAGCCTGGCTATCAAAAGCAGCAGGGGGCGTTGTACCGCAAGCTGCTGGAAACGCCAGCCGTGGAGCGTAAAGAGCCTCTTCCGGCCCCTCAGCCTTCACTGGACGGCCATAGCCAGAGTTTTGGCCGGGTGCTGACGATCGTTGCGCCGGATATGGCGCTGCTTGAACGTAACGGCAAAGTGATGCTTCTGGCCCTGCCGGTCGCCGAACGCTGGCTTAAACAGGTGCAGCTCACGCCGGGGGAAAACGCAGCCTGCGCGCAGCCGCTGTTGATTCCGGTACGACTGAAAATATCCCCTGACGAAACGAGGGTATTGCAGCGCGTCGGGTCGCAGCTTGCGCAGATGGGTATTGAAACTGTGCTCGAACCACAACATGTGACAATTCGTGCAGTGCCTTTACCCTTACGCCAACAAAATTTACAAAACTTGATTCCTGAACTGATAGGCTACCTGGCGCAGCAAACATCGTTTGATGCCGCCAACACCGCGCAGTGGATCGCCCGCCATCTGGCAAGCGAACACGCGCCGTGGAGTATGGCGCAGGCCATCAGCGTGCTGGCGGAGGTGGAACGTCTCTGCCCGCATCTGGTAAAAACGCCGCCGGGTGGTTTATTACAACCTGTTGATTTACAAACGGCGATGAACGCCCTGAAACATGATTGACGTAAGTAAGGCGAGCCTGCCTAAGGCAATTTTTTTAATGGGCCCAACGGCCTCGGGCAAAACGGCGCTCGCCATTGAGCTGCGTAAAGTTTTGCCTGTAGAGTTGATTAGCGTCGACTCCGCCCTCATCTATCGGGGGATGGACATCGGCACGGCGAAGCCTGACGCAGACGAGCTGCGTGCGGCACCGCACCGTTTGCTGGATATTCTCGACCCGGCTCAGGCGTACTCCGCAGCGGATTTCCGCCGGGATGCCCTGGCCGAGATGGCCGAGATAACGGCGGCGGGACGTATACCGCTGTTGGTTGGTGGAACCATGCTTTATTTCAAGGCGCTGCTGGAGGGGTTGTCACCTCTGCCATCTGCGGACCCGGAAATAAGAGCAAAAATTGAGCAGCAGGCGGCAGAGCAGGGTTGGGACGTTTTGCATCAGCAACTGGCGGAGATTGACCCGGTTGCTGCAGCGCGGATCCATCCAAATGATCCGCAAAGGCTTTCCCGGGCACTGGAAGTTTTTTTCATTTCGGGTAAAACTTTAACGGAACTGACGCAAACGTCAGGAGACGCTCTGCCGTATCAGGTGCATCAGTTCGCCATCGCCCCGGCGAGCCGTGAACTGCTCCATCAGCGAATTGAGCAGCGTTTTCATCAGATGTTAGCTTCAGATTTTGAAGCAGAAGTGCGGGCGCTCTTTGCCCGTGGAGATTTGCATACGGACATGCCTTCCGTTCGTTGTGTGGGATACCGCCAGATGTGGTCGTATCTTGAAGGTGAGATTTCATACGATGAAATGGTTTATAGAGGTGTTTGCGCCACGAGACAGTTAGCGAAGCGCCAGATCACCTGGTTGCGCGGTTGGGAGGGGGTTCACTGGTTAGACAGTGAAAAACCGCAACAGGCGTTAAACGAAGTGATTGAGGTTGTTGGTGATATCGCTCACTGAATGTGTACAATTGAGACGTATCGTGCGCAATTTTTCAGAATCGCAAGGTTCTAAGTACAAAACAAGCATATAAGGAAAAGATAGAATGGCTAAGGGGCAATCTTTACAAGATCCGTTCCTGAACGCATTGCGTCGGGAACGTGTTCCAGTTTCTATTTATTTGGTGAATGGTATTAAGCTGCAAGGTCAGATTGAGTCTTTCGATCAGTTCGTGATTCTGTTGAAAAACACGGTCAGCCAGATGGTCTACAAGCACGCTATTTCTACCGTTGTTCCGTCTCGTCCGGTATCTCATCACAGTAATAACGCTGGCGGCGGCACGGGTAGTAACTACCATCATGGCAGCAACGCGCAGGGTTCTTCAACGCCAGCGCAGGACAGCGACGAGACCGAATAAGGTTTCGCACTGTTATCCACACGGGGAGCCAGGGATCCTGCGTTCCCCGCTGATCTTTTTAGAGAGGTTTACGCTTGTTTGACCGTTATGATGCCGGTGAGCAGGCGGTGCTGGTACACATCTATTTTTCGCAAGACAAAGATATGGAAGACCTCCAGGAGTTTGAATCTCTGGTCTCTTCCGCCGGTGTCGAAGCAATGCAGGTGATTACCGGTAGCCGTAAAGCGCCGCACCCAAAGTATTTTGTTGGTGAAGGTAAAGCAGTCGAAATTGCGGATGCCGTAAAAGCAACCGGCGCGTCAGTCGTGTTGTTTGATCATGCGCTGTCTCCAGCCCAAGAGCGCAACCTGGAAGCCCTTTGCGAATGCCGTGTTATCGATCGCACGGGTTTGATTTTAGATATTTTTGCTCAGCGTGCTCGTACCCACGAGGGGAAACTGCAGGTTGAGCTGGCGCAGCTGCGCCATCTGGCAACGCGTCTGGTGCGTGGCTGGACACACCTTGAAAGACAAAAAGGCGGGATTGGTTTGCGCGGCCCGGGTGAAACCCAGCTCGAAACCGACCGTCGTTTGCTTCGTGGCCGAATTACCCAGATCCTCTCGCGTCTGGAACGCGTAGAGAAACAGCGTGAACAGGGGCGTCGGGCGCGAACCAAAGCGGACATCCCGACGGTGTCGCTGGTGGGTTATACCAACGCCGGTAAATCGACCCTGTTTAACCAGATTACCGAGGCTCAGGTGTATGCCGCAGACCAGCTGTTTGCGACCCTGGACCCTACGCTGCGCCGTATTGACGTTGCAGACGTGGGTGAAACGGTGCTGGCGGATACCGTAGGGTTTATCCGCCACCTGCCGCACGAGCTGGTGGCGGCGTTTAAGGCCACCCTGCAGGAGACGCGTCAGGCGACGCTGCTGCTGCACGTGATAGATGCGGCAGACGTGCGGGTGCAGGAAAACATCGACGCGGTGAACGTGGTGCTCGAAGAAATTGACGCCCACGAGATCCCAACGCTGTTGGTCATGAACAAGATCGATATGCTGGACGATTTCGAACCGCGTATCGACCGAGATGAAGAAAACAAACCGATTCGGGTCTGGCTTTCTGCCCAGACCGGTATTGGCGTGCCACTGCTTTTCCAGGCTTTGACAGAACGTCTTTCCGGTGAGGTGGCTCAGCACACGCTGCGACTGCCGCCACAGGAAGGCAGGCTGCGCAGCCGGTTTTATCAGCTTCAGGCGATAGAAAAAGAGTGGATGGAGGATGACGGCAGCGTGGGGATGCAGGTGCGTATGCCGATCGTTGACTGGCGTCGCCTCTGTAAACAAGAACCTGCCCTGGCGGACTATATCGTCTGATCGGAAAGGGGATGCCTGAATAATTCGCCCTTGCATAACAAATATGGAGCATATACATGGCGTGGAATCAGCCCGGTAATAACGGACAAGACCGCGACCCGTGGGGAAGCAGCAAACCTGGCGGCAACTCTGAGGGAAATGGCAACAAAGGTGGTCGCGAGCAGGGGCCGCCGGATCTGGATGATATCTTCCGCAAGCTGAGCAAGAAGCTTGGTGGCCTTGGCGGAGGAAAAGGTTCTGGCTCGGGTGGCAACTCCACTCAGAGTCCGCGCCCACCGATGGGTGGCCGCGTTGTAGGTATCGTGGCCGCTGCGGTGGTCATCATCTGGGCAGCCAGCGGGTTCTACACCATTAAAGAAGCAGAACGCGGCGTGGTCACCCGTTTCGGTAAGTTCAGCCATCTGGTTGAGCCGGGCCTGAACTGGAAACCGACCTTCATTGACGACGTGACCGCGGTCAACGTGGAGTCCGTCCGTGAACTGGCGGCCTCCGGCGTGATGCTGACCTCTGATGAAAACGTGGTGCGCGTCGAGATGAACGTGCAGTACCGCGTGACCGACCCTGAGCGTTATCTGTTTAGCGTGACCAGCGCCGATGACAGCCTGCGTCAGGCGACCGACAGCGCCCTGCGTGGTGTGATCGGTAAATACACCATGGACCGCATCCTGACCGAGGGTCGTACCGTTATTCGTAGCGATACCCAGCGCGAGCTGGAAGAGACCATTCGTCCGTACAACATGGGTATTACCCTGCTGGACGTCAACTTCCAGGCTGCGCGTCCGCCGGAAGAGGTGAAAGCCGCCTTTGACGATGCGATTGCTGCGCGTGAAAACGAACAGCAGTACATCCGTGAAGCAGAAGCGTACACCAACGAAGTTCAGCCACGCGCTAACGGCCAGGCGCAGCGTATTCTGGAAGAAGCGCGCGCGTACAAGACGCAGACCATTCTGGAAGCGCAGGGTGAAGTGGCTCGCTTCGCGAAGATCCTGCCGGAATATAAAGCGGCACCGGAAATTACCCGTGAGCGTCTCTATATCGAGACCATGGAAAAAGTGCTGAGCCACACCCGCAAAGTGTTGGTTAACGACAATAAAGGTGGAAACCTGATGGTTCTGCCGCTGGATCAGATGCTGAAAGGCAATGCTGCGCCAGCCGCGAAAGGCGACACCAGCGGCGCGAACAACCTGCTGCGTCTGCCGCCTGCCTCAACGGGCAGCGCCAGCACGAACACAACGCCTTCTTCGAACGATGGTGACATTATGGACCAACGCCGTGCTAACGCGCAGCGTAACGACTACCAGCGTCAGGGGGAATAAGGATGCGTAAGTCAGTTATTGCGATCATCGTCATCGTACTGGTCGTACTTTATACCTCGATCTTTGTGGTGAAAGAGGGCGAGCGTGGGATCAAATTCCAGTTCAGCAGCGTCGTGCGTGATGGCGACAAGCGCCCGGTGATTTACGAGCCGGGTCTGCACTTCAAGGTGCCGTTCATTCAGTCGGTGAAAACCCTTGATGCGCGTATCCAGACCATGGATAACCAGGCCGACCGTTTCGTGACCAAAGAGAAGAAAGACCTGATCGTTGATTCCTATATCAAATGGCGCATCAGCGATTTCAGCCGTTACTTCCTGGCAACGGGCGGCGGCGACGTTTCTCAGGCCGAAGTGCTGCTGAAGCGTAAATTCTCTGACCGTCTGCGTTCTGAAATTGGTCGTCTGGATGTGAAAGACATCGTGACCGATTCCCGCGGTCGTCTGACTCTGGAAGTGCGCGATGCGCTGAACTCCGGAACCGCGGGCACGGAAGACGAAGTGGAAACGCCAGCAGCGGATGATGCGATTGCCAAAGCGGCTGAACGCGTTCAGGCGGAAACCAACGGCAAAGTGCCGGTGATCAACCCGAACAGTATGGCTGCGCTGGGTATCGAAGTGGTGGACGTGCGTATCAAGCAGATCAACCTCCCGGCAGAAGTGTCCGAGGCGATTTACAACCGTATGCGCGCCGAGCGTGAAGCGGTAGCCCGTCGTCACCGTTCACAGGGCCAGGAAGAGGCTGAGAAGCTGCGTGCAGCAGCGGACTATGAAGTCACCAAGACGCTGGCGGAATCTGAGCGTCAGGGCCGTATCCTGCGCGGTGAAGGTGATGCCGAAGCGGCGAAGCTGTTCGCGGACGCCTTCAGCCAGGATCCTGACTTCTACGCCTTTATCCGTAGCCTGCGCGCTTACGAGAATAGCTTCCAGAGCAACCAGGATGTGATGGTGCTCAGCCCGGACAGCGATTTCTTCCGTTATATGAAGACGCCGACCAACGCTACGCGATAAACTCAGGCTCGTTTGAGTATTCAAACCACCGCTCTCAACGGAGCGGTGGTTTTCTTTTATGAGGAATAAAAATGAATTCAACGATCTGGCTCGCACTGGCCCTGGTCCTGGTGCTGGAAGGTCTTGGACCGATGCTCTATCCGCGCGCCTGGCGTCGAATGATCGCCACGATGAGCCAACTTCCCGATAATATTTTGCGTCGTTTTGGCGGCGGTCTTGTGGTTGCGGGCATCGTGATCTACTACATGTTGAGGAAAACGATTGGCTGATCAAAAAGTGGTCGGATTTGGGATATTCTGAGGTCAAAAAGTGCTGTATATCTGAAAAAGCGATGGTAGAATCCATTTTTAAGCAAACGGTGATTTTGAAAAAAATGGGTAACAACGTCGTCGTACTGGGCACCCAATGGGGTGACGAAGGTAAAGGGAAGATTGTTGATCTTCTGACTGAACGGGCTAAATATGTTGTACGCTACCAGGGCGGTCACAACGCAGGCCATACTCTCGTAATCAACGGTGAAAAAACCGTCCTCCATCTTATTCCATCAGGCATTCTTCGTGATAACGTCACCAGCATCATCGGTAACGGCGTTGTGCTGTCTCCTGCTGCGCTGATGAAAGAGATGAAAGGTCTGGAAGACCGTGGTATCCCTGTTCGTGAGCGTCTGCTGCTCTCCGAAGCCTGCCCGCTGATCCTGGATTATCACGTGGCGCTGGACGTGGCGCGTGAAAAAGCGCGCGGCGCGAAAGCGATCGGCACCACCGGTCGTGGTATCGGCCCGGCTTACGAAGATAAAGTTGCACGTCGCGGTCTGCGCGTGGGCGACCTCTTCGACAAAGCCACCTTCGCTGAAAAACTGAAAGAAGTGATGGAATATCACAACTTCCAGCTGGTGAACTTCTACAAAGCTGACGCTGTTGACTACCAGAAAGTGCTGGATGACGTCATGGCGATTGCAGACATTCTGACCGGTATGGTTGTTGATGTGTCCGATCTGCTGGACCAGGCGCGCAAGCGTGGCGATTTCGTCATGTTTGAAGGTGCGCAGGGTACGCTGCTGGACATCGACCACGGTACCTATCCGTACGTAACCTCCTCGAACACCACCGCTGGTGGCGTGGCGACCGGCTCTGGCCTGGGTCCACGCTACGTGGATTATGTTCTGGGCATCATCAAAGCGTACTCCACTCGCGTGGGTGCGGGTCCATTCCCGACCGAGCTGTTTGATGAAACCGGCGAGTTCCTGTGCAAGCAGGGTAACGAGTTTGGCGCGACCACCGGTCGCCGTCGTCGTACCGGCTGGCTGGATGCGGTTGCCGTGCGTCGTGCTGTGCAGATCAACTCCCTGTCTGGCTTCTGCCTGACCAAGCTGGACGTACTGGACGGCCTGAAAGAAGTGAAAATCTGCGTCGGCTACCGTATGCCAGATGGCCGCGAAGTGACCACCACGCCGCTGGCTGCTGACGACTGGGAAGGCATCGAGCCAATCTACGAAACCATGCCGGGCTGGTCTGAGACCACTTTCGGTGTGAAAGAGCGTAGCGGCCTGCCGCAGGCGGCGCTGGATTACATCAAACGTATTGAAGAACTGACCGAAGTGCCGATCGATATTATTTCTACCGGCCCGGATCGTACCGAAACGATGATCCTGCGCGACCCGTTCGACGCATAATGATGGTTTCGCCCGGCGGCGCTGCGCTTGCCGGGCCTACAAAACCCATCGTAGGCCGGATAAGCAACGCGCATCCGGCTTTTTTATCCTCCGTTCCCCTTTCAGTTCAAATAAATTAGCCGCTATCTATCTGGCTGGTTTATCATCATTAATGAATATCTCTGCGGTTTGACCGCGTTTTCCCTTTTTCCTGAGGTTGATGTGCAGTTAACAAGTTTCACCGATTACGGCTTACGTGCGCTGATTTACATGGCGTCGTTACCTGATGGGAAGATGACCAGCATCTCTGAAGTCACAGAGGTCTACGGCGTATCCCGTAATCATATGGTCAAAATAATCAATCAACTTAGTCGTGCCGGATACGTTGCTGCCGTCCGCGGGAAGAATGGTGGGATCCGTCTCGGTAAACCGGCGCAGAGTATTCGTGTTGGCGATGTGGTACGTGAACTGGAGCCGCTGTCTCTGGTGAACTGCAGCAGCGAGTTCTGCCACATTACGCCCGCTTGCCGCCTGAAAAAGGCGCTTTCAAAGGCCGTGCAAAGTTTTCTCATGGAGCTGGATAACTACACGCTGGCCGATTTGGTTGAAGAGAATCAACCGCTTTATAAATTATTGCTGGTGGAATGAAGAAAATTTCCACCGGAGCTGACAACGGAGGAACCGACATGTCACATGATCCTTTCCAGGAACGCGAAGCCGAAAAATACGCGAATCCTATTCCCAGCCGCGAGTTCATCATTGAACACTTAACAAAACGCGAAAAACCCGCCAATCGTGAAGAACTTGCCGTTGAATTAAACATTCAGGGTGAAGAGCAAATTGAAGCCCTTCGCCGCCGCCTGCGCGCGATGGAGCGTGACGGGCAGCTGGTCTTTACCCGCCGCCAGTGCTACGCGCTGCCAGAACGCCTCGATCTGCTGAAAGGGACCGTTATTGGTCACCGCGATGGCTTCGGCTTCCTGCGCGTGGAAGGCCGTAAAGACGATCTCTACCTCTCATCTGAACAGATGAAAATGTGCATCCACGGCGACCAGATCCTGGCGCAGCCGCTGGGCGCTGACCGTAAAGGCCGCCGCGAAGCGCGCGTGGTCCGCGTGCTGGTGCCAAAAACCAGCCAGATTGTTGGCCGCTATTTTACCGACGCGGGCGTGGGCTTTGTGGTGCCGGACGACAGCCGTTTGAGCTTCGACATCCTGATTCCGCCTGAAGAGGTAATGGGCGCGCGCATGGGTTTTGTGGTGGTGGTGGAACTCACCCAGCGCCCAACCCGCCGCACCAAAGCGGTCGGTAAAATCGTGGAAGTCTTAGGCGATAACATGGGCACCGGCATGGCCGTTGATATGGCGCTGCGCACCCACGAGATTCCGTACATCTGGCCGAAAGCGGTTGAAGAGCAGATCGAAAGCCTGCGCGAAGAAGTGCCGGAAGAGTCTAAAGCGGGCCGCGTGGATCTGCGCTCCCTGCCGCTGGTCACGATCGACGGTGAAGATGCTCGCGACTTCGATGACGCCGTTTACTGCGAGAAAAAACGCGGTGGCGGCTGGCGTCTGTGGGTAGCGATTGCAGACGTCAGCTACTATGTTCGTCCGCACACTCCGCTGGATAACGAAGCCCGCAGCCGCGGTACCTCGGTCTACTTCCCGTCGCAGGTTGTGCCGATGCTGCCGGAAGTGCTGTCTAACGGCCTGTGCTCCCTGAACCCGCAGGTTGACCGCCTCTGTATGGTTTGCGAGATGACCATCTCCAACAAAGGGCGCTTAACCGGATACAAATTCTACGAAGCGGTGATGAGCTCGCACGCGCGTCTGACCTACACCAAGGTCTGGCATATGCTGCAGGGCGACCAGGATCTGCGCGAACAGTACGCGCCGCTGGTCAAACACATCGAAGAACTGCATAACCTCTACAAAACGCTGGATCAGGCGCGTGAAGAGCGCGGCGGGATCTCGTTTGAGAGCGAAGAAGCGAAATTCATTTTCAACGCAGAACGCCGCATCGAGCGTATCGAGCAGACCCAGCGTAACGATGCGCACAAGCTGATCGAAGAGTGTATGATCCTGGCGAACATCTCGGCGGCACGTTTCGTTGAGAAAGCCAAAGAGCCTGCGCTGTTCCGTATTCACGATAAACCGTCGACGGAAGCCATCACCGCGTTCCGCTCCGTGCTGGCTGAACTGGGTCTGGAGCTGCCTGGCGGCAACAAGCCGGAGCCGCGCGATTACGCCGAGCTGCTGGAGTCCATTAGCGATCGTCCTGACGCAGAAATGCTGCAGACGATGCTGCTGCGCTCTATGAAGCAGGCGATTTACGATCCGGAAAACCGGGGACACTTCGGCCTCGCGCTGCAGTCTTACGCCCACTTTACGTCGCCGATTCGTCGTTATCCTGACCTCTCGCTGCACCGTGCGATCAAGTATCTGCTGGCGCAGGAGCAGGGCCATAAAGGGAACACGACCGAAACCGGTGGCTACCACTATTCGATGGAAGAGATGCTGCAGCTGGGTCAGCACTGCTCCATGACCGAACGCCGTGCCGATGAAGCCACGCGCGACGTGGCGGACTGGCTGAAGTGTGACTTTATGCTGGACCAGGTGGGTAACGTCTTCAAAGGCGTGATTGCCAGCGTGACCGGCTTTGGCTTCTTCGTGCGTCTGGACGAACTGTTCATCGACGGTCTGGTGCACGTCTCCAGCCTGGATAACGATTATTACCGCTTCGATCAGGTTGGCCAGCGCCTGATTGGCGAATCGGGCGGCCAGACCTATCGTCTGGGCGACCGTGTCGAAGTGAAGGTCGAAGCCGTGAATATGGACGACCGTAAAATCGACTTCAGCCTGATCTCCAGCGAGCGTGCGCCGCGCAACGTCGGTAAAACCGAGCGTGAACGGGCGAAAAAAGGCGGAAACGGTAAGCCGGGCGGCGGTAAACGTCGTCAGGCTGGCAAGAAGGTGAACTTCGAGCCGGACAGCGCGTTCCGCGGCGAGAAGAAACAGAAGCCGAAGGCGGCGAAGAAAGAAGCCCGTTCAGCGAAGAAACCTTCCGCGAAGACGCAGAAAATAGCGGCCGCCACCAAAGCGAAGCGCGCGGCGAAGAAAAAGCAGGCGGAGTAATTTTCCCCTCACCTTGACCCTCTCCCCAGTGGGGAGAGGGGTAATATTTATTACGAGAACCATCAATGAGTGAAATGATTTACGGCATCCACGCGGTGCAGGCCCTTCTCGAGCGCGCACCGGAGCGTTTTCAGGAAGTCTTTATTCTGAAAGGGCGTGAAGATAAGCGTCTGATGCCGCTGATCCACGCGCTGGAAGCGCAGGGCGTGGTGATCCAGCTGGCAAACCGCCAGTTCCTGGATGAGAAAAGCGACGGAGCGGTGCACCAGGGCATTATTGCCCGCGTGAAGCCGGGGCGTCAGTATCAGGAAAACGATCTGCCGGATCTGATCGCTGAACTGGAGAATCCGTTCTTCCTGATCCTCGACGGCGTTACCGATCCGCACAACCTCGGCGCGTGCCTGCGCAGCGCCGATGCGGCGGGCGTGCACGCGGTGATCGTGCCGAAAGATCGCTCTGCGCAGCTCAACGCCACGGCGAAAAAAGTGGCCTGCGGCGCGGCGGAAAACGTACCGCTGATCCGCGTGACCAACCTGGCGCGCACCATGCGTCTGCTGCAGGAAGAGAACATCTGGATCGTCGGTACCGCCGGTGAAGCGGATCATACCCTGTACCAGAGCAAAATGACCGGCCGTCTGGCGCTGGTGATGGGTGCGGAAGGCGAAGGCATGCGCCGTCTGACGCGCGAGCACTGCGACGAGCTGATTAGCATCCCGATGGCGGGCAGCGTGTCGTCCCTGAACGTGTCTGTTGCAACGGGCATCTGCCTGTTTGAAGCGGTGCGTCAGCGGGGAGAATAAACAGCAAGGCCGTCCACAGGACGGCCTTTAGTGTTTTCTCCCTCTCCCCGTGGGAGAGGGCCGGGGTGAGGGCACCAGACGGTGATAACCTCACTCCTCCAGCGACCGCAAATGGTCATCCTTCCTCAGCGTCATCAGCGCGAAAATACTCACCACTGCCGTCGCCATCACGTAATACGCCGGAATATCCAGGTTACCCGTCTGCTTAATCAGCCCGGTAATGATTAACCCCGCACAGCCCGAAAAAATCGCGTTCGACAACGAGTAGGCCAACCCCAGCCCGGTATAGCGCACGCGCGTCGGGAACATCTCAGAGAGCATCGCCGGGCCCGGCCCCGCCAGCATGCCCACCAGGCCACCCGCAATGAGCACCACTATTGCCTTGACCGCCAGCGTGCTTGACTCCGCCTGCAAAATTTTGAGCAGCGGCAGGGCGAGGATCAGCAGCAGCGCGGTGGCGATAATCATCACCATGCGGCGCCCGATCCGGTCGCTCAGGAGCCCCGAAGGAATGATGGTGAGTGCAAAACCAATATTCGAAATCACCGCAATCAGCAGGGCCTGGTTAAACCCGGTGTGCAGCGCCGACTGCAGATAGGTCGGCATAATCACCAGGTAGGTGTACCCCGCCGCAGACCAGACCATCACGCGCCCAATCCCCATCACGATGGCCCGGAGCGTGGCGGCCGTATCCGCCTGTGCGACAGCCGGTTTATCCTGCTGCTGCACAAAGCTGGGCGTCTCTTCCATACTCACGCGCAGCCACAGCGCAACGACGCCCATGGGCAGCGCCAGGAAGAAAGGAATGCGCCAGCCCCAGTCGTGCAGGGCCTCAGGCGTGAGGAGGACAGAGAGCAGCGCCACGATGCCCGCCCCCGCTAGCAGCCCCAGCGCCACGGTGAAGGACTGCCACGCACCATAAAGCCCGCGTTTGCCGCGCGGGGCGAACTCCGTCATCAGCGAGACCGCGCCGCCGTATTCGCCGCCCGCGAACAGCCCCTGCAGGATGCGCAGCAGCGTGATAATGAGCGGCGCGGCAATCCCGATGCTGGCGTAGACCGGCACCATGCCGATGGCGGCGGTCGCGAGCGTCATCAGCACCAGCACAACGATCAGCGTCGGCTTACGGCCTATCCGGTCGCCGATGCGGCCAAATACCACCGCACCCAGGGGACGGAAGAAGAAGGCGATGGCAAACGAGGCGTAGGTGAGGATCAGGCTGGTGAGCCCCGCTTCCCCTTCAAGCTGGAAGAAGTTCTTCGCAATCACGGTCGCCAGAAAACCGTAGACCGCAAACTCATACCACTCGATAAAGTTACCAATGGAGCCTGCAATTAATGCTCGCTTGTGCGCTTCCGGTTGCATAACGATCCTCACTGACAGGGGTAAGAATAAATTATTCAACAAAAGCGAAGTCATGAAATAGTTTATTCTTATGTTCTGTGAGCTATTTCACGAATGATATCAGCGGGATCGTGAACGTGTGACTCCCCTCCCATGCAGCGCGCGCGCGGTCTGTCCATACTTATCGTCATTGCCACTGAAGGAGGGAGACAGCATGCACTGGCAGACCCATACCGTTTTCAATCAACCCGCGCCGCTTTCCAACAGCAACCTTTACCTCTCTGACTGCGCCCTGCGTGACGCGGTTTCCCGCGAGGGTGCCGAGTGGGATGTTGATCTGCTCGCCAGCATCGGGCAGCAGTTAGGTACCGCGGAGTCGCTGGAGCTGGGCAGGCTGGCGAACGTCAATCCGCCGGAGCTGCTGCGCTATGACGCCACCGGGGAGCGGCTGGATGACGTCCGCTTTCACCCGGCATGGCACCTGCTGATGCAGGGGCTGTGTGCTAACCGCGTGCATAACCTGGCGTGGGAAGAGGAGGCGCGTAAAGGGTCGTTTGTCGCGCGGGCTGCACGCTTTGCGCTTCATGCTCAGGTAGAGGCGGGAACGCTTTGCCCGGTCACCATGACGTTTGCCGCAACGCCGCTGCTGCTGCAGGCGCTCCCCAAACCCTTTCACAACTGGCTGACGCCGCTGCTCAGCGATCGCTACGATCCCCATCTGTCCCCCGGTGCGCAAAAGCGAGGCCTGCTGATCGGCATGGGGATGACGGAAAAGCAGGGCGGCTCGGACGTGCTGAGCAACACTACCAGAGCGGAAAAATGTAGCGACGGCAGCTACCGGCTGGTTGGGCATAAATGGTTTTTCTCCGTCCCGCAAAGCGATGCGCACCTGGTGCTGGCCCAGGCTAAGGGCGGACTGTCCTGCTTTTTTGTGCCGCGCTTTTTGCCTGACGGGCAGCGTAACGCCGTCCGGCTGGAGCGCCTGAAGGACAAGCTCGGGAACCGCTCCAACGCCAGCAGCGAGGTGGAGTTTCTTGATGCCGCCGGCTGGCTGCTGGGGGAAGAAGGCGAAGGGGTACGGCAGATCCTCAAAATGGGCGGACTGACGCGCTTTGACTGCGCGCTGGGCAGCCACGGGCTGATGCGTCGGGCGCTGTCCGTGGCGCTGTACCATGCCCATCAGCGCCAGACCTTCGGTAAAAATCTCATCGATCAGCCGCTCATGCGCGAAGTGCTAAGCCGGATGGCGCTGGTGCTGGAAGGGCAAACGGCGCTGCTGTTCCGCCTGGCCCGGGCGTGGGATAAGCGTGCGGATCCGCATGAGGCCGCCTGGGCGCGGCTGTTTACCCCGACTGCGAAATTTAGCGTGTGCAAAGCGGGCATTCCGTTTGTGGCAGAAGCGATGGAGGTGCTCGGGGGCGCAGGGTATTGCGAGGAGAGTGAACTTCCTCGCCTGTATCGCGAGATGCCGGTGAACAGTATCTGGGAGGGATCCGGCAACATCATGTGCCTGGACGTGCTGCGCGTGCTGGCGAAGCAGCAAGGCATTCACGACCTGCTTGCCGATGAGTTTGCGCAGGTGAAAGGGCAGGACAGACACTTCGACCGCAGCTGGCGACAGCTTCAGCAAAAATTGCGTAAGCCGCAGGAGGCGCAGGGGCGGGAGATCGCGCAGCAGCTTTTCTTGCTCGGTACCGGAAGCCAGATGCTGCGGCACGCATCGCCTCCGGTGGCGCAGGCGTGGTGCCGCATGATGCTGGACACCCGTGGCGGGACGCTGATGAGCGCGCAGGTGCAAAACGACCTGCTGCTGCGCGCCACGGGCAGAGTCGGCTAGCCTTTTAACTGGAACAGGCTTACCAGCTGAGTCAGGTGTGAGCCCTTCTCGCGCAGCGTTTGAGCGGTTTGTTCGCTGCGCGAGATGCGATCGGCATTGATATGCGACGCTTCGCCAATATGGGTCATGGCGAGATTCACCTGGCCGATCCCGGCCGACTGCTCGCGTGAGGCATGGTTAATCTCGGTGACCAGCTGGCTGATGTTATCGATATGAATGATGATGTCATCCATCGCCAGGCGCGTCTGTTCAGACAGCGCATGACCTTCACTCACTTTTCTGAGCGTATCGCCAATCAGCTGTTCAATCTCCTTCACCGCATTCGCGCTGCGTCCCGCCAGGGCGCGAACTTCCTGCGCCACGACCGCAAAACCTTTTCCGTGCTCGCCCGCGCGGGCCGCTTCCACTGCCGCATTCAGCGCCAGAATATTGGTCTGGAACGCGATGGACTCGATCACGCGCGTGATGTCTTCGATGCGTTTTGACGCTTCGCGAATGTCGTCCATGGTCGACACCGCGTGGGTGACCGTCTCACCGCCCTGATGAACCGCGAGCGAGGTTTCACCCACCAGCTGCTGGGTTTGCTCCATATTGGCGGCATTTTGCTGCACGGTGGCAGCCAGCTGCTCCATGCTGGCGGACGTCTCTTCCACGCTGCTGGCCTGCTTGTTGATCTGTTCTGAAATCTCGCCGGTGTCGGCGGCCAGCGCGTTGGTGCCCAAATGGATCTCGCCCGCGGCCTCGCGGACCTGCAGGACAATTTGCTGAAGGCCGCCGCCGATGCCGTTAATGGCGTCGATCAGCTGGCCGACTTCGTCCTGGCGCGTTACCGGCAGGCTGGAACGAAGATCCCCTGCGGCATATTGCCGGGCAAGGTGGATCACGCTGCGCAGCGGCCGGGTCAGCACGCGGCGTATCAGGACCACGAACAGGCCAGCAAACAGGATAGATAAGACCACGCCGGCCAGCAGGAAACGATCGCGCATGGCGGTAACGCTTGAGAGCAGCACTGACTTGTCCACTTCGCCGACGATAGTCCAGTTCCAGCCCGGCAGCGGCGTATAGGCCATTTTCAGCGTGCGCCCGTCGTCGCTTACGCGTTCCAGGGTGCCGGGTTTGTCGCCCAGTAGCTGTTGCTGCGTCGCGCCGTCCCACTTCGGCAGTTTGCCCTCTTCGCTGGCATGGAACAGGTATTGCCCGCGCGTTTTGCCGCTGCTGCGATCCAGTACGAAGAAGTGGCCGCTCTCGCCCAGGCGGCGGTTGAGGATTTTCTCGCGCATGACGTTCCAGGAGTGGGTGATGTCCACCCCGACAAATACGATCGCAATGACCTGTCCTTCGGCGTTTTTCACGGGCTGGTACTGGGTGATGTAGCGCTTGCCAAACAGCAGCGCCAGGCCACGGTAGACTTCACCTTTGCTGACGGCCGCAAAGGCCGGGCTGGCGGTATCCAGAACGGTACCCATGGCGCGGTCGCCGTTCTCTTTGCGCAGGGAGGTGGCAACGCGAATAAAGTCGTTACCGCTGCGAACAAACAGCGTGGAGATTGCTCCCGTACGATTCAGGAAGTCATCAGAAAAAGTCGTGTTTTCATGCAGTTCAGTGTCTCCGCCTTTCAGCAGCGGAACGGTGAGCCCGTTTATGGTCCGGGTTTGCTGCGTATCGACGCTAAACGGCTGGGGCAGAAATGTCGTAAACAGCCGGGTATAGCTCTCGACTTCCTCGCTCAGGCTGGTATTAAACATCTGCACCATATCAACCATGCCGGTGGACTGATTGTGCAGGTCTTCGACCGCAAGGGCTTCAAGCTGCTGGCTGGCTTTTTGGCTGAGCAGGAAAGTGAACAGCAGAAACAGCGTGGCGACGCTGACGCCCGTCAGCAGCGACAGCTTTGTCCCGAGGCCCGCACGGCGGAAAAAATTGATCATAAATTGCTCATCATTGAAAAGGTATGGTTCTTCAACGGCAGGGCGGGGATTACGTTTACTGAATTAATGTAACAAAAAGTTATCTTATTGTTATTAATTAGTTTTTAATAAGATAAAAAATTTGCAAAAGCGAAAAGCCACTAAAAATAAGTGGCTTTTATCAGGAGGATTATTACACGTAGAGAATGGCCTGTACCCGCCAGTGGTCGATATGGTTATCTTCCTGCATCTGGATGATGCGATACCATGAAGCACCCTGCTCGTCGGCTTTTAATGCCACGAGGCGTTCAACGTCTTGCGGGCTCCCCGAGATATTATTCACGGAGATCTGGCCAATTTCATTCAGGCCAGTCACGCAGTCAGCGCTGGCGAATTCTGCCGACTGCGCGGTGGTGGTCACCAGGCCTGCTGAGAGCAGCAGAGAGGTCAAAGCAAGAGTTCGTTTCATCGTCAGCTCCATTTCACATATCTCCGGTATCCGCCGGGCAATCCTTCGCGAATAAACTCCCTTCCATTGACGCGGGCATGGAGTTTATTGTGGACAGGAAAATGTCTATGGACGCAAAGCAGTGTAAATCTCGTTCAAAGGAAAACCATTATTTACGGTACAAAATGGCCTGCGAATACCACTGTCCCGTGATGATGGTTTCGTCGATCATAATGATGACGTAGTAATCTGCTTTGGCGGCGACGGCCTGTGCTTTTATTGCCTCTTCTGCGTCATCCGGGGAACCGCGAACCAGCGCGGAGACGGTGCCCATTCGTTGTAATCCTTCCGTCTGATTACGACGAATCTCCTGTGGATGATCGGCGACCGGTGGAGCGGGTTGCGGCGTTCCCTGCAGCGCGCTACAGCCACTGAGCAGAAACACCAGCAATAAAGCAGCAAACCTGCGCATAACCATATCTCGTTTCCTGATAGCCATAGTGTAGTTGGCTGTGAATTTAGTTTTGGGGGAATGTTCCCGAAGTGTTATCTGGGACGTATATTTCGAATGAAAATGACGTGAAAGCGTAACCCAGTTCTCAACATTATGAATCATACATTCGTACAGGGTCGACAATGATTGAAATTGAAATACGCCACCTCGGCGACCATGAAATTTTACACGCCATACCCGCGGGTAAACGCGATAAACCGCTGCCGGTTGTGGTTTTTTATCATGGGTTTACCTCATCGAAGCTGGTTTACAGTTATTTTGCGGTCGCGCTGGCGCAGGCGGGTTTTCGCGTGGTGATGCCCGATGCGCCGGACCACGGCGGGCGCTTTATGGGTAATGAACAGGCGCGCCTTGGGCAGTTCTGGCAGATTCTGCACGGGAGCATGACCGAGTTTGCCGGGCTGCGCGATGCGCTTTATGAGGCGGGGCTGGTGGCCGACAATCGTCTGGCGATTGCCGGGGCATCGATGGGCGGTATGACGGCGCTGGGGATCATGACGCATCACCCTGAAGTGACGTCGGTCGCCTGTCTGATGGGCTCGGGCTACTTTACGTCGCTGGCGCAGACGCTTTTCCCGCCGCAGGATTTAACGGAAATCACCGCGATGCTGGCAGAGTGGGACGTGTCCCGGGCATTGCCGCGCGTGGCCGACCGCCCGCTGCTGCTGTGGCACGGTGACGCGGATGATGTGGTTCCGCCGGAGGGAACCTTTCGCCTGCAGCAGGCGCTAATGAATGAAGGCCTGGACGGTAATCTGACCTGTCTGTGGGAGCCGGGCGTTCGCCACCGCATCACGCCAACGGCGCTGGACGCCACGGTAGCGTTTTTCCGCCAGCACCTTTAAACGCGCAGGACCTTCACGCCCTGATCTTCCAGCTTCTGGAGGATCTCAGGGTTGGCCCCTTTGCCGGTGATCACCATGTCGATCTGTTCGGCACGGCTGAATAACATCCCTGCGCGCTCGCCCACTTTGCTGCTGTCGACCAGCACAACGAGCTTGCCCACGACGTTGAGCATGTTTTGCTCCGCCATCGCCGTCAGCATATCGGTTTTATACAGGCCGTCCGCCGTCAGGCCTTTGCCGCTGGTAAACATCCAGTGCCCGGCGTAGAGGCTGTTTTCGCTGTCCTGCGGGCTAAGAGTGATGGACTGGCTTTTGTTGTACTGACCGCCCATGATCACGACGCTTTCATGCTCCTGATCGATCAGATAGTTGGCCAGCGGCAGGTAGTTGGTGATGATCTGCACCGGCTTGCCGCACATTTCACGGCCCAGCAGAAAGGCGGTAGAGCCGCAGTTAATGACCACGCTCTCGCCGGGATTCACCAGCTGCGACGCGGCTCTGGCGATCCGCACTTTTTCATCATGATTCTGCGCCTGATGAATATTCATCGGCGTCCAGCGGGGGCGCTGCTGGCTAATCGCTTCCGCGCCGTTGCGGACCTTTTTCAGCTTGCCGCTTTCATCCAGCTTGTTGATGTCCCGCCGCGCGGTGGCGGGGGAGATCCCTAAACGTTCGATCGCTTTCTCGACGGTGATAAACCCGGTTTGCGCCAGGAGTTCGAGGAGAATTTGATGCCGTTGCGCTTCCGTCATGAGCTATTCCGATAAGAATTGATTTAAAAAGATGATATTTGAAATAGCGTGAAATTACTAAAAGAAATATGGCATCGCCAGACATCACGTCTGGCGATGTGGCTGCTCAATCAGAGGAAGGACTTGAACGGCAGGTCTGGCTCAATGGTGAAGCAATCGTCGAAACCGCGTGGATAGTGATATTCCATATTATCTTTGTCCAGTGGCCAGGTGAACTTGCCGCCGACCTGCCAGATAAACGGCTTGAAGCCGTACTTCAGGCGGTCTTTTTTCATCTCCCACAGCACGCGGATCTCCTGCGGATCGGCCTGGAAGTTTGACCAGATGTCGTGGTGGAACGGAATCACGACCTTGGTGTTCAGCGCTTCTGCCATACGCAGCATATCGGCGCTGGTCATCTTGTCGGTAATGCCGCGCGGGTTCTCGCCATACGAGCCGAGCGCTACGTCGATCTGGTGTTCGTTACCGTGCTTCGCATAGTAGTTCGAGTAGTGGGAGTCACCGCTGTGGTACAGGGAACCGCCAGGGGTTTTAAACAGGTAGTTCACCGCGCGCTCGTCCATGCCGTCCGGCAGCACGCCTGCGGCCTTCCGATCGGCCGGAAGCGTAATCAGCGCGGTACGGTCAAAGGCATCCAGCGCGTGGATTTCAATGTCTTTGATTTTCACTACGTCGCCCGGTTTCATGACGATGCAGCGCTCTTTTGGCACACCCCAGCCAATCCAGAGATCCACGCAGGTCTGCGGCCCGATAAACGGCACGTCGTCCGCGCAGTTTTGCATCACCGCTGCCGCCACGTTCACGTCGATGTGATCGTTGTGATCGTGGGTAGAGAGCACGGCGTCGATCTGGCGAATGGCAAACGGATCGAGCACAAACGGCGTGGTACGCAGGTTCGGCTGCAGTTTTTCCACGCCCGCCATGCGCTGCATCTGGTGGCCTTTTTTCATCAGCGGGTTGCCGTGGCTCTGCTTGCCGGTGCCGCACCAGAAATCGACGCAGATATTGGCACCGCCCTCAGATTTCAGCCAGATACCGGTACAGCCGAGCCACCACATTGCAAACGTGCCAGGAGCAACCTGTTCCTGCTCGATCTCTTCATTCAGCCAGCTGCCCCACTCCGGGAAGGTGCTCAGAATCCATGATTCACGGGTGATGGTGTTCACTTTACTCATCGTTTTGACTCCTGGTTTAATCAAAAATAATCACAAGGTGATTTGTTATGATTAACTCTGGCACCATTTGACGGGCTTTGCAATGACAAAAGCGCGTAATTTTAACTGCCTGACATCACAGAACCTGAGTTTTATTCTTGTTAGACTATCCTTTAATAATCATTAATTTCATGAATTATAAAGGAAAATACATATAAGATGCGTGGTAGTGAAAATCATTACTAACACCATGGAAATAATTTGTGTGATGCGTCACAAATAATCAAATGCAATCTTGTGGTGATTATTTGTGATTACTAGAGTGATGGCACCAACCACACAGGGATTGCCCCTCGTGTTCTCATTTCTGGAGAGAGTTATGGAGATCCTCTACAACGTCTTTACCGTGTTCTTCAATCAGGTAATGACCAACGCCCCGCTGCTGCTGGGTATCGTGACGTGCCTGGGTTACATTCTGCTGCGCAAAAGCGTCAGCGTGATTATCAAGGGGACCATTAAAACCATTATCGGTTTTATGCTGCTGCAGGCGGGTTCAGGCATCCTGACCAGCACGTTTAAGCCGGTTGTCGCCAAAATGGCGGAAGTTTACGGCATAAATGGAGCAATTTCTGATACTTACGCCTCCATGATGGCAACGATTGACCGCATGGGTGACGCCTACAGCTGGGTGGGTTACGCGGTTCTGCTCGCGCTGGCGCTGAACATTATCTACGTGCTGCTGCGCCGCATTACCGGCATTCGCACCATCATGCTCACCGGGCACATCATGTTCCAGCAGGCGGGGCTGATCGCGGTTTCTCTCTATATCTTCGGCTACCCCATGTGGACCACGATTATCTGCACCGCGGTGCTGGTCTCGCTCTACTGGGGCATCACCTCCAACATGATGTACAAGCCAACCCAGGAAGTGACCGACGGCTGTGGCTTCTCCATCGGCCACCAGCAGCAGTTCGCGGCATGGATTGCCTATAAAGTTGCGCCATACCTGGGCAAAAAAGAGGAGAGCGTTGAAGACCTTAAGATGCCCGGCTGGCTGAATATCTTCCATGACAACATCGTCTCAACCGCCATTGTCATGACTATCTTCTTCGGCGCCATTCTGCTCTCCTTCGGCATTGACGTTGTTCAGGCGATGGCGGGTAAAACGCACTGGACGGTTTACATCCTGCAGACCGGTTTCTCCTTTGCGGTGGCCATTTTTATCATTACTCAGGGCGTGCGCATGTTCGTCGCTGAACTCTCTGAAGCCTTCAACGGTATCTCCCAACGCCTGATCCCCGGTGCGGTGCTGGCGATTGACTGCGCCGCTATCTACAGCTTTGCGCCAAACGCCGTCGTCTGGGGCTTTATGTGGGGCACCATCGGTCAGCTGATTGCGGTGGGCATCCTCGTCGGCTGTGGCTCCTCCATCCTGATTATTCCCGGCTTTATCCCGATGTTCTTCTCCAACGCCACCATCGGCGTCTTTGCTAACCACTTCGGCGGCTGGCGCGCAGCGCTCAAGATCTGCCTGGTGATGGGCATGGTGGAAATCTTCGGCTGCGTGTGGGCGGTCAAGCTCACCGGTATGAGCGCCTGGATGGGCATGGCGGACTGGTCAATTCTTGCACCGCCGATGATGCAGGGCTTTGCCTCTGTCGGGCTGGTCTTTATGGCCGTCATCATCCTGATTGCTCTGGCTTATATGTTCTTCGCTGGCCGTTCGCTGCGAGCTGAAGAAGATGCGGAAAAACAAACAGCAGAAGTGTCTGCTCATTAAGGAGTTTCGATTATGACCGTACGTATCCTGGCTGTGTGTGGCAATGGGCAAGGCAGCTCCATGATCATGAAGATGAAAGTGGACCAGTTTTTAACCCAGTCCAACATCGACCACACGGTAAACAGCTGCGCAGTGGGTGAATACAAAAGTGAACTGAACGGCGCGGATATCATCATCGCCTCTACCCATATCGCCGGTGAAATCAGCGTGTCGGGCAATAAATATGTGGTAGGCGTGCGCAACATGCTGTCGCCTGCGGATTTCGGGCCAAAACTGCTGGAAGTGATTAAAGAGCACTTCCCACAAGACGTGAAGTAAGGACGCCACATGAAACTACGTGATTCGCTGGCAGAAAATAACTCCATCCTTTTACAGGCTGAGGCCAGCACCTGGCAGGAAGCGGTGAAGCTGAGCGTGGACCTGTTGGTTAAGGCTGACGTTGTCGAGCCGCGTTACTACCAGGCCATTCTGGATGGCGTGGCGCAGCACGGCCCTTACTTTGTGATAGCGCCAGGGCTGGCCATGCCGCACGGGCGTCCCGAAGAGGGCGTGAAGAAAACCGGCTTCGCGCTGGTGACGCTGAAAACGCCGCTGGTGTTTAACCACGAAGATAACGACCCGGTCGATATTCTGATCACCATGGCCGCCGTGGATGCGAACACCCACCAGGAGGTGGGCATCATGCAGATCGTCAATTTGTTTGATGATGAAGCCAATTTTGACCGTTTACGCGCCTGCCGTACCGAGCAGGACGTGCTGGATTTAATCGATCACGCCACCGCGGCGGCAGTTTAAGAGGAATTGAACATGTCATTACCAATGTTGCAGGTTGCACTGGATAACCAAACGTTGTCCCACGCTTACGAAACCACCCGCCTGATCGCGGAAGAAGTCGATATCATCGAAGTGGGCACCATTCTGTGCGTCGGCGAGGGCGTGCGTGCCGTTCGCGACCTGAAGGCGCTCTATCCGCACAAAATCGTGCTGGCAGATGCCAAAATCGCCGACGCGGGCAAAATCCTCTCCCGCATGTGCTTCGAAGCCAACGCCGACTGGGTCACCGTGATCTGCTGTGCGGATATCAACACCGCCAAGGGCGCGCTGGACGTGGCAAAAGAGTTTAACGGCGACGTGCAGATTGAGCTGACCGGTTTCTGGACCTGGGAGCAGGCTCAGGAGTGGCGCGATGCGGGCATTCAGCAGGTGGTGTATCACCGCAGCCGCGACGCGCAGGCCGCAGGCGTGGCGTGGGGCGAGGCGGATATCAGCGCGATCAAGCGTCTGGCCGATATGGGCTTCAAAGTCACCGTGACCGGCGGCCTGGCGCTGGAAGATCTGCCGCTGTTCCAGGGTATCCCGATTCACGTCTTTATCGCCGGTCGCAGCATCCGTGACGCGGCGTCTCCGGTGGAAGCGGCGCGTCAGTTCAAACGTTCAATCGCTCAGCTTTGGGGCTAAGGAGCGGGTATGTTGTCAAAACAGGTCCCGCTTGGCATCTATGAAAAGGCACTCCCTGCGGGGGAGTGCTGGCTGGAGCGGTTACGGCTGGCAAAACAGCTGGGTTTCGATTTTGTCGAAATGTCCGTGGATGAGACGGACGAGCGCCTCTCTCGTCTCGACTGGAGCCGCGAGCAGCGTCTGGCGCTGGTGGGCGCCGTTGCTGAAACGGGCGTGCGCGTGCCGTCCATGTGCCTGAGCGCCCATCGCCGTTTTCCGCTCGGCAGCGAAGACGATGCCGTGCGCGCGCAGGGGCTGGAGATCATGCGTAAAGCCATCCGCTTTGCGCAGGATGTCGGTATCCGCGTGATTCAGCTGGCGGGGTATGACGTTTACTATCAGGACGCCAACGATGAAACGCGCCGTCGTTTCCGTGACGGCCTGAAAGAGAGCGTAGAGATGGCAAGCCGCGCGCAGGTGACGCTGGCGATGGAGATCATGGACTACCCGCTGATGAACTCCATCAGCAAGGCGCTGGGCTACGCGCATTATCTGAACAACCCTTGGTTCCAGCTTTATCCCGATATCGGCAACCTGTCGGCATGGGATAACGACGTGCAGATGGAGCTGCAGGCGGGCATCGGGCATATCGTGGCGGTGCATGTTAAAGATACCCGTCCTGGCGTGTTTAAAAACGTACCGTTCGGCACCGGGGTGGTGGATTTCGAACGGTGCTTCGAGACGCTCAAGCAGACAGGCTATTGCGGGCCGTACCTGATTGAGATGTGGAGCGAAACGTCAGACGACCCGGCTGCGGAAGTGGCCAGGGCGCGGGACTGGGTGCGCGAGCGTATGGCCCGGGCGGGGCTGCTGGAGGCTGAACATGCTTAAGCTTAAACAGCAGGTCTTTGAGGCCAACATGGATCTGCCGCGCTACGGGCTGGTGACGTTCACCTGGGGTAACGTCAGCGCGATTGATCGTGAACGCGGCGTCATCGTCATCAAGCCCAGCGGCGTGGCGTATGAGACCATGAAGGTCGACGATATGGTTGTCGTGGACCTCGAAGGAAACGTCGTCGAGGGGCAGTGGCGTCCTTCTTCGGATACCGCTACCCATCTGGCGCTTTATCGACGTTATCCCTCCCTCGGTGGGGTAGTGCATACGCACTCCACCCATGCCACCGCCTGGGCACAGGCAGGGCTTGCCATCCCGGCGCTGGGCACGACGCACGCGGACTACTTCTTTGGCGACATTCCCTGCACGCGCGCGTTAACGCAGGGTGAAGTCGAAGGCGAGTACGAGCTCAACACCGGCAAGGTGATTATCGAAACGCTGGGTGAGGCAGAACCGCTGCATACGCCGGGGATTGTGGTGTATCAGCACGGTCCGTTCTCCTGGGGAAAAGATGCCCACGACGCCGTCCATAATGCGGTCGTCATGGAGGAAGTGGCCCGCATGGCGTGGATTGCCCGCGGCATCAACCCGCAACTTCAGGGCATTGATGATTACCTGATGAACAAGCATTTCATGCGCAAGCACGGCCCGAATGCCTACTACGGGCAGAAGTGAATAAGCGCTCTGGAATACCGAAAACAGTTGTAACCGGTGGTATTCCGGAGCCTTTCACAAAAAAAAGCCCCCGGGCAGGGGGCAACGTCAACTATGGCTATGTTCTCGTTGTTGGCTTTCCTGGTGCTAGCGTTAAAGCGTTATCGGTAAATATCTGCACTGGCGTGCATATTGCCGTTGCTGCCGGGCTCACGGATTAACATCACGTGGTAATAGGCTGCGCCCTGTGCATCGGTTTCTTTGTTTAGTGCCTGATCTGCTTCACTTTCTGTGGCGAAATTATGATTGATGTAAATGACGCCCAAGCTTTGCACATCATCCATGTTTCTGGCCTGTCGGCCGTCTATCTTGATGGCTGCCATCGCGTTTGCACTGAGCAAAAGCGCCGCCATTAGGGCTAATGCGATTTTTTTCATGATATGCGCTCCACGACTGCGTGCTGTGTGAGGGGGGATACTCCTTCTTTGATTCAGGCAATCTCTGATTAAAGTGTAATCATTCATCCGGCGGGGATGCGTGACCATTTCTGATGCAGTTGTTCAAAAAAACAACGCTTCCGGATGTGACCAATTTTAAATCACCCACTTAGACCCGCTTCGCGCTTTGTGCGAATTATTTGTGCAATCAGCTTGAGTTTCCAGGGGCGCGCAAGTATTATGACGCGTCAATTTTTCAGCCGACCTTTAACACGTTCCTTGCCTCCCCGGGCCTCGGCTGACCCAGACAGGAGGCTGAATAATCCGTAAGGAGCAATTCGATGCGTCATTACGAAATCGTTTTTATGGTCCATCCTGACCAGAGCGAACAGGTTCCGGGTATGATCGAGCGTTACTCTGCTGCCATCACTGGTGCAGAAGGTACGATCCACCGTCTGGAAGACTGGGGCCGCCGTCAGCTGGCTTACCCGATCAACAAACTGCACAAAGCACACTACGTTCTGATGAACGTTGAAGCGCCGCAGGAAGTGATCGATGAGCTGGAAACTACCTTCCGCTTCAACGATGCCGTTATCCGCAGCATGGTTATGCGTACCAAAAACGCAGTTACCGAAGCATCTCCGATGGTTAAAGCGAAAGACGAGCGCCGTGAGCGTCGCGATGATTTCGCAAACGAAACCGCAGATGATTCTGATGCTGGGGATTCTGAAGAGTAATTTCTGATGACCAACCGTCTGGCGTTGTCCGGCATCGTATGCAGGGCTCCCCTTCGAAAGGTCAGTCCATCAGGAATTCCGCATTGCCAGTTCGTGCTTGAGCATCGTTCTGTGCAAGAGGAAGCCGGGTTTCACCGGCAGGCGTGGTGCCAAATGCCCGTTATCATTAGCGGTCACGAAAACCAGGCCATTACTCACAGTTTAACGGTCGGTAGCGCAGTAATCGTTCAGGGGTTCATCTCTTGCCACAAGGCAAAGAACGGCCTGAGCAAAATGGTTCTGCATGCCGAGCAGATTGATTTGATAGATTCTGGAGACTAGCCATATGGCACGTTATTTCCGTCGTCGCAAGTTCTGCCGTTTCACCGCGGAAGGCGTTCAAGAGATCGACTATAAAGATATCGCAACGCTGAAAAACTACATCACCGAAAGCGGTAAGATTGTCCCAAGCCGTATCACCGGTACTCGTGCAAAATACCAGCGTCAGCTGGCTCGCGCTATCAAACGCGCTCGCTACCTGTCCCTGCTGCCGTACACTGATCGTCATCAGTAATCGGGCACGGTCCATTAATACGACTTTAAGAGGATAAGGTAATGCAAGTTATTCTGCTTGATAAAGTAGCAAACCTGGGCAGCCTGGGTGATCAGGTTAACGTTAAAGCGGGCTACGCTCGTAACTTCCTGGTTCCACAGGGTAAAGCTGTTCCAGCTACCAAGAAAAACGTAGAGTTTTTCGAAGCACGTCGCGCTGAACTGGAAGCCAAACTGGCTGACGTTCTGGCGGCTGCTAACGCTCGCGCTGAAGCAATCAACGCACTGGGCACTGTTACCATCGCGTCCAAATCTGGCGACGAAGGTAAACTGTTCGGTTCCATCGGTACCCGCGATATCGCTGATGCAGTAACTGCTGCAGGCGTTAAAGTGGCTAAGAGCGAAGTTCGTCTGCCGAACGGCGTTCTGCGTACCACTGGTGAGCACGAAGTTGACTTCCAGGTTCACAGCGAAGTGTTCGCTAAACTGGTTGTTAACGTTGTAGCTGAGTAATTTTTTACTCTGCTCACGTTGAAACGCCGGCCTTGTGCCGGCGTTTTGCTTTTTACCGATCCGGAAGCTTAACGCGCCCGGATGAAACTGCCGTCCGGCTGACGGGTAAACAGCACCTGTTGTCCATTTCCGGTATCAATCGTTAACCCCGTCACCACACCGCTGGCATTCTGGCGAATCTGCACCATCTGCCCATTTTGCAGGTTACTGAGCGGCTTACCCGCACCTTCCACTTTCGCCATGGCATACACGTCGGTGGGCGGCAGGTTGTGATCGCGGAACAGCTGCGCCAGGGTTTTGCCCGGCTCTACGCGATAGGAACGCCACTGTTGCTCGATGCCGGTGGGCTGTTGCGCCTGAGGCTGAGAGGGGGCAGCGCCCTGATCCTGCGGCTGTTCATCCTGAATGGGTTCTGGCTCAACCGGCGCCACCTGACCCGGATCGTTAGACGGGGTGACGAGCTGCGTCTGCATCGGCTGGGCGTCGGGCTGCGGCCGCGTCTGCGACTGAATGTCCAGTTGGGCATTGCGGGTGACGGGGGCGGTATCAACATCATCACCGCCGGAAGGAAGCAGGAAGCCCACAATCACCATCAGCGCGCCAATGATGATCCCTCTGCGATGCAGAGGAGGCAGCGGGTCCATGATGCGAAAATTGTCCGGCGCCTGCCAGATTTTCGCCAGGGTAGGTTTCAGTTCAAATCGCCCGGGCATGGCACTCCTCCTGCTCCGCGTATTTTTTATCCTGTGCCCCGAAGTATAGTTTGCTAACTGCCTGAACGGCGTAGTAAACCCGACATCCGTGACATCAGTTCGGGATTAATCCTGGTTATCTCTATTGTTTCTGTTTCGTCGCGGTTTGTCACCTTAACTTCAGACAAAGTTTTACCCATAAGGGCATGGCTGATATGCTGCCCGCTACTTTAAATGTGATGGAAGGAAAACCCATGACCACCCCGACTTTTGACACTATCGAAGCGCAGGCAAGTTACGGTATCGGCTTGCAGGTAGGACAGCAGCTGAGCGAATCCGGCCTGGAAGGTCTGTTACCCGAAGCGCTGGTGGCGGGTATCGCTGACGCGCTGGAAGGCAAACAGCCTGCCGTGCCGGTTGACGTCGTGCACCGCGCGCTGCGTGAAATCCACGAACGTGCTGACGCCGTGCGTCGTGCGCGCTTTGAAGAGATGGCCGCCGAAGGTGTGAAATATCTGGAAGAGAACCGCGAGCGTGAAGGCGTGAACAGCACCGAATCCGGCCTGCAGTTCCGCGTGATCAACCAGGGCGACGGCGCTATCCCGGCGCGTACCGACCACGTTCGCGTACACTATACCGGCAAGCTGATCGACGGCACCGTGTTCGACAGCTCCGTAGCGCGCGGCGAGCCGGCAGAGTTCCCGGTCAACGGCGTGATCGCAGGCTGGATCGAAGCGCTGACCCTGATGCCGGTGGGTTCCAAATGGGAGCTGACCATCCCGCACAACCTGGCCTACGGCGAGCGCGGCGCTGGCGCGTCCATCCCGCCATTCAGCACCCTGGTGTTTGAAGTCGAGCTGCTGGAAATCCTGTAATCGATTTTTCTTATTTCCTCTCCCCGCGTGGGGAGAGGAAAGTAGCGTTAAAACCTATAGTTACGGCGCAATCAACATTTTATCTTGCAAACGAAACTGTTGCGTGTATTTTTGTGAGCTGTTTCGCGCTGTATGAGTGATATGACACTCACTTTCAACATATTATTAACATAATATCTAAATCATAGTATTCATCCCGCCGATTCTTACCTAATATCGATTAGCCCTTACAGGGAACGTCATCTTTTGACGTATTTAAAGGCCAGAAGAGCCTTAACAACACAGACAGGCATAAACAGGAAAATATCACATGGTAGATCAGGTCAAAGTCGTCGCCGGCGAAGAGGCGTCGTCTGAACAGTCGCTACGGCGCAATCTCACAAACCGTCATATTCAGCTTATTGCGATTGGGGGTGCCATCGGTACCGGGCTGTTTATGGGGTCAGGCAAAACCATCAGTCTCGCCGGGCCGTCAATCATATTCGTTTATATGATTATCGGTTTTATGCTGTTCTTCGTGATGCGTGCGATGGGTGAACTGCTGCTCTCGAACCTCGAATACAAATCCTTCAGCGACTTCGCGTCTGACCTGCTCGGGCCGTGGGCGGGCTATTTCACCGGCTGGACCTACTGGTTCTGCTGGGTCGTCACCGGTATGGCGGACGTCGTGGCGATTACCGCCTACGCGCAGTTCTGGTTCCCGGGGCTCTCGGACTGGGTGGCCTCGCTGGCGGTTATTGTGCTGCTGCTGAGCCTGAACCTCGCCACCGTCAAAATGTTCGGTGAGATGGAGTTCTGGTTTGCGATGATCAAAATCGTGGCCATTGTTGGGCTCATCGTGGTGGGCCTGGTAATGGTGCTTACCCACTTCCAGTCACCAACCGGCGTTCAGGCGTCGTTTACCCATCTGTGGAATGACGGCGGCTGGTTCCCGAAAGGCATCAGCGGCTTCTTTGCCGGCTTCCAGATTGCGGTGTTCGCGTTTGTGGGGATTGAGCTTGTCGGAACGACCGCTGCGGAAACCAAAGATCCGGAGAAGTCCCTCCCGCGCGCCATCAACTCTATTCCGGTGCGTATCATCATGTTCTACGTCTTCGCGCTGATCATCATCATGTCCGTGACGCCGTGGAGTTCGGTGGTGCCAAGCAAGAGCCCGTTCGTTGAGCTGTTCGTGCTGGTAGGCCTGCCTGCCGCCGCGAGTCTGATTAACTTCGTGGTGCTGACCTCTGCTGCCTCGTCTGCCAACAGCGGCGTATTCTCGACCAGCCGTATGCTGTTTGGTCTGGCGCAGGAAGGCGTGGCGCCGAGCGCGTTCGCCAAGCTCTCTAAGCGTGCGGTACCGGCAAAAGGGTTAACCTTCTCCTGCATGTGCCTGCTGGGCGGCGTGGTGATGCTTTACGTGAACCCAAGCGTGATTGGCGCCTTCACCATGATTACCACGGTCTCTGCGATCCTGTTTATGTTCGTCTGGACCATCATCCTCTGTTCATACCTGGTGTACCGCAAGCAGCGCCCACACCTGCATGAGAAGTCGATCTACAAGATGCCGCTGGGCAAGCTCATGTGCTGGGTGTGCATGGCGTTCTTCGTCTTCGTGCTGGTGCTGCTGACGCTGGAAGATGATACCCGTCAGGCGCTGATCGTTACGCCGCTGTGGTTTATCGCGCTGGGGCTGGGCTGGGTGTTTATCGGTAAGAAACGGATGGCAGGCATGCGTTAAGCATGTTGCCGGGTGGCGCTTACGCTTACCCGGCCTACGTTCGAGGACGTTGCAGGCCCGGTAAGCGTGAGCGCCACCGGGCTTTTTTATTCCCCCGCTAATGCCCGCGGAAACAGAACGTTGTTCTCAAGGCTGATGTGTTCCATCAGGTCGTCGATCGTCTCGTTAATGCCGTTGTACATTGCTTTCCACGTCGTGCACGCCTCTGGCGGCGGCGTGACGTTGTTGGTGATGTGTTTGATCACTTCCAGCAGTTCGCCCGCGTCATCGTGCTCGCGTTCCATCACGCTAATCGGCCCCATCGCCTGGCTGCCCATTCCCTGTTTAATCATCGGGAAGAGGATCTGCTCTTCCTTCATCATGTGGCTGGAAAGCTCTTCGTGCAGCAGGGTCAGGTACTTCGCCAGACCGCGCGGAACGGAAGGTTTGTCGGCGTGAACGCGCTCGACCTTGGTCGCCTGCAGGATCAGCTCCGGCAGTTGCTCCCGGTGGCGGTCATGGTACCGCACGATGATATGGTCGATGATTTCCGCGAGCGCAGCGGTTCGCCAGTCTTTGTCGACGGGCTGCCCGACAAGCTGCGCCAGCTCGGCTTCAATCACCTCAACGTCCAGTTCCTTGCGTGAGGCCGCACGCGCCAGGGTTTGCTTACCGCCGCAGCAGTAATCCATATCGTACTTAAGGAACAGCGCAGAAGCGCGAGGAATGGAGAGCGCCAGCTCGCCAAGGGGTTGGTCGCGAAAGGCCATAGCAGTTACCTCGTCATCAAGAATATAAGATGCATATTAAATGCATCTTTAAAGCGGCGCTATAACCCTTTAGAGGGAAGGGAAAAATGTGAGATAGATCACGTAAAAAATATTCGGTTTAACGCTCTGAATGGACTCAGGAAAGTGGTTTAGAAACTTTTTAAAGGTGGAGAAACAGTAAACAACCCGCTGCGCCTGCCGATATATCCACGTCAGACAAACCTGCATATAACAAAGGCAACGCATGTTTAAACGTATAAAAGTCATTACCCTTCTGATTTCGGTGCTGCTTGCGCTCGGCATCATGCAAGTGATTTCCGCCGGTATCTTTATCAACGCGCTGAATAACGATAAAAACAACTTCACCGTATCGCAGCTCTCCAGCCAGAACGTGGCGGAGTTTACCGATGCGTGGATCAGCCTGAACCAGGCGCGCGTTACCCTGAACCGTGGGATGCTGCGTCTGCAGAGCAGCATGGCCTCTCAAATTAACGGCGGTCAGCTGAACGAGCTGGTGACCACGGCGAAAAACCTGCTGGCTGAAGCCCAGGTCCATTACGATAAATACTATGCCTTACCGGACACGCCGGGCATGGATGAGAACCTGACGAATCAGCTTGAAGAGCAGTACCGCATATACTCTGCAACGCTGACGCAAATGAACGTTCTGCTGAGCCAGGGCAATCTGGAAGATATGTTCAAGCAGAATGCCGAACAAAAGCAAAACGCGATGCAGAAGGTTTATCGTGAATGGCGTGAAGCGCAGGCCGCGCTCACCGATAAAGGCATTCGGGATAACGAAAGTGATTACAAGCACATCCTGTGGATCCTCTCTGCGGTGATGCTGCTGGTGATTGCGGTGATTATCTCCAGCTGGGTCGCCATGCGCCGCGTGCTGCTGCTGCCGCTGGAAGAGGTGATTAACCATATTCGCGCCATTGCGGCAGGGGATTTAACCCAGCCGATTCAGGCAGAAGGTAAAAATGAAATGGCCCTCCTGGCGCGCAACGTGCAGGAGATGCAAACCTCGCTGGCGAACACCGTGGGCGTGGTGCGTGAAGGGGCAGATACCATTTACACCGGCGCAGGAGAAATCTCCGCGGGCAGCAACGATCTCTCTTCCCGTACCGAGCAGCAGGCCGCCTCTCTGGAAGAGACGGCAGCCAGCATGGAGCAGCTGACGGCCACCGTGAAGCAAAACGCCGATAACGCGCGTCAGGCTTCGCGTCTGGCGCTGGACGCCTCCTCAACGGCGAAGAAGGGCGGTAACGTGGTGGAAGGCGTGGTGCGTACAATGGACGAAATCGCCACCAGCTCCAGTAAAATCGCGCAAATTACTAACGTGATCGACGGCATTGCCTTCCAGACTAACATTCTGGCGCTCAACGCGGCGGTAGAAGCGGCGCGCGCGGGCGAGCAGGGGCGTGGCTTTGCGGTGGTGGCAGGGGAAGTGCGTACCCTCGCCCAGCGCAGCGCCCAGGCGGCGAAAGAGATCAAGGCGCTGATCGACGATTCCGGCGAACGCGTGAACGCGGGCTCGCAGCTGGTTAACGAAGCCGGGGCGACGATGGCAGAGATCGTCAATGCGGTCACGCGCGTCACCGACATCATGGGCGAAATTGCCTCGGCCTCCGACGAGCAGAGCCGCGGTATCGACCAGGTGGGCCAGGCGGTAGCCGAGATGGATCGCGTGACCCAGCAAAACGCCTCGCTGGTTGAAGAGTCTGCGGCGGCGGCGGCGGCGCTGGAAGATCAGGCTGCACGCCTGAACGACGCGGTGGCGGTGTTCAAAATTACCCGCAATCAGGCGGTTAAAGCCGCGCCGGTGAAAACCTATGTGCCAAAAGCGCAGCCCGCAGCGGCGGCGTCTGAAGGGAACTGGGAGACGTTTTAAGGGCTTGCCCGGTGGCGGCTACGCCTTACCGGGCCTACGGTTTTGTAGGCCCTGCAAGCGCAGCGCCGCTGGGCAACGCTCACACCTCCGATGCCGGAACAACCCTCGGTTTTTCCGGCTTCGCTCTTACCGCCATCACCACCCCCACCACCAGCAGCGCGATCCCGCAGGCCGTGAAGAGCGGCGGCACGCTCTGGCGCATCAGGAAGGTATAAAGCAGCCCGGCCAGGGTTTCGAAGACAATCAGCGGCCCTAAAATCACCGTCGGCAGCTTCTGGCTGGCCACGTTCCAGCACAGCGCGCCCACCCAGGAACACAGCACCGCAATCGCCACCATCAGGCCAATAAACACCCACGGTCTCGGCCCGAAGGGCTGGGCGAAGTCCGGCTGCTGATGGCCCAGCCAGAGGCATGCGCCGAGATACCCCACGACGGATACGGGCAGCGTGACCAGCGCCTGCGCCGTTGCCCACATCATCGGGTGCTTGTCCGGGTTCTCCCGCAGCCAGCGCGCGTTGCGCAGGGCATACCATGCCCAGCACGCCACGGAAATGAACGCCAGCACAATGCCGGAACCGTAACGCCACGGGTCAACGTCCGCCTGCCCGTGACGCAGCTCGGCAATATTGACGCATACCAGCCCCACGGCGGTGCAGATCAGCGCTGGGGCCATTTTTGCCCACGGCAGTTTGCCATCGCGGTGGCTATAGAGCAGGTTAGCAAAGACGGGGATGACGACCGGCAGCGTGCCGATGATCATGGTCGATACCGGCGCGCCGGTACGCTGAATAGCACTCGCGAGGCAAACGTAATAGATAAGATTGCCCATCATGGTCAGCGCCAGCGCGGTCACCCAGTCCTGACGGCTGAGCTGACGCAGGCGCGCGCGTCCCAGCCACGCAAGAGGCAGGGCAATCAGCCCCAGCGCCAGATAGCGCCCGGTCGACTGCAGTATTGCCGGGTACTCCGGCACAATCAGCGGGCCGACAAAAATCAGCCCCCACATCATCCCGGCCAGCAGGGCATACAACACACCACTAATCATTTTTCCACCTACAGATATTTATGCTGTATGGAGTGTAGGAGGGGGAAATGCGCGCGTATTGTATGAGGTTGCGCATCAGCGCCGGATGACCTGCTTCTGGTAGCGCACGGGGGTAATGCCGTAGCGGCGGGTAAACGCACGGGTCAGGTGCGACTGGTCGGTCAGCCCGGTCGCGGCAGCCACTTCGGCAGCGGGCATGCCGTGGGTGAGGAACGCTTTGGCGCGCCACAGGCGAATGGCCATCAGCATCTGGTGCGGCGTCACGTGAAAGTGGGCTTTGAACTGGCGCTGGAAATGGTACGGGCTGAGCGACACGACGCGGGCCAGCTCGTCCAGCGTCAGGGCGTGCATGTAGTTGTCGTGCAGATACTCACGTACCCGTTCGAAGCGGTGCGCGCCTTCCAGAACCACCGGCGCGTGATGGGCAAACGGCCGGAAGGTCTCGATCAAATCCAGCAGTAATCCCTTTTGCGCAAGCGGATCGTCCGTGTGCCACAGGCCGTAAATGAGCCTGCCGATCTGCTGCGAGCGCAGCGGGTCATGACGGGTTACCTCGCTGAACCACCAGTCCCGGAGGCCGGTCACCTCTTCCAGCAGATCGGGTTCGATATAGACCATCCGATAGCGCCAACCGCCTTCGGTGGCGGATTCGCCGGTATGGATCTCGTCCGGGTTCATGGTGACGACGGATTTTTCCGCCGCGAGATGCTGGGTACCGCGGTAGCGAAAGCGTTCGGCACCGGTTTCAATCGTGCCGATCCCGAAGGCTTCATGGGTATGGGGCTCAAAGGCGTAGTCAGAGATATGCGCGTGATACAGCTCCAGGCCCGGCAGCTGCGCCAGATGGCGAAAGCGCGCGCTGTCTCTCTCATCAATAAACTGTTCCGGTACGCCTTGCACGGTGAGCCTCCTTACGGGTCATCGCTTCATTATCAGAGATGACCCGCAGGGACGCCACAAAAAATAACCAATCCGTAACAATTACAGGATGGCGTTGACGCTCTCCGCCAGCGGGGTGGTCGGACGGCCAATCAGCCCGCTCAGGGTACGGCTGTCGTCAAAGAGACCCCCTTTGGACGCACCGACGTCGGAGTCCGCCAGCATATCTGCCAGCCCTGCAGGCAAGCCGACGCTTTTCAGGGCGGCGGCAAAATCCGCTTCGCTGAGATTCTGGTAGGTCACCGGCTTCCCGCTCTGTTTGCTGAGTTCAGCCGCCAGCTCGCTCAGCGTCCAGCCGCGATCGCCCGCCAGTTCATACACCTTGCCCGCATGGCCCTCTTCCGCAATCACCTTAGCTGCCGCTGCGGCATAGTCTGCACGGGTTGCAGAGGCAATTTTGCCTTCGCCTGCCGCACCAATAAACACGCCGTGCTCAATCGCCGGTGGCGCGCTCGCCAGGTAGTTTTCGGTATACCAGCCGTTGCGCAGCAGGGCATACGGAATGCCGGATGCCGCCAGCGCTTTTTCAGTGTCAACGTGTTCAACGTGCAGACCAAGCGGTGATTTATCCGCATGCAGCAGGCTGGTGTAGGCGATAAATTTCACGCCTGCCGCTTTGGCGGCGTTAATCACGTTCTGGTGCTGGGTTGCGCGCTGCCCGACTTCGCTGGAGGAGATCAGCAGCAGCTTATCCACGCCGCTCAGCGCGGCGGTGAAGGCGGCTTGGTCCGTGTAGTCCGCCTGACGAACCACAAGCCCCTGCTGGCTCAGGGCCTGCGCCTTCGCCGGGTTACGGACGATGGCCACAATCTGGCTGGCCGGAACGGTTTTCAACAGCTGTTCGATAACGAGATGGCCAAGCTGGCCGGTAGCGCCGGTAATCGCGATCATGATGAATCTCCTTCGTGTTTGTCTGGTGTTGTGGCACACTAGCACCATAGCTAACTTTTAGTAAGTACGTACAAAAAGGTAAGTATGAAAACAACGATACCGACGCTCAGCGAGCAAATGCGCGATGGCAATCTTTTCGCGGAGCAGTGCCCTTCACGCGAGGTGCTCAAGCACGTTACCAGCCGCTGGGGCGTCCTGATTCTGCTGGCCCTGCGCCAGGGAACGCATCGCTTTAGCGATCTGCGCCGTAAAATGGGCGGGGTGAGCGAAAAGATGCTGTCCCAGTCGCTTCAGGCGCTGGAGCAGGACGGGTTTGTCGATCGCGTGTCGTATCCGGTGGTGCCGCCGCACGTTGAGTATAGCCTGACGCCGATGGGCATGGAGGTCAGCGAGAAGGTCGCCGCGCTGGCGGACTGGATTGAGGTGAATACGCCGAAGGTGATGGCGAATCGGGACGAGCGCGCGGCGTAAAAGCCGGGTATGTGCGGCCTGATGCCCTCACCCTCTCCCACAGGGAGAGGGATCCCCACAAAATAATACTCGCACGGACGCCCCCTCTCCATTGAGGGAGAGGGTCGGGGTGAGGGGGAACATACGGCTGTGGAGGTCATTCCGTTCACTTTATGTTCCTTGCTACTCTGTGACGACATGACCGGTGAACGTGCCAGGGTGGCTCACTCGCCACCACCCTGGCGACCCGGGCTCCCGGCGGTAAATCGCCGCTTCGCGGTGCCCTCAGCTTATTCCTTCCGGCTTATCGGGGACGGGCGGAGGTAACGTCCCTGTAAAGCCCGCCCTCTCGGCGCATCCATGCGCCTCGCCCCGGCCTGCAGGAAACGCTTCGGCGATTTACAGCCGGACCAGGTCATTGCTGTAAGGCATTCATAATCCTGATGCTAAATATGTCGCTTCAGGTAAAAAAATTACTGGGGATTCCTCAGCCCACAGGGAGAGGGAACAAACACCAAAAACGACAACGTGCGTTGCCGTTTTGCTTTTACCTGCTCAGGTCTACCTGATAAATCGCGAAGCCAATATCATCCGTCGCGACCTGCTTCATCGGATACTGCGCCTTCTCCTTGATAAACGCCGCGGCCTTGTCGGACGGTGACGTTTCGAAACGGATATCCAGCGGCGTATCGCTGTGGATCGGCGCCAGACGCCAGTTGTTGTCCACCGCCGGGCGTATTTCGCCCGCCTTCTTCGACTCCGCGCTGATCCACGCCGCCAGCACCGAGCGGTTCTCGTCCGGCGAGGCAAAGGCAATGTGGCTATCCCCCGTACCGGCAAACTTACCGCCGTAGGCGCGGTAGTTGTTGGTCGCCACCAGGAAGGTCGCATTTGGATCGATCGCCTTGCCGTTGAAGGTCAGGTTCTTGATGCGCTCCGCCTGCGGGTTGATCGCCTGACACTCGCCGTCATATTTCGCCGGCTGGGTGACGTCAATCTGGTAGTTCACGCCGTCGATCACGTCGAAGTTATAGGTGCGGAAGCCGTCCCAGTTAATCAGCGACTGCGGCTTGCTGCTGTGCGGATCAATCTGGTTAAACTGCCCGGCAGAGCACTCCAGCCACTCTTTGACTTCTTTACCCGTCGCTTTTACCACCACCAGCGTGTTCGGGTAGAGGTAGAGATCGGCGGCGTTACGGAAGGTAAGCTGGCCCTTTTCGACTTCCACATAGCTAGCCGGGTCGTTCTTACGCCCGCCCACCTTGAATGGCGCAGCGGCGGAGAGCACCGGCAGCGTTGCCAGATCCGGATCGCCCTGCACAAAGTGTTCGGCATAGGCCTTCTGCGCCATGTTGACCACCTGAACGGTCGGGTCGTCCTGCACCAGCGCCAGGAAGCTATACATATTATCGGCGGATTTGCCGATCGGCTTGCTGACGAATTCGCGGGTGGCGTCGTGATCGTGCTTCAGCACGTCGACCAGCTTTTTATCTTCCGCGGCCAGTGATTTTTTCGCCGCCGCGTCGTAAATCGGACGCGCTTCGGCTTTTGACTGGGTGACCTTCCAGCTGCCGCCGTCGTTATTGAGTACCAGATCCACCACCCCCAGGTGGTCGCCCCACATGCCCGGCATCACCGACGGCACGCCGTTGAGCGTCCCTTTCTCAATATCCGCGCCTTTTATGCTGGCGAAATCCTTTCCCGGGAAGACCGCGTGGGCGTGGCCGAACAGGATCGCGTCAACGCCGGGAACATCACTCAGGTAGTAAACCGAGTTTTCCGCCATGGCCTGGTACGGATCGGCGGAGAGACCCGAATGGGCGACCACCACGACCAGATCGGCGCCTTTCTCACGCATTTCCGGCACGTATTTGCGCGCGGTTTCGGTGATGTCGTTCACGGTCACCTTACCGTCGAGGTTGGCCTTATCCCACGTCATGATCTGCGGCGGGACAAAACCGATATAGCCGATTTTCAGCGTCTGCTTTTTACCGTCCCGATCGACGACGTCCGTCTCTTTAATCATATAAGGGGTAAAGAGCGGCTTTTTGGTCTTAACGTCGATGATATTGGCGTTAACGTACGGAAATTTCGCACCGGCGAGGGCGTCGTGCAGGTATTTTAGGCCGTAATTGAATTCGTGGTTGCCGAGGTTGCCGACGGTATAGTCCAGGGTGTTCATCGCTTTATACACCGGATGGATCTCGCCTTTTTTCAGGCCCCGGGTCGCCATGTAATCCCCGAGCGGGCTGCCCTGAATGAGATCGCCATTGTCGACCAGCACGCTGTTTTTTACTTCGCTACGCGCCGAGTTAATCAAACTTGCCGTACGTACCAGTCCGAATTTTTCCGTTGGGGTATCTTTGTAGTAATCGAAGTCCATCATGTTGCTGTGCAGATCGGTCGTTTCCAGAATACGCAGATCTACCGTCGCCGCCTGCACGCTCGCTGCAATCAGCGTCGCCAGAAGCGTTGCACTAAACTTAATCATCAGAGGAGTCCTTTTTTCGATGCAGACCACAAAAGAGTATGTATCTATAGCGTGTTGCTTACAGAAATGTGAATCCTGACAGAAAAATGTAACCTGAAACCGGAATTGCTTCACAGATAGCGGAATTGTTCACATTACGATATAACTAAAACAAAGAGTTAACCTCACTGCGTTAACAAAGAGGTGGAAAATGCTAGATAAAATTTGTCAGCTCGCACGGGATGCGGGAGATGCCATCATGCAGGTGTATGACGGTATAAAACCTATGGAGGTTGTCAGCAAAGCGGACGACTCTCCGGTCACAGCGGCGGATATTGCGGCGCATAAGGTGATTCTGAAAGGGCTTCAGGACTTCACGCCGGATATCCCTGTTCTGTCAGAAGAAGCGCCGCAAAGCTGGGACGAGCGCCAGCACTGGCAGCGCTACTGGCTGGTCGATCCGCTGGACGGTACCAAAGAGTTCATCAAGCGCAACGGTGAATTCACCGTTAATATCGCTCTGATTGAGAAGGGCAAAGCGGTGCTGGGCGTGGTTTACGCGCCGGTCATGAAGGTGATGTACAGCGCCGCAGAAGGGAAGGCGTGGAAGGAAGAGTGCGGCGTGCGCAAGCAGATTCAGGTGCGCGATGCCCGTCCACCGCTGGTGGTGATTAGCCGCTCCCACAGCGACAGCGAGCTGCAGGAGTACCTGCAGCAGCTGGGCGAACACCAGACCACCTCGATTGGCTCCTCGCTGAAATTCTGCCTGGTGGCGGAAGGTCATGCGCAGCTTTACCCTCGCTTTGGGCCAACCAACGTCTGGGATACCGCGGCAGGTCATGCCGTTGCCGCGGCCGCCGGGGCGCATGTTCATGACTGGCAGGGCAAGCCGCTGGACTATACTCCGCGCGAATCCTTCCTCAACCCCGGCTTCCGCGTCTCTATTTACTGAGCCAGAAGCTTATGCAGCAGGTCGACAACCTGCTGCACCTCTTCCTGGGTTAACGCGCCGTCTTTCGCCCACTGTACGCGACCGTCCTTATCCAGCACGATAATCGCGGAGCTCTCTTCTTCCAGCTGCCAGGCCTTACGGGTCACGCCGTTGCTGTCGACGATAAACTGCGACCACGGATAGAGCTTTTTATTGCTCTCAAGGCTTGAGCGCACGAACATTCCGGAGCCCGGAATGGCGTCATCGGTATTGACGATTGTGGTGGTCTGGTAGCGGTCGTGGGGGAGTTTTGCGGCCTTGATCGCTTCCACCAGGCCGGCATTTTTCTCTTTTGCAGATGTACGACCGGCAATATGTTGTACAACTCTCACTTTGCCCGCAAGCTGCGCGCTATTCCAGGGTTTGTAGCTAAACTTATCATTGTCGAGAATCAATTCTCCCCGGTCCGCAATGCCGACTGGCGGTACACGTTGTCCTTTTTCAATGTTGTGAGCGGAAGCCCACAGGGGCAGCAGCAGGCAGGCTGCTGCAAGGATATTACGTAGGGTCATGGCGTTTCCTTATTGTTTGCAGGTGATCCGACCACTTGGTCTTGCGCTTTTAATCATAAGTGCGATCAATGTGGTTTTCCCGCAATCCCGATGCCAGTTTGCGGGTTAACGCACATATCCATGAAAAAACGACGGCTTATACTGCCCTCAGTCACGCTTTGCAAAGATTATTCTGAATAATTGTAATCAAACGGTAAATAAACTTATGCACACTGGGTAACACCGTAGTTCTGGTCTATAGTCATTGGGCATTAAAATTTGCGCTCAGGACAGTCGGGCCGATTGTGGCACCGCAAGAGCGTATGATTCGCAGGAGATACAAGAATGAAAATTTTCCAACGCTACAACCCGCTTCAGGTGGCGAAGTACGTGAAGATCCTGTTCCGTGGACGGTTGTACATCAAGGATGTTGGCGCTTTTGAGTTTGATAAGGGCAAAATCCTTGTCCCAAAAGTGAAGGACAAACAGCACCTGTCTGTGATGTCCGAAGTCAACCGTCAGGTTATGCGTCTGCAAACTGAGATGGCTTAACCAACGTGCTATGCAGTAGTAGTAGATAAAAAGACGGCTCCCGATGGGAGCCGTTGATGTTTGTGGGGGCAGGAACCTTACGCCGACACTTTTTCTTCCGCATCCGGCAGCTTCGGTACCAGCACGGTCGGTTTGTTGTCGATACGCGTCACCAGCAGCTGGTCGATGCGGTAGTTATCAATATCCACCACCTCAAACTTGTAGCCGGAGAACTTCACCGAGTCGGTACGTTTCGGGATTTTACGCAGCATAAACATCATAAAGCCGCCGATGGTCTCGTAGTTTCCGGACTGCGGGAACTCGTCGATATCCAGCACGCGCATCACGTCTTCAATCGGCGTGCCGCCATCAATCAGCCATGAATTATCGTCACGCTGAACAATCTGTTCTTCCAGCCCCTGGCCCACCAGGTCGCCCATCAGCGTGGTCATCACGTCGTTGAGGGTGATAATACCGACCACCAGCGCGTATTCGTTCATGATCACCGCGAAGTCTTCCCCGGCGGTTTTGAAACTTTCCAGCGCTTCGGAGAGCGTCAGCGTGTCCGGCACAATCAGGGTATTGCGGATCTGCACGCCGCTGTTCAGCGCCAGGCTCTGGTTTGCCAGCACGCGGTTCAGCAGGTCTTTGGAGTCGACATAACCGATGATGTGGTCGATATCTTCATTACAGACCAGGAACTTAGAGTGCGGATGCTGCGCCACTTTGTTCTTCAGGCTCTGCTCATCTTCATGTAAATCGAACCAGATAATGCTTTCACGGCCCGTCATGGAAGACGGCACGGTACGGGATTCCAGTTCGAATACGTTCTCAATCAGCTCGTGTTCCTGCTTGCGCAGCACCCCGGCCAGCGCGCCGGCTTCTACCACCGCATAGATGTCGTCAGAGGTGATATCGTCTTTACGCACCATGGGCAATTTAAAGATGCGGAAAATGACGTTTGCCAGACCGTTGAAGAACCACACCAGCGGACGGAATACGTACAGGCAGAAGCGCATCGGGTTGATGATACGCAAAGCCACAGCTTCTGGCGCAATCATACCGATGCGTTTCGGGGTCAGGTCTGCAAAGAGAATGAACAGGCCAGTCACCAGTGAGAAGGAGAGGATAAAGCTCAGCTGTTCGGCCAGTTCGGCGGACATGTACTGCGCAAAGAGGCTATAAAATGCCGGGGAAAACGCCGCATCGCCCACGATACCGCCCAGGATGGCGACCGCGTTCAGGCCAATTTGCACCACGGTGAAGAACGTACCGGGGTTCTCCTGCATTTTGAGAATGCGGGAGGCGTTTATATTGCCTTCGTCAGCAAGCAGCTTCAGTTTGATTTTACGGGACGCGGCCAGCGAGATCTCCGATATCGAGAAAAATGCACTGACGGCAATAAGACAAAGTATTACTAAAATACTGTTTAACATAGTTTATCCGGCTTCTCGCCAGATCCTCAGAAGGGGAGTTGATACCATTTGTGTGGAAACACATTGAACATCAGCTCGTAGCGTTGAGCCGATTATTTCAGCGGGTAGTATAGCGTAAAGAGATGTAAATCTGCCAGAGGTCACATTTTGACGCTTAAGTACCGATAAGTGTTGTGTTTGGGAATTGATGGGAACCATTCTCATTTTAAGAGGGTTTTCATGCAATCTTTACCAGATCATTATCCAATCTTTATACAGCAAAATGTGCGTTTTTTAGACAGAATAGCTTCCTCTGAACGCTCTTTTATGTGGCAGCGTAGATTAACTGGGAAACTTCTCGGATCAGTGTACGGACTCATGACAAAACTGTTGTTCAGTATCGCGACAGAAAGCTCAATTAGGTCTTTATAAGTCTCTTCCCGCTAGCGGCGAATACGAAAAATGTTTCTAAAGTCCAGAGATAAGTAAGCAATAGATCGTTAATGTCGATCACTAAGACCAACCGTGTGGTATCGGGGCTGTATATGCCAGCCAGCGTATAGGTTGCTCGATCAATCTCAATAACTGTTTGTACTGGCACAAGGTAGCGAAAGCAATCATGTGTAATGGCAATTGCATGATATGTAAATACTTTCTGTTTTATGTATTTGTGGCAAAAGCATGAGGTTAATAGTTCAATCTCTGTACAAAACCGTAATGTTCATGTGAGAATTAGAGTCTAAAAAAACAACACGAGAATAGGACGTTATGACCAAAAAGATTCATTTTTATGCACCTGGTACAAACGATTACATCAGCCCAACTTTACTTTTCTCAGTTGCCCGGATGACGGTAAATGATGACGGGATTCAGTGGTAGAGACTCAGTGGGTTGGCGGTGGCAATTTTCAGGGGATGGCTCTTTACACTTCGATTCTTGATGCGGCAATTGCTGCTGAAGTACTGAATCAGGCAGAAACCCTGTCGGAATGGAAGGTTTACCCATTCTCTGATCTGAACATTACAGAAATGATGATTAACACGAAAGCCCATAAATCACATTACGACATGATGCTTGTGTTTGGGTTCTCAATCGACGATTTCAGAAACCTTATACTGCAATCTGATCTATACCGAACTCTGCAATTCCCTGAATCATTCCCAATCGGTGACGGCTTAGATCCCATCACAAACAAGGTAATCCTGAAATTCGATGAATCTCTGTTCGAGGGGATGAATGGTTACTGGCATGAAGAGTTTCCCAGCTACTGTGAATCAATGGAGATCCTGAACTCTCAACCTCTCAACTTCATAAAAGAACATGCCCAGAATGCTGTATCAACGGCACTTGTCACCGCAACACCGATGATCAGCCCGGCAACGCAATACTGTGTATCCACCTATTCCATCGAAAAGCAAATGTGGATCGTATCTTCTCTGGCAGTGAATGGTTCTAAACCTGCTAACAAACTTCATTAAGGATGATTCTATGGCTACTGGTCATTTTCTGAGGATTGGCGACAAAACAACGTGCGGCGGTAGTATTCTTTCAGGTTCCCCAAATCACAGCTTTGGAGGGATTGCGACCGCGAGAAATGGCGATTCTGTCTCTTGTGGTAAAGATGGCAAGGTATACCATATCGCAGGTGGTATCCCCACTTACTCGATTCATGGAGTTGCCGCAGCAGGTACTTTGCATAGCCGCAGTACATGCCCCTGTAACGCAAGTTTCATTTCGTCATTCCCAAATGCTTCCTATTGGGTCGAGGAGAAGAAAGCTGTTAAGGCTGTCCCTGTAGTTACTGCCGCCCCTTTAGCTGCTCCTGTACCAACAAAAGCGGAAGAACCCGTACAGCACGCCCAGACAGCTAAAAAACCACATAAGGAAGAAACTAAACGTGAACCAGTAGATGCTGGCTTCTGTGTACTTCCTTACGGTGCTGAAACTGGTGCTTATGAGCGATACTTATTCGAAGGTAGTTCACCAGCAGGAACAAAGGAGCTTTACCGTTCACTAAATGGGGAAGGTAAGGAATATAAAGCAGGTTCTATTATGCTTCTTGTTGATCCTGAAAAGCAGGATGATGAACAGATAGCACATATGCAGTCTGCTAAACAGCGTATTGATACAGCATTAGAACCGCTTACACATCAAGAAGCTAACTTCTTACACAATCACTATGGCACAATTGCTAACTTTAGTAATATAGCTGATAAAGGCATAGGCCTTGCTGCCGATCCTGTCGGAAAGTACTTCGAGAATATAGAAAAGATCCTGAAAGAAATTCAGGAGACATATAAGAATACATACATGACAAGAGGGGCTTTGATTGGTGAACAGTTCTATGTAAGACGTGCACAATTGTTTAAAGAACTTGAAAGAGAATTAAAAGTAGGCTTCCTAAACAAGGCTATGAAATTTGGCGAGTACACCAAAATAAAAAATGCTCTTGGCTTGTCAACAAGTTCAATTACTCATAAATGGAATGAGACAGGAATAAGTGATATTGAAGGTTATGCTACGCATATAGAACGAGCAGCAAAATATGTAGCAGCTATGCGATATGTTGGCTATGTAGGGATCGGCTTTAGTGCCCTGCATTCAATCAATGAAATAAATGAGGCTTGTTCTGTTGGTCGTGAAGACGAATGTACTAAAAAGAAATATACTGAAATAGGGAGTTTTGCCGGTAGCACTGGTGGCGGTATTCTTGCAGGCGGTATGGCTGTTCCACTTTGTATAGCCATTGGCGTTGGTACTGCTGGTACAGGTGGGTTAGTTTGTGCTGTTATCGCTGGAGGGACTTTAGGTTATGTTGGTGGGGAAGCTGGCGGCTGGGGGGGAGAACAGGTAGGAAACACCCTTTATAATGTTATAGAAGGTACAAAATGAATTCATTGGATCTGATCATAATATGTTTGGCTGCAATATTTGTAGCTTCACTGATATTTTATCTTATCTATGGGAAGTTTACAGAACTCAAATTCGATCTTATTGCAGCTAAGTTTAAACAGCAATTTGGATATACACCATTCTCCATGACTGTTGGTAAAGGTGGTGGCTTTTTCTTCTGGGGATATAAAGAATCTTATCTTATGAGTGCTCTTATATTTCCTAAATTTCCAGCGACAAAAAAGACACTGACAGAAGAAGAAATTTTATTCTTTAAAAATCTAAAAACCAGTGAAATATCTTGGTTTTATATCAAGTATATTGCATTGGTTATCGGATTGTTAAGTTTCATCTGTCTGTTGATTGTGCTTAAACTAAAACCAGATTAATGTACTGTCAGATAGAGCCTAGCCCTGAGTAGCATAACTGATAACTGGCTGATTTATCATGTAAAAACATAAGTTTTTTAGTTTTCTGAGAACAGCCGCGAAAGCGGCTTTTCTTGTATGTGAATACGAAATCCGCTTAGGTACTGGCCTTAAGAACACAAAATAATCAAATCCCTGGCATCCCGATTTTTGACAGAAAATCTAAAGGGATCGTTTACTGAGGTATAAGTACAGTCAGTTTTTTCCGCCTGATTTAAAATCTCGTTCGCCTAATCAGGTTCAACCTCGTCGACAAAATGCCGTGTGCTCAGATCTCAGTGCCGAACTTTTCATTAACTCGGTATCGCCTAAAATCTGAACGATTGAAAATCTCTTTTGGGTAGAGCGTAAAGAGATGTAAATCTGCCAGAGGTCACATTTTTGGCATAAAACAGACCGGACAGCGGGCGCTGTCCGGTACATCGCGTTATTTCACGGTAGACAGGCGGACATTGCCCACCGCCCGACGGGTCGCATCACCGCCCCAGACCTGATCGTACTCATAGCCGGTGAGCTGTTTGATCACCACGCGCGTCCTGGCGTCGCAGTCGCGGTAATCTCCGCCGAGCTTACGGCGCGCAATCTCTTTGAGGAGCAGCTTATGCGTCTCGCGGGTGAGCTTAAACATGTAGGTAGTGAAGAAGCTGACCGCCAGCAGGGCTGACGTCGCGAAAATCATCAGACCCATTATCGCCCCCAGCGCGCTTTCAGGCTGCACGCCGCTGCCTTTCACAAAACCGGCCTCCTGCAGCACCAGGCCAATAATCATGATGGCCATCGCCACGGTACTTTTGCGGGTCAGGACCATCACACCGGCAAAAATCCCTTCGCGGCGCTGCTGCGTCACCATCTCGTCGATATCCGGAATGAAGCTGTAGATATTCCACGGAATGTAGTAAAGGCCGGAGCGTGCGGCACCCAGCAGGATAAAGACCGCCGAGAACAGCAGCGTCGGCACCTGCGTTTCGGTGAGGTAGACCGTAAACAGGAATGCCAGCACGCAGAAGATACAGCCGTAGGAGAGGCGCAGCGCGGCGGAAGGGGTAACATTCAGCCGGTTCAGCAACAGCATAAACCCATACGTGCCCGGCACCGAGGCGAAGGCCGCAATGCTCAGCCAGCCGGATACCGCCGCCGCATCCTGGCTCAGGCAATAGACGACATAATAGGTAAAGACCGAACCGAATACGTCCATTGCCGTAAACGAAAAGATATAAATAATGATATGCAGCCGGAACGCGCGAATGCGGAATGAAGAAAAGAGATCCAGAACCAGATATTTCAGGTGATTGAGTATCCCGCTGCTGCGCTGGTTATCCACTTTAAAGTCGGACTCCTGCGGTACATCTTTGGCTTCCCAGGTGGTGTACCAGGTAATAAATACCGCAAGGCAAAATACGCAGGAAAATATTAGCCCGGTGAGGGTATAGGTAAACGGATTATCTTTACCCGTGAACTGCATAATGACGCCGGGAACGGAAACCGCAAGAAAGCCCCCGAGCTGAGAGCAAATCATGCGCACGCCGGAGAGGCGGCTACGCTCTTCATAGCGGTTTGTCATTTCCGCCGCCAGCGTCTCCCACGGGACCAGCACCATCGCCGACAGCAGTTCTATCGAGAGATAGGTGCCCAGATAATACCAGTAGCCCATGTCCGTCAGCCACAGCAGGGCATACAAAAACATGAGCGGTGAGCTGAGTAATAAAAAGAAGCGGCGGCGGCCAAATTTACGTCCGAGCCAGGTATCACCGAAATTATCGGTGACGTATCCCATAATCGGGCTTAAGAGTGCGTCAATAACGCGGGCAATGGCGAATATTGAACCCGCTTCAATCACTGAGAGTCCGCAATAGGTGGTGTAAAAAAAGAGCAGCCAGGTGCCGATAATGGCAAAAGCGCCCCCGCCAAACAGATCGGTTACGCCGTAGCCAAGCGCTACGCCGTAACCAACTCTACGTTCAGTTGGTTTGACCATAATAATATCCAGTGTAGGGTAGTGATTAACCTGTGTTTCAGGTCGTTTTGTTATTTACTGCTGGACGACACTTACGTTTCTAATTATTGATATCTATCCATTGTCTTAATTGAGATGAGCGATAAATGGCCTCCACAAGGGTGAGTGATTTCCCGGCAGCATGGATATCGATGTAGTCCGTTTCCGGGTGATGAATGGCATGATAAAAACGGCGGATCGCCTGCTGGTGTCCCAGCCCCCAGTAGCTTTTGACCGAGCCGTCAGGGGAATCATCGGTTGCCAGCTTGCGGCGCTCGCCCGGGGCGATGCGCCAGAGCTCGTTGTCATTGAGCAGCAGCGAACCCCGTTCGCAATGGATCTCAAGCCAGAGGGGGGAATCCGCGGTATTGCAGTTGCTGGCATAAAACAGGCCGCGCGCGCCGTTAGCAAAGTGCAGCGTCGCCATTGCGCTGTCCTCCCCTTCGGTGATATCCGCCAGTTCGCCGCTATCCACTACGCCTTTCAGGCGCGTGACCCCGCCGGCGAACCACTGCATCAGGTCGAGGGTATGGATCGCCTGGTTGATCAGCAGACTGCCGCCTTCCGTTGCCAGCCGGCCACGCCACGGACTTTCGGCGTAATAGGCGCCCGACCGTGACCACGTCAGCACCGCTTTCATGCCGAGCATCTTCCCCAGCCCGCCCTCGCTTAACTCCTGGCGGATGTGCAGGCTGGTGGGGTTGAGCCGGTTCTGATAGCAAACGCCGAGCAGACCCGGTGCCTGCTCGACGGCCTGGACGATATCGCCGAATTCACTGCTGTTCATCCCCACCGGCTTTTCGCAGAACACATGCTTCCCGGCGGCGAGCGCCGCCAGGATCATACGTTTATGCTCGAAATGCGGCGTACAGATATGGACCACGTCGATGGCATCATCCAGCAGCATTTCCCGGTAATCCTGATAAAAACGGCACTGATAGGCCATCGCCAGCGTCAGTCCTTTAACGCTGTCGATGTCTACCAGCGCGCGCAGTGCGACGTTGGGGATCTGGCGTAATGCATTCACATGGCAGCTGTGAATCGCGCCGGCACCGATAACCGCTGTATTCAGGATCCTCATCGTTGCCTCCCGTTATGCCGTCGCGTTGGCCAGCATCTGAGCCTTCACGCAAAGTTCCGCCGCCTTGAAGGCGTGCGCCTGCGTCATGGCGTTTTCGGTCCGGTGCAGGCAGTCGAGGATCAGTTCACCAAAGAACGGGAACCCGACCTGTCCGGCAACGGGATACCGGAATTCGCCCTCTTTGTTCACCAGGTAAACCACATCCTGCTCGCCGCGGGTTAAATCGACATATTTGCGGATTTCGATATAGCCTTCGGTGCCGAGCAGCGTCAGGCGACCGTCGCCCCACGTTGAAAGCCCGTCCGGCGTAAACCAGTCGCAGCGGAAATAGCCGCTGGCACCGTTTTCGCCTTTCAGCATCGCGTCGCCGAAGTCTTCGAAGGCGGGATACTGCGGGTGTTTAACGTTGCGCACCCGGCTTGCCACCACCGAGGCGTCGCTGTTGCCGGTGTAAAAAAGAAACTGCTCAATCTGGTGGCTGCCGATATCGCAGAGAATGCCGCCGAAGTCGCGACGATCGTAGAACCACGCCGGACGACCGGTTCCTTCCCGGTGCGGTCCGGTTCCCAGAGTTTGCACGACGCGGCCAATCGCGCCCTGCTGTACCAGCTGTCCGGCAAAGACCGCGCTCTCTACGTGCAGACGCTCGCTGTAATACACCGCGTATTTCTTCCCGGTTTGCTCTACCATTGCTTTGGCATCGGCCAGCTGTTCAAGGGTGGTGAGCGGTGCTTTATCCGTGAAATAGTCCTTCCCTGCGGCCATCGCTTTCAGCCCCAGCGCACAGCGCTCGGACGGGATGGCGGCACCCGCCACCAGACGCACCTCGTCGTCGTTGAGTATCACGTCCAGCGACGACGCCACGTTGGCCTGCGGGTATTGCTGGATGAATTTATCCACTTTCGCCGGGTCAGGGTCGTACACCCATTTCAGCGTGGCGCCGGCTTCAATCAGGCCGTTGCTCATGCCGTAAATATGCCCGTGGTCGAGTGCGGCAGCGGCAAAAACAAATTCACCTTCCCGGACAACCGGCTGCGGTTTGCCTACCGGGGCATAGTTCATTCCGTCCTTCTTGTTCATGATGACATTCCTCGATCCAGATCTTTTCCCAGGGGGATGGCACCGACTTCGCTGAAGTTGGCCACGCTTGCGGACTTCTCATAAAAACGGGGGGCGAGGGCGTTCGTCCCGCCGGTACGGTAAAACGGGTCATCGCGCTGAATCGGCAGCGGGACGACGGTGCGGGTAATGGCTGATTTATAAATTGCGGTAATCAGTTCGAGGGAACGCTTACCCTGCAGGCCATCCACTAACGGTGCCGTGCCGTGCTCGATGGCATAAAGCAGGTCGTTAATCTGCCCGTTGTGTAGCGTCCATTCGAGTTTCCGGGTGTCGTGAAAAATAGCGTTGAGTTGCGCTTCTCGCGCCAGATCGTGGCTTTCCTGTGGGAAGCCGTTATCGGCACTCACGCTGGCAAAGGCCTGCCACGGCGCGGAGATACGCGCTTTCTCGCCCTGAATGATGATTTTCTGATCTTCCCCGTGGTGCACCACCGAGGCGGTAAGCTGCGTGAGCGCCCCGTTCGGGTATTTGAAGATCGCGGCGCTGAGGTCTTCCACCTCGGCATTGTCGTGCGCCACGTTGGTCATCATTGCCACGACCTCCGACGGGTAGCCGAGCATCCACTGGATGGCGTCGATGTGGTGAACCGCGTGATTAAGCGTGCAGCCACCGCCCTCTTTTTCCCAGGTGCCACGCCACCACAGGTCGTAATAGCAGCGTCCGCGCCACCAGAACGAATCCACCTGCGCATGGCAGATTTTCCCCGCGAGGCCGGAATCCAGCGCCGCTTTTAAGCGCCAGAAAGCATCGGTAAAGCGGTTCTGAGCGATGATGGAGAGCGTTTTACCGCTGGCCTGCTGTGCGGCGATCATCGCGTCGCACTCCTCCAGCGAGGCGGCCATCGGTTTTTCGCACAGCACATGGCACCCCGCGCGCAGGGCATCAATGCTAATCTCCGCATGAACGTAGGGCGGCGTGCAGACGTCGACGATGTCCGCATCGGGCTCCGATGCCAGCATCTGCTGGTGGCTTGCGTACACGCGGGCATCCGTCAGGCCGTAGCGTGCTTTTTTCTCGTAGGCTTTTTCCGGGTAGATATCGACCAGCGCGACGATCCGGCAACGCTGACCAAACTGCAGATAGCCCTGGATGTGGTTATGCGAGATATTTCCTGTTCCCACGATAGCGACATTTAACATCGTGTTTCTCCGCTGTTACCAGGTGCCAGAGGCGTCCAGCGTGATGCTGGCGGCCTCTTTAGCCACTGAGGTACTGATACGCTGCTGAAGCAGGCGCAGATACTGTTTCTCGTTGAGCGGCAGGTCGACCCAGTCGTCTGTCCAGGTGGAGAGGTGCATGGCGTTGGAAAGCGTCAACCCGCGGATCCCTTCCAGACCCGGCGCAATCAGCGGCTCGCCGCGCAGAATGGCGGCGGAGAAATTGGCGGTAATAACGTGGTGTTCGCTGCATTCCGGGGTAACGGGGATGGAGACCTCCCAGCATTCGGGTTCACCAAAACCGTTTTGCCAGCGGGCGTTGAAGGCGGTTTCGGATTCACGCAGCCGCCAGTAGCGCAGTTTCCCCTCTTCGACGACCACCTTGCCGCGGTCGCCAACGATTTCCAGGCGGTTGGTCCCCGGTGTTTCCGCGACGGTAGTGATAAACACGCCCGTCGCGCCACTGGCATACTCCGCATAGGCGGTGACCTCGTCTTCCACTTCGATATCGCGATGCTTGCCGAACTGGCAAAACGCGCGCAGACGAACCGGCATCCCGACCAGCCACTGCCAGAGATCGAGCTGATGCGGGTCCTGGTTGAGCAAGACGCCGCCGCCTTCCCCTTTCCAGGTGGCGCGCCAGCCGCCGGAGTTGTAGTAGCTCTGCGAGCGATACCAGTTGGTGATGATCCAGTTGGAGCGGCGGATCTCGCCCAGTTCGCCGCTGTCGATAAGGTCTTTGACCTTCTGGTAGAGCGGGTTAGGGCGCTGGTTGTACATGATGCCAAACACCACGCCGCACTCCCGGGCGCAGGCGTTCATCTCCTGCACCTGAGCCGTGTACACCCCTGCCGGTTTTTCGCACAGGGTGTGGATGCCGCTGCGCATCGCCAGCATCGACAGGCGCGGATGCTCATAGTGCGGCGTCGCGACAATCACCGCGTCGATCAGTCCGCTCTGGAGCATCTCCTGCGCGTCGCTGAACAGGGGGAGATTGCCGACCAGCTGGCGAATGGCCGGATGCTTTTCCGGTGCATTATCGCAAACCGCCGTCAGGCAGGCATCGCTGACCGTACCCGCCAGTAAATAGCGCGCGTGGACCGTGCCGATATTACCTATTCCAATAATGCCAAAACGTACCTTCTCCATGTCACACCTTAATTTCTGTTGAAAAGAAGTGATGACCGGAAAATAGGAAAAGCGGACAGCAGCGACAATGTGTTTTTGTGAGAATACTCGCAAGGTGATTAAGTAATCTCCAGGCCTTTTGAAATTTGGTTTTAAAATCAAAAGGCTGTTTCTGCAAATATTTGCAAAAACTGAATGAGAGCGAGGTCACACTATGCCGGGCAGGTTAAAAATGGAGGAGATAGCGGCCCTGACGGGCTATTCCGTCAGTACGGTGTCTCGGGTATTAAGCGGCAAATCGTATACCAGCGATAAAGCCCGGGAGGCGATCGTTCGTACCGCCAGGGAATTAGGCGTGCTGGAGTCCGTGGCCAGCGGCAGGCTGTTAATTAACGGTATCGCTGTGTTTGCACCAGAAAGAACCTTTCAGGGACGCGGGGATATTTTTTATCTGGAAGTGACTAAAGGGATCGCTGAAGCCTGCGCGCGGCACAATGTATGGGTGAGCTGCTGTGGATTAGAAGAACAGCACGCCGATGTGAAATTATTTATGGAAAAGGCCGGTCAGAAGAATATTAACGCGATAATTATTATTGGGACTGATGATTCCACCATATTTAAACTGGCGAGTACGCTAAATAAACCCTGCGTGTTAATTAATTCCATTGACCGGGATCGCGAGCTGGATGCCGTGTCGCCCGATCACCGGGCGATTGGGTTTACCGCCATGCACTATCTTTTTGAGCAGGGGCATCGGCGTGTGCTCACGCTCACCTGCCTGCGGCGAGAAACGCTTTACGCGCGTCTGGACGGCATTAAAGAGGCGTACCGCCATTTTCACGTGGGCTTTGATCCCCAGCGCGATTTGCTCGTGACGGAGTGGTTTACCGCCGAAGAGGCCGAGCGGGCCCTGGACGCGTGGCTGAAGAGCCACGATAAATCGCAGTGGCCGGAGGTGATTTTCCCGAACAGCACCAGCATGGTGGAAGGCGTGGTCAGGGCGTTGACCCGACACGGGCTGCGCATTCCGGAAGATATTTCGCTGATAACGACCGATTTTGCATGGAACCTGGCGCACCGTCTGGAAAAACCGGTCACGGGCGTGACGGTGCCCTGTCGGGAGCTGGGGATTGAAGCCGTTCATCTGCTGCAAACGCGGCTCAACCGACCGCAGGCGCCGGTCTTTAACCTGCTGTTGCAGGGAAAAGTGATGGATTACGGTTCGGTCTGTAATGCGACGCGCCACGCGGCCCGCGTGGCGCTGGAACGGTGATCAGGCCAGCTGTGGCGGCAGGCAGACGCCGATGCCCCCGATACCGCAGTAGCCGTACGGGTTTTTATGCAGGTACTGCTGGTGATCGTCCTCGGCGTAGTAGAACGGTTTTGCGGTGGTGATTTCCGTGGTCACCTCGCGCGTATCGCCCGCTTCACGCATGGCCTGCTGGAAGCGCTCAAGGCTGGCGCGCGCGGCGGCATCCTGCTCGGGCGTGAGCGGATAAATGGCCGAGCGGTACTGCGTGCCGTGGTCGTTGCCCTGACGCATGCCCTGCGCCGGGTCGTGGTTTTCCCAGAAGACCTGCAGAAGCTGCTCGTAGCGGATTACGGTTGGGTCATACACCACGCGTACCGCTTCCGCATGCCCGGTTTCGCCAGAGCAGACTTCGCGGTAGGTTGGGTTCGGCGTGTAGCCGCCCGTGTATCCCGCGGCCGTGCTGTAAACGCCGGGCAGCTGCCAGAAGAGGCGCTCAACGCCCCAGAAGCAGCCCATGGCGAACAGGGCGATTTCCATGCCATCCGGCACGTTGGTCATAGAGTGGCCATTAACGGCGTGTAAGGTCGCCACAGGCATAGGGGTGTTGCGCCCCGGTAATGCATCTGCTTGTGAAACCAGATGCTTTTTGTCGAATAAACTCACGATGGGGCCTCCCGGGGTGCGATGTTTCAGTTAAGGTTGTCACGACGCGTTTAATTGAACACAATAAATGCGCTGAATGAGTCTAGATTTAATCATAAGAAATATTTGGGTGTTACACCCATTTTCAACCCGCGATTCGGGTTTTTGGCCAACGGGCCGTATTTTGCCGCGGAGCGGCAGTTCATTTGCTTCCAGGGTGGAAACAGGGATATTCAGGAGAAAACGTGACAAAAATCCGCCAGTTATGTCTAGTCAGTGTATTGCTGACAAGCGGGATTGCCAGCGCGGCGAATGTCCGTTTGCAGGTTGAGGGGTTATCCGGGGCGCTGGAAAAAAACGTGCGTGCGCAGCTATCGACCATCCAGAGTGATGAGGTGACGCCGGACCGGCGTTTTCGCGCGCGCGTCGACGATGCGATCCGGGAAGGGCTAAAAGCGCTGGGTTATTACGAACCCACCATTGATTTCGATCTCCGCCCGCCGCCAAAGAAGGGGCGTCAGGTGCTTATTGCCCGCGTTTCGCCGGGTGAGCCGGTACGGATTGGCGGCACGAACGTCATCCTGCGCGGCGGGGCGCGTACCGACCGGGATTACCTGGACCTGCTCAGCACGCGGCCGAAAATCGGTACCGTGCTTAACCACGGCGACTACGACCATTTCAAAAAAGAGCTGACGAGCGTTTCCCTGCGCAAGGGCTACTTTGACAGCCAGTTCGATAAAAGCCAGCTGGGCATTGCGCTGGATCGGCATCAGGCCTTCTGGGATATCGACTACGACAGCGGGGAACGCTACCGCTTTGGGGATGTGACCTTTGAAGGTTCGCAAATCCGTGAAGAGTACCTGCAAAACCTCGTGCCGTTCAAAAAAGGCGATTACTACCAGTCGAGAGACCTGGCGGAACTGAACCGTCGTCTTTCCGCGACCGGCTGGTTTAACTCCGTGGTTGTCGCACCGGAATTTGAGAAGTCTCGCAAAACCAAGGTGTTGCCGCTGCATGGCGTTGTTTCGCCGCGCACCGAGAACACCATTGAGACCGGGGTTGGCTATTCGACGGACGTCGGCCCGCGCGTGAAGGCCACCTGGAAAAAGCCGTGGATGAACTCCTACGGCCACAGCCTGACCACCAGCGCCAGTATTTCCGCTCCGGAACAGCAGCTTGATTTCAGCTACAAAATGCCGCTGCTGAAAAATCCGCTTGAGCAGTATTACCTGGTCCAGGGGGGCTTTAAGCGCACCGACCTGAACGATACCGAGTCCGACTCCACCACGCTCGCCTTGTCGCGTTTCTGGGATCTCTCCAGCGGCTGGCAGCGCGCCATTAACCTGCGCTGGAGCCTGGACCACTTTACCCAGGCCAACGTCACCAATACCACCATGCTGCTCTATCCTGGGGTGATGATCAGCCGCACCCGCTCGCGCGGTGGCCTGATGCCGACCTGGGGGGATTCCCAGCGTTACTCCATCGATTACTCCAACACCATGTGGGGTTCTGACGTAGACTTCTCGGTCATTCAGGCGCAAAACGTCTGGATCCGCACGCTGTATGACAAACACCGCTTTGTGATGCGCGGCAATCTCGGCTGGATTGAAACCGGCGACTTCGACAAAGTGCCGCCGGACCTGCGCTTCTTCGCCGGGGGCGACCGCAGCATCCGCGGCTACAAATACAAATCTATCGCGCCTAAAGACGATGACGGCAAGCTGATCGGGGCCTCCAAGTTGGCGACCGGCTCGCTGGAGTACCAGTACAACGTCAGCGGAAAATGGTGGGGCGCCATGTTCGTCGACGGCGGCGAAGCGGTGAGCGATATCCGCCGCAGCGACTTTAAAACCGGCGCGGGCGTAGGCGTACGCTGGCAGTCGCCCGTCGGGCCGATCAAGCTCGATTTCGCCGTGCCGGTCGGCGATAAAGAAGAACACGGATTACAGTTTTACATCGGTCTGGGGCCAGAATTATGAGTTTATGGAAGAAGATAAGCCTCGGGGTGCTGATTTTTATCGTGCTGCTGCTCGGTACGGTGGCGTTTCTGGTGGGAACGACGACCGGGCTGCATCTGCTGTTTAACGCCGCGAACCGCTGGGTGCCGGGGCTGGAAATTGGTCAGGTGACGGGCGGCTGGCGCGACCTGCGACTGAAGAACATCCGCTATACGCAGCCGGGCGTGGCGGTAAACGCCGGGGAGTTTCACCTGGCGGTGAAGCTGGGCTGCCTGCGGGACAGCAGGCTCTGCGTCAACGATCTGTCGCTTAAAGACGTTAACGTGGCGATCGATTCGAAGAAAATGCCGAAGTCCGCGCCGGTCGAGGAAGAGGACAGCGGCCCGCTCAATCTCTCCACGCCGTACCCGATCGCGCTTTATCGGGTGGCGCTCGATAACGTTAATATCAAAATCGACGACACCACCGTGTCCGTGATGGATTTCACCTCCGGCCTGCGCTGGCAGGAGAAAAACCTCACCCTCACGCCAACCTCGCTGCAGGGCCTGCTGATCGCGCTGCCGAAAGTGGCCGACGTGGCGCAGGAAGAGATCGTCGAGCCGAAGATCCAGAACCCGCAGCCGGAAGAAAAGCCGCTGGGCGAAACGCTGAAGGATCTCTTCTCGAAGCCTGTCCTGCCGGAAATGACCGACGTGCATCTGCCGCTGAACCTCAATATTGAGGAGTTCAAAGGCGAGCAGCTGCGCCTGACCGGCGATACCGATCTGACCGTCTACACCATGCTGCTTAAGGTCAGCAGCATTGACGGCAGCATGAAGCTCGACGCGCTGGATATCGACACCAGCCAGGGCTCGGTGAACGCGTCAGGGAATGCCCTGCTGCGCGACAGCTGGCCGGTGGATATTACGCTGAACAGCGCGCTCAACATCGACCCGCTGAAGGGCGAAAAGGTGAAGGTTAAAGTCGGCGGGGCGCTGCGCGATAAGCTGGACGTCGGGGTGAATCTCTCCGGCCCGGTGGACATGGTTCTGCGCGCGCAAACGCAGCTGGCGGAAGCCGGCCTGCCGCTTAACCTTGAGGTCGTCAGCAAGCAGCTTTCCTGGCCGTTCACCGGCGAAAAGCAGTTCCAGGCCGACGACATGAAGCTGAAGCTGAGCGGCAAGATGACCGACTACACGCTCTCGTTCCGCACCGCGGTGAAGGGGCAGGGCGTGCCGCCCGCGAACATCACGCTGGATGCGAAGGGTAACGAACGGCAGATCAACCTCGACAAGCTGACCGTCGCGGCGCTGGAAGGCAAAACCGAGCTGACCGCGCTGCTCGACTGGCAGCAGGCAATCAGCTGGCGCGGCGAGCTGAAGCTGACGGGCATTAACACCGCCAAAGAGGTACCGGACTGGCCGTCGAAGCTGGATGGCCTGATCAAAACGCGCGGCAGCCTGTACGGCGGAACGTGGCAGATGGACGTGCCGGAGATCAAGCTCACCGGGAACGTGAAGCAGAACAAGGTTAACGTTGAAGGCTCGGTGAAAGGCAACAGCTACCTGCAGTGGGTGATCCCGGGCCTGCACGTCGCGCTGGGCCGCAACACGGCGGACATCAAAGGCGAGCTGGGGGTGAAAGCTCTGGAGCTGGATGCCGCCATCGACGCGCCGAATCTGGACAACGCCCTGCCGGGCCTGGGCGGGACGGCGAAGGGGCTCGTGAAGGTGCGCGGCACGGTAGACGCGCCGCAGCTGCTGGCGGATATCACCGCCAATAACCTGCGCTGGCAAGAACTGAGCGTTGCTCGCGTCCGGGTGGAAGGGGATGTGAAATCCACTGACCAGATCGGCGGTAACCTGAACCTGCGCGTGGAGCGCATTTCGCAGCCTGACGTGAACATCAGCCTGGTCACCCTGGATGCGAAAGGGAACGAGAAGCAGCACGACCTCCAGCTGCGGGTGCAGGGCGAGCCGGTCTCCGGCCAGCTTCACCTGACCGGCAGCTTCGACCGCAAAGAAGAACGCTGGAAAGGGACGCTGGACAATACGCGCTTCAATACCCCGGTCGGGCCGCTGGCGCTGTCGCGCTCCATCGCGCTGGACTACCGCAACGCCGAGCAGAAGATCAGCATTGGGCCGCACTGCTGGACCAACCCGAATGCGGAACTGTGCGTACCGCAGACCATCGATGCGGGCGCGGAAGGGCGCGCGCAAATCAACCTTAACCGCTTCGATCTGGCGATGCTGAAGCCGTTTATGCCGGACACCACCCAGGCCAGCGGCGTCTTCAGCGGGAAAGCCGACGTGGCCTGGGACACCACTAAAGAGGGGCTGCCGCAGGGCAGCGTCACGCTTTCGGGCCGTAACGTGAAGGTGACGCAGGAGATCAACGACGCGCCGCTGCCGGTGGCGTTCGATACCCTCAACCTGAGCGCGGACCTGCATAACAACCGTGCGGAGCTGGGGTGGCTGATCCGTCTTACTAACAACGGTCAGCTTGACGGGCAGGTCCAGATTACCGACCCGCAGGGACGGCGTAATCTGGGCGGCAACGTCAATATCCGCAACTTCAACCTGGCGATGGTGAACCCGATTTTCGCCCGCGGGGAAAAGGCCGAGGGCATGCTGAACGCCAACCTGCGCCTGGGCGGCAACGCGCAAAGCCCGCAGCTGTTCGGGCAGATGCGCCTCAGCGGCGTGGACATCGACGGCAACTTTATGCCGTTTGACATGCAGCCCAGCCAGATTGCGATGAACTTCAACGGCATGAGCTCGACGCTGAGCGGATCGGTACTGACGCAACAAGGTCAAATCAACCTGAGCGGCGACGCGGACTGGAGCCAGCTCGACAACTGGCGGGCCCGTATTGCCGCGAAGGGCAGCAAGGTGCGTATCACCGTGCCGCCGATGGTGCGCCTGGACGTCTCGCCTGATGTGGTCTTTGAGGCCACGCCAAGCCTCTTCACGCTTGACGGTCGCGTCGACGTGCCGTGGGCGCGCATCGTGGTTCACGACGTGCCGGAAAGCGCGGTCGGCGTCTCAAGTGATGAAGTTATGCTCAATGAAAATCTGAAACCTGTCGAACAGAAGAGCGCTGGCATACCGATTAATAGTAACCTTATCGTGCACGTGGGGAATAACGTGCGGTTGGATGCGTTTGGGCTGAAGGCGAGGCTCACGGGCGACCTGAAGGTGGCGCAGGATAAACAAGGGCTTGGCCTCAACGGGCAGATCAATATTCCTGAAGGGCGCTTCCACGCCTATGGTCAGGATTTGATTGTCCGTAAAGGCGAGCTGCTGTTCTCTGGTCCACCGGATCAGCCCCTGTTGAACATCGAAGCGATTCGTAACCCGGAAGCGACGGAAAACGACGTCATTGCCGGGGTACGCGTCACCGGTTCCGCCGACGAACCGAAGGCGGAGATCTTCTCTGACCCGGCGATGTCCCAGCAAGAGGCTCTTTCTTACCTTCTGCGTGGACAAGGTCTCGACAGCGGTCAGAGCGACAGTGCGGCGATGACCTCGATGTTAGTGGGGCTGGGGGTTGCACAAAGTGGGCAGGTTGTGGGTAAAATCGGCGAGACGTTCGGCGTAAGCAATCTGGCGCTGGACACCCAGGGCGTGGGTGACTCCTCGCAGGTGGTGGTCAGCGGCTATGTGCTGCCGGGTCTGCAGGTAAAATATGGTGTGGGGATCTTTGACTCACTGGCAACACTCACGTTACGCTATCGCCTGATGCCTAAGCTATATCTGGAAGCAGTGTCCGGCGTAGACCAGGCACTTGATCTGCTCTATCAGTTTGAGTTTTAGCAATGCGAATATTTGTCTACGGCAGTTTACGAACCAAGCAAGGCAACAGTCACTGGATGACCAATGCCCTGCTGCTGGGGAATTACAATATCGAGAACTACCAGTTGTACAGCCTGGGCCACTATCCAGGCGCGGTTCCGGGCGAAGGAACAGTACAGGGTGAAGTGTATCGTATTGATAACGCAACGCTTGCCGAACTTGATGCCTTGCGCACCAGGGGCGGTGAATACGCACGCCAGTTGATCCCGACGCCGTACGGTAGCGCGTGGATGTATGTCTACCAGCGTCCGGTCGACGGGTTAACGCGGATTGTAAGCGGTAACTGGTTAGACAGAGACCAGTACTGAAAAACGACAACGCCACCGGAAGGTGGCGTTGTTTTTTTGTGTGGCGGCTCGCAGTCCGCAGTGAAATTTCCTCCTGCTTTCTTTTTTCCTTCGAGCGTTATTCCTAATGCCAGGTCAGAGTATGGAGACTCAGGTGACAAATAATCAGTTAGTGCTCACTCCGGTGAGTAAGCAGTACTCGCTTGAAGAGTTGTTGGCGCAGTGTGATATGTCAGCCCCGGAAGTTAACAAACAGGACGTATGGGGCACGTCAGGTCCCGTAGGTGATGAAGTATGGTGAAGCGACCTTGTTTTGAACGAGGTGATATCGTTCTCGTCGGCTTCGATCCTGCAAATGGTCATGAACAAAAGGGCGCAGGCAGGCCCGCTTTAGTGCTATCCGTTAGCGCGTTCAACCAGCCTGGAATGACGCTGGTTGCGCCTGTTACACAGGGGGGCAATTTTGCCCGCTATGCGGGTTTCAGTGTGTCGCTGTCTTGTGAAGAAGGGAATATTCAGGGCGTCATTCTGGTAAACCAGATCCGAATGATGGATTTGGGTCTGGCAAAAGTTAAGCCAGGGCTTAGCTATATGGCAGATATAAAAAAGCCCCGACTCGCGGGGCCTTCATTATCAGCTGTAAGAATTATTTCTTAGCAGCGCGTTCGAAAGAGGCGATGATTTCTGCTTTCGCCGCTTCCGCGTTGTCCCAGCCGTCAACTTTAACCCACTTGCCTTTTTCGAGGTCTTTGTAGTGCTCGAAGAAGTGAGTGATCTGCGCTTTCAGCAGTTCTGGCAGGTCGTTCACATCTTTGATGTGATCGTACTCTTTGCTCAGCTTGGTGTGCGGTACCGCAACCAGCTTGGCATCTTCACCGGATTCGTCGGTCATTTTCAGCACGCCAACTGGACGGCAGCGAATGACGGAGCCTGGCTCCAGCGGGTATGGCGTTGGGACCAGCACGTCAACCGGGTCACCGTCCAGAGACAGGGTGTGGTTGATGTAGCCGTAGTTGCACGGATAGAACATCGCGGTAGACATGAAACGGTCTACGAACAGGGCGCCGCTCTCTTTGTCCACTTCGTATTTGATCGGATCTGCGTTAGCCGGGATTTCGATAACAACGTAGATGTCTTCTGGCAGTTCTTTACCCGCTGGGACGTTGAGTAAGCTCATGTCGGTGTCCTTTAAAATGGATGGTAAATTCGTGGCAGGTATTATAGCCAACTCGCGCTGAATGTCTCCGCCTGTTTTCGCTTTCTCTCCCCGCTTTCTCCACTTTTCAGACCGATTCCATGACAGGAAAATCCATAAACGTAGCCGCATTTTTAATGGTGAAATGAAAGCGATTACAAACTTGTGATTAACGTTTTATTCACTTTTCTGAAGTGTGATGTAACGCAATTCGTTACCTATTTCATGGGCTATAGTCATTCCGCAGAACATCTTTTAACCAACAATAACTCACCCTACGAGGACGTTCATATGTGGAAGCGCTTACTCCTGGTCACAGCAGTTTCGGCAGCCATGTCGTCTATGGCGATGGCCGCTCCCTTAACCGTAGGTTTTTCGCAGGTCGGCTCTGAATCTGGCTGGCGAGCGGCAGAAACCAACGTGGCGAAAAGCGAAGCTCAGAAACGCGGCATCACCCTGAAAATCGCCGATGGTCAGCAAAAACAAGAGAATCAGATCAAAGCCGTGCGCTCCTTTATCGCCCAGGGCGTGGATGCCATCTTTATTGCCCCCGTCGTGGCGACCGGCTGGGAACCCGTCCTGAAGGAGGCGAAAGACGCTGAGATCCCGGTCTTCCTGCTTGACCGTTCCATCGACGTCAAAGACAAATCTCTCTATATGACCACCGTCACCGCCAACAACGTGCTTGAAGGGCAATTGATTGGCGACTGGCTGGTGAAGCAGGTCGACGGCAAGCCGTGTAACGTCGTTGAACTGCAGGGCACCGTGGGTGCGAGCGTGGCTATCGACCGTAAAAAAGGCTTCGCTGAGGCCATCGCGAAAGCGCCAAACATCAAGATTATCCGCTCTCAGTCCGGCGACTTTACCCGCAGTAAAGGCAAAGAGGTTATGGAGAGCTTCATTAAGGCGGAAAACAACGGCAAGAACATCTGCATGGTTTACGCCCACAACGATGACATGGTAATCGGTGCGATTCAGGCGATCAAAGAAGCGGGCCAGAAGCCGGGCAAAGATATCCTCACCGGCTCTATCGACGGCGTACCTGATATCTACAAAGCGATGATCGACGGCGAAGCCAACGCCAGCGTGGAGCTGACGCCAAACATGGCGGGCCCGGCCTTCGACGCGCTGGAGAAATTCAAGAAAGACGGCACGATGCCTGAGAAGGTGACCGTCACCAAGTCCACGCTCTACCTGCCGGATACGGCGAAAGAAGAGTTAGAGAAGAAGAAAAACATGGGCTACTAAGCCCTGACCCGCGCCCCTCACCCCAGCCCTCTCCCCGGAGTGGAGAGGGGGAAAGGCAGGGCGGAGCTGGATATTAACAATTGGCACGATCAATCCCCTCTCCCCTCCGGGGAGAGGGTCAGGGTGAGGGGGAACCATGACCACTGAACAACACCAGGAAATCCTCCGCACAGAGGGCTTGAGTAAATTCTTCCCCGGCGTAAAGGCGCTGGATAACGTCGATTTCAGCCTGCGGCGCGGCGAGATTATGGCGCTGCTGGGCGAGAACGGTGCGGGAAAATCGACGCTGATAAAATCCCTGACCGGCGTTTATCACGCCGATCGCGGCACCATCTGGCTGGAAGGCAACGCCATTTCGCCGAAAAATACCGCCCATGCCCAACAGCTGGGGATCGGGACGGTCTACCAGGAGGTGAACCTGCTGCCGAATATGTCGGTGGCGGATAACCTGTTTATTGGCCGTGAGCCACGGCGTTTTGGCCTGCTGCGCCGCAAAGAGATGGAGGCGCGGGCGACAACGCTGATGGAATCCTACGGCTTTTCCCTCGACGTCCGCGAGCCGCTGAACCGCTTTTCCGTCGCGATGCAGCAGATCGTCGCCATTTGCCGCGCGATCGATCTCTCTGCGAAAGTCCTGATCCTCGACGAACCCACCGCCAGCCTCGATACCCAGGAAGTCGAGATGCTCTTTACCCTGATGCGCCAGCTGCGCGATCGGGGCGTCAGCCTGATCTTCGTTACCCACTTCCTCGATCAGGTCTACGAGGTGAGCGATCGCATCACGGTGCTGCGCAACGGCAGCTTTGTCGGCTGCCGCGAAACCCGCGAGCTGCCGCAGATCGAGCTGGTCAAAATGATGCTGGGCCGCGAGCTGGAGACCAACGCCCTTCAGCGCGCGGGCCGCACGCTGCTGAGCGAGAAGCCGGTCGCCGCCTTCAGCAACTACGGCAAAAAAGGGACGATCGCGCCGTTTAACCTTGAGGTGCGGCCGGGCGAAATTGTCGGGCTGGCGGGCCTGCTAGGGTCAGGCCGGACCGAAACCGCCGAGGTGATCTTCGGGATCAAGCCGGCAGACAGCGGCAGCGCGCTGATCAAGGGCAAACCGCAAACCCTGCGATCGCCGCATCAGGCCTCCTGTCTGGGCGTCGGCTTCTGCCCGGAGGACCGAAAAACGGACGGGATTATTGCCGCCGCCTCGGTGCGGGAAAATATCATTCTGGCGCTGCAGGCCCAGCGCGGCTGGCTGCGTCCCATCCCGCGTAAAGAGCAAATCGCCATCGCCGAGCGGTTTATCCGCCAGCTCGGTATCCGCACCCCGAGCGCGGAACAGCCTATTGAGTTTCTTTCCGGCGGTAACCAGCAAAAAGTCCTGCTTTCACGCTGGCTGCTAACTAAACCCCAGTTCCTGATCCTCGACGAACCGACCCGCGGCATTGACGTCGGCGCGCACGCCGAAATTATCCGGCTTATCGAGACGCTCTGCGCGGACGGGCTGGCGCTGCTGGTTATCTCGTCCGAGCTGGAAGAGCTGGTGGGCTATGCCGATCGCGTCATCATCATGCGCGATCGCAAACAGGTGGCAGAGATCCCGCTGGATAAGCTGTCCGTTCCGGCGATCATGAATGCCATCGCGGCATAAGGAGTGAATCGTGATGCCCCGTTCGCTTTCGCAAACCGGTGAGTCAAAGCGCCGCTTCAGCTGGCCAACCGGCACGCCGCAAATCGCGGCGCTGCTGGTGGTATTGCTGGTGGATAGCCTGGTCGCGCCGCATTTTTTCCAGATTATCGTCCAGGATGGCCGCCTGTTTGGCAGCCCGATTGATATTTTAAACCGTGCCGCACCCGTGGCGCTGCTGGCCATCGGGATGACGCTGGTCATCGCCACCGGCGGGATTGACCTCTCCGTTGGCGCGGTGATGGCTATCGCCGGGGCCACGGCAGCCTCCATGACCGTGGCCGGACACAGCCTGCCGGTTGTTTTACTGGCGGCCTTAGGCACCGGCGTGCTGGCAGGACTATGGAACGGCATTCTGGTCGCGGTGCTGAAAATCCAGCCCTTTGTCGCCACCCTCATTCTAATGGTGGCCGGGCGCGGCGTGGCGCAGCTGATCACCTCCGGACAGATTGTCACCTTTAACTCCCCGAGCCTGGCGTGGCTCGGTAGCGGCAACTTTCTGTTCTTCCCGACGCCGGTGATGATTGCCCTGGTCACGCTCGCTGTCTTTTGGCTCTTCACCCGCAAAACGGCGCTGGGGATGTTCATTGAGGCCGTTGGGATCAACATCCGCGCCGCGCGCAACGCTGGCGTCAACACGCGGCTGATGGTGATGCTGACCTACGTGCTGAGCGGCGTCTGCGCCGCCATCGCCGGGATCATCGTTGCGGCGGATATTCGCGGGGCCGATGCCAACAACGCGGGACTCTGGCTGGAGCTGGACGCGATCCTCGCGGTGGTGATCGGCGGCGGGTCGCTGATGGGCGGGCGCTTTAACCTGCTGCTCTCGGTGATAGGCGCCCTGATCATTCAGGGCATGAACACCGGGATCCTGCTCTCCGGTTTTCAGCCGGAGCTCAACCAGGTGGTGAAAGCGGTGGTCGTGCTCTGTGTGCTTGTCGTCCAGTCGCCGCGCTTTGTCAGCATCATTAAGAGGATCCGTGGCCATGATAAAACGTAATTTACCGCTAACGATCACGCTGGGCGTGTTTGTGCTGGGCTATCTCTACTGTCTGACGCAGTTCCCCGGCTTTGCCTCGACGCGCGTTATCTGCAATATCCTGACCGATAACGCCTTTTTAGGCATCATCGCCGTCGGCATGACGTTTGTGATCCTCTCCGGCGGGATCGACCTCTCCGTCGGCTCGGTGATCGCCTTTACGGGCGTGTTCCTCGCGAAGGCGATCGGCTTCTGGGGGATCTCCCCGCTGGTGGCGTTTCCGCTGGTGCTGGTGATGGGCTGCGCGTTTGGCGCCTTTATGGGGCTGCTGATCGACGCGTTAAAAATTCCGGCGTTTATCATTACCCTCGCGGGCATGTTCTTCCTGCGCGGCGTGAGCTACCTGGTGTCGGAGGAGTCGATTCCGATTAACCATCCGGTATACGACACGCTCTCCAGCCTGGCGTGGAAAATTCCCGGCGGCGGACGGCTGAGCGCGATGGGGCTGCTGATGCTGGGCGTGGTGGTCATTGGCATTTTCCTCGCCCACCGTACCCGGTTTGGCAATCAGGTTTACGCCATTGGCGGCAACGCCACGTCGGCCAACCTGATGGGGATCTCGACCCGCAGCACCACCATCCGCATCTATATGCTCTCGACCGGCCTGGCGACGCTGGCGGGTATCGTCTTCTCGGTATATACCCAGGCGGGCTACGCCCTGGCAGGCGTGGGCGTGGAGCTGGACGCGATTGCCTCCGTGGTGATTGGCGGCACGCTGCTCAGCGGCGGGGTGGGGACGGTGCTGGGAACGCTGTTCGGCGTGGCGATTCAGGGGCTGATCCAGACCTATATCAACTTCGACGGCACGCTCAGCTCCTGGTGGACGAAGATCGCCATCGGCATTCTGCTGTTTATCTTTATTGCCCTTCAGCGCGGCCTGACGGTGCTCTGGGAGAACCGTCAAAGCTCGCCTGTTACCCGCGTGAACACATCGGTAACAGAGAGATAACATGCTGAAAGTCTAAACATTTTCCGGTAGCGGCCGATACTCTATTTTTATGCCCAGAAATATCTCGCTACCGGAAATAATATCATGCTTAAAACGCTATCGATTCGTACCGGCTTGCTCTCTTTACTGGCCGTTATGACCCTTCTGCTGCTGATTGTCAGCGGCATCGGCATTTATGCCCTCACGCAGAGTTCTTCTTCACTGCAGCGCATCAATCACCTTCAGGGTGAGCAGATGGTGCAGCTAAATTCAGGCTATACGCTGATCCTGCGCGCGCGCAATGAGGCGGGCCAGGCCGTCCGCATGATGGAAATCGGCCTGCTGGACGATGCGGCCAACGCGGTAAAAAACATCAATCAGGAAGTTGCCCTGGCCCAGAAAACGCTGAAGGGGGTGATCGACGGCGGCGTGGCTGACGAGCAGGGGCAACGGCTGCTCGATAAGGTGGCGGCCAGCCTGGCGGCGTATAACCAGCAGGGGATCAACCCGATGCTGAAAACCCTGAATGACCAGAGCGCGGACGGGTATTACGATCTGCTGGAGAAGACGCTGATTCCGGTGGCGAAGCAGTTTGATAACGACATGCAGGCGTTTCAGAAGTGGAGCGAAGCGCGAGGTCAGGCGGAAGTGGCCGCCGTGCAGGCAAGCAAAACCCGCGTTCTGATCCTGATTATCGTCGCCGCGCTGCTGACGGCGGGCATCATCGTCCTCGCCTGGCTGGCGCTGCGCCATATGCTGCTCAAGCCGCTCTCGGCCTCGATTGTTCAGCTGGAAAATGTGGCGGCAGGCGATTTAACCCATACGCTGACGGTCCCCGCGAGCCAGGAGTTTAACCGCCTCAACGCGGTGATAGAGGAGATGCGCCAGTCGCTGATGCACTCGGTTCTGCGGGTTCGCGATGCCAGCGCGCAAATTGATACCGGCAGCCGCGAGCTGACGCTCGGAAACCGCGATCTTGCCGAGCGTACGGAATCTACCGCCACGTCGCTGGAGCAGACGGCGGCCAGCATGGAGCAGATCACCGCGACGGTGAAGCTCAACGCCGATAACGCCGAGCAGGCGCACCAGCTGGCCAAGTCGGTCTCCGACACGGCCGATCACGGCAGCGAAATGGTCTGCTACGTGATTGAAAAAATGCGCGATATCTCCGGCAGCTCGGCGCGCATCGCCGACATCCTGAGCGTGATCGACGGCATTGCCTTCCAGACCAATATTCTGGCGCTTAACGCCTCCGTGGAAGCGGCGCGGGCGGGCGAGCAGGGGCGCGGGTTTGCCGTCGTCGCGGGTGAAGTGCGCAACCTGGCCAGCCGCAGCGCCGACGCGGCGAAAGAGATCCGCTCCCTTATCAGCGATTCGCAGACCCACGTTAACGAGGGCAGCGAATTGGCCCAGCAGGCTGGCGAAACGATGGATGAGATCGCAACAGAAGTGCTGCGGATGACCAAACTGATGCGCGAAATTGCGACCGCGTCTCATGAGCAGAGCCGCGGCATTGAGCAGGTGAATATTGCGGTGAATCAGATGGACGAAACCGCGCAGCAGAATGCGGCGCTGGTGCAGCAATCCTCCGCCGCGACCCGCTCCCTTGAGGAGCAGTCGCGCCAGCTAATGGAAGCCATGTCATCATTCAAAGTGACGGCTCAGACCGCGGCATAATATTCTCCCGCCCCGGCACGTTCTGTGCCGGGATTTTACTATTCGCTGAATTAACGCCGGCTATATTATCGTGAATTTCACCCATTAATATTTCCAGCGAGCGGGTTAAATCTAACGCTTTTTCCGTCGGCTCAAGATATAAGCCTTTGCGGAAAAATAAAGGTTCATCAAAGAGTTGATTAAAACGCTTTAAGGCCAGGCTCACCGCCGGGCGGGACATCTCCAGGCGCAGAGAGGCCTTTGCCATGCTGCCGCAGCGGACGATCTCAATAAATACAGGGATAAGATTTAAATCTATACCGGTAGTCGCACGGGAATAATTTTTCATTGCAATTCTGCTCCACGAAATATCTCTCAAACTGTTATGGAAATAATGCAGGAGCAGTGGTGAATATTAAAGCGTGTTTTTTATAAACACTTATACGGTAAAATATATAAATGTGTTGGGGAGCCTGACAGGCTCCCCGGGAGAGAGGTTACGCGTCCGGGAACTCACGGATAAAACGTTCAACGTCTTCAACCATGTGGTTGTTGCCGACGAAGAATGAGCGGCGCTGGTGAAGGCTTTCCGGCACGATCTCCAGAATACGCTCTTTACCGTCGCTGGCCTTGCCGCCCGCCTGTTCGGCGAGGAACGCCATCGGGTTGCATTCGTACAGCAGGCGCAGCTTTCCGTCCGGGTGGCTGGCGGTGCTTGGGTAGAGATAGATGCCGCCTTTCAGCAGGTTACGGTGAAAATCCGCGACCAGCGATCCAATATAGCGGGACGTGTACGGGCGCTGCGTCGCTTTATCTTCTTCCTGGCAGAATTTAATGTACTTCTTCACGCCGTTCGGGAAGCGGATGTAGTTGCCTTCGTTGATGGAGTAGGTGTTGCCCTTCTCCGGGAAGCGCATGCGTTCCTGGCTCAGACAGAAAACGCCCAGTGACGGATCGTACGTAAAGGCGTGCACCCCGCAGCCGGTGGTGTACACCAGCATGGTGGAGGAGCCATAAACGACGTAACCGGCAGCCACCTGGTTAATGCCCGGCTGCAGGAAATCTTCTTCGGTCACCGGCGTGCCAACAGGCGTGACGCGGCGGTAGATGGAGAAAATGGTACCGACAGAAACGTTAACGTCGATGTTTGAGGAGCCGTCGAGCGGATCCATCAGAACAACGTATTTCGCGTGTTCACACCCTTCGAAAACAACAATTTCATCTTCTTCTTCAGAGGCGATACCCGCAACGATGTCGCGCGCGCGCAGTGCAGCTTTCAGTTTTTCATTTGCGAACAGATCGAGCTTCTGTTGAACCTCGCCCTGAACGTTCTCGGCACCGCTGGCACCCAGGATATCGACCAGACCGGCCTTGTTGATATCACGGTGGATGATCTTAGCGCCCAGCTTTATTGCCGACAGCAAAGCAGTGAGTTCACCGGTAGCATGAGAGAACTCGTGCTGCTTTTCGACAATAAATTCACCTAACGTTTTCATAACACTTTCCCTGCATCTTTGTGAGTAGAGCGATTGTATGTTCACTAAAACGACTAAAGCCCAACAATCTTAACAAATATTCAAATAGTAGCGCAGAGGTGAATCGCGCCAGCAGGATACGGATTTACCTGAAATGCGTTTCACAGCCGCTAACATGTGAGTAAAATGTGCGCCACATTGAAGAAGGATAGTGACGTATGCGCATTCATATATTGGGGATTTGTGGCACTTTCATGGGCGGACTGGCAATGCTGGCGCGCTCGCTGGGCCATGAAGTGACAGGTTCGGACGCCAATGTGTATCCGCCGATGAGCACGCTTCTGGAGAAGCAGGGCATCTCTTTAATTCAGGGCTACGATGCCGGCCAGCTGAATCCCGAGCCGGACCTGGTGATCATTGGCAACGCCATGACCCGCGGCAATCCGTGCGTTGAGGCGGTACTGGAACGCAATATTCCGTTCATGTCCGGCCCGCAGTGGCTGCATGACTTCGTCCTGCGCGACCGCTGGGTGGTTGCCGTTGCCGGAACGCACGGCAAAACGACTACCGCGGGCATGGCGACCTGGATCCTCGAAGCCTGCGGCTACAAGCCGGGCTTTGTGATCGGCGGCGTGCCGGGCAACTTCGAGGTTTCTGCGCGTCTGGGCGATAGCCCGTTCTTCGTGATCGAAGCCGACGAGTATGACTGCGCGTTCTTCGACAAGCGCTCCAAGTTCGTGCACTACTGCCCGCGCACGCTGATCCTCAACAACCTTGAGTTTGACCACGCGGATATCTTTGACGATCTGAAAGCGATCCAGAAACAGTTCCATCACCTGGTGCGCATTGTTCCGGGCCAGGGCCGCATCATCCTGCCGGAAAACGACATCAACCTGAAGCAGACCCTGGCAATGGGCTGCTGGAGCGAGCAGGAGCTGGTGGGCGAGCAGGGCCACTGGCAGGCGAAGAAACTCAACGCCGATGCCTCGGAGTGGGAAGTGCTGCTCGACGGTGAAAAAGTGGGTGAGGTGAAGTGGGGCCTGGTCGGCGAACACAACATGCACAACGGCCTGATGGCGATTGCGGCAGCGCGTCACGTCGGCGTACTGCCTGCGGATGCGGCGAATGCGCTGGGCTCGTTTATCAACGCCCGCCGCCGTCTGGAACTGCGCGGTGAAGCCCACGGCGTGACGGTGTATGACGATTTCGCACATCACCCAACGGCGATTCTGGCGACGCTTGCGGCCCTGCGCGGCAAGGTCGGCGGCACGGCCCGCATTCTGGCGGTGCTGGAACCGCGCTCGAACACCATGAAGATGGGCATCTGCAAAGACGATCTGGCGCCGTCGTTAGGACGCGCCGATGAGGTCTTCCTGCTGCAGCCGCAGCATATCCCGTGGCAGGTGGCGGAAGTGGCCGATGCCTGCATTCAGCCTGCGTACTGGAGTGCGGATGTGGATGCGCTCGCGGACATGGTGGTGAAAGCCGCTCAGCCCGGCGACCACATTCTGGTGATGAGCAACGGCGGGTTTGGTGGGATCCATCAGAAGCTGCTGGACGGCCTGGCGAAGAAAGCGGAAGCGGTAGCAGAGTAAACCCCTCACCCCAGCCCTCTCCCCAAAGGAGAGAGGGTGTTCAATTCCCCTCTCCCCTTTGGGGAGAGGGTAAGGGTGAGGGGAACAGGCGGTTCGAATATTACTCGTCGTTCTCAGACAGCTCGCGCAGATACTGGAAAATCAGGCGCGCAGACTTCGGCGGCTTATTCCCTTCTTTCTCTTTCTTCGCGTTGCGGATCAAAGAACGCAGCTGCTGGCGGTCGGCATCCGGCCACAGGTTCAGCACTTCCGGTACGGCATCATCACCCTGCTCAATCAGGCGATCGCGGATCTGCTCAAGCTTATGGAAAAAGGCAACCTGCTGGTTATGGCGGTTTTTCAGCTTGTCCAGCGCCTGGCGGATCGGATCGACGTCGCGCTGACGCAGCATTTTCCCGATAAGCTGAAGCTGGCGACGACGGCCTTCTTTTTTGATTTTCTGTGCCAGTTCAATGGCATCACGCAGATCCTGGTCGAGCGGGATCTTGTCCAGCGCGTTTTTACCCAGTTCTACCATTTCTGCGCCAAGCTGTTTTAACTCTTCGGCGTCACGTTTAATTTCACTTTTACTGACCCAGATGATCTCATCATCTTCGTCTTCGATGTCATCACCGGGAACGTCGTCGAGCCAGTCTTCGGGCTGCTTAGTCATGTCAGGCTCCTTAAAAAAAGAGGCTAATGTTACCAGTTAAGACGCGCACTGAAAAACGGTTCTCTGTTAGACTTCAGTTAACTCTCTCTTACAGTATGGCATTTGCGATGAAAGTAACCTCACAAGTTGAAGCGCAGCGTAAGATTCTGGAAGAAGCCGTCTCCACCGCGCTGATGCTTGCTTCAGAAAAATCAGATGGCGCCGAAGTGGCGGTCAGTAAAACCACCGGCATCAGCGTGAGCACCCGCTATGGTGAAGTGGAGAATGTGGAATTCAACAGCGACGGCGCGCTGGGGATCACGGTCTATCACCAGAATCGCAAAGGCAGCGCGTCATCCACCGATCTCAGCCCGGACGCCATTGCCCGTACGGTGCAGGCGGCGCTGGATATCGCCCGTTACACCTCGCCGGATCCTTACGCCGGCGTGGCGGATAAAGACCTGCTGGCCTTTGACGCGCCGGACCTCGATCTTTTCCACCCGGCGGAGGTGACCCCGGACGAAGCCATCGAGCTGGCCGCACGCGCCGAGCAGGCTTCCCTGCAGGCCGATAAGCGCATCACCAATACCGAAGGCGGCAGCTTCAACAGCCATTACGGCATCAAGGTATTCGGCAACAGCCACGGCATGCTGCAGGGCTACTGCTCCACCCGTCATTCGCTTTCCAGCTGCGTCATCGCCGAAGAAAACGGCGACATGGAGCGCGACTACGCCTACACCATTGGCCGCGCGCTGGGCGACTTGCAGTCTCCGGAGTGGGTGGGTAAAGAGTGCGCCGAACGCACGCTGTCTCGCCTGTCGCCGCGCAAGCTCTCCACCATGAAGGCCCCGGTGATTTTTGCCAACGAAGTGGCAACCGGCCTGTTTGGCCATCTGGTGGGCGCTATCGCAGGCGGGTCCGTTTACCGTAAATCGACCTTCCTGCTCGACTCGCTGGGCAAGCAGATCCTGCCGGAATGGCTGACCATCGAAGAGCATCCGCACCTGCTGAAAGGGCTGGCCTCCACGCCGTTCGACAGCGAAGGCGTGCGTACCGAACGTCGCGATATCGTCAAAGATGGCGTGCTGACCCAGTGGCTGCTGACCAACTACTCCGCGCGCAAGCTGGGGCTGAAAAGCACCGGCCACGCGGGCGGCATCCACAACTGGCGCATTGCCGGACAGGGCCTCAACTTTGAGCAAATGCTGAAAGAGATGGGCACCGGTCTGGTGGTGACCGAGCTGATGGGCCAGGGCGTAAGCGGCATCACCGGCGACTACTCGCGCGGCGCGGCGGGCTTCTGGGTGGAAAACGGCGAAATTCAGTATCCGGTGAGCGAAATCACGATTGCCGGCAACCTGAAGGACATGTGGCGCAACATCGTTACGGTCGGTAACGATATTGAAACACGTAGCAATATACAGTGTGGTTCTGTGTTACTGCCGGAAATGAAAATCGCCGGTCAGTAATGCCCGTAATGGCGTGTTAATAATAAAAAAGGAAGTGAGCAATGCGTAAACACCTGTTAGCGATCGTCGCAGCTTCAACGCTGGTTCTTGGCTCTTCTGCGTTTGCTGCCGATCTTGAAGAAGACATGGGCATCCTCGGGCAAAACCTGAAGGTGGTGCAAAAGACGGACAATGCGGCGGAAATGAAAGACGCCCTGACCAAAATGCGTGAAGCAGCGCTGGACGCCCAAAAAGCGACGCCACCGAAGCTGGAAAGCAAAGCGGCAGACAGTGCAGAGATGAAAGACTACCGTCACGGCTTTGACGTGCTGGTCGGCCAGATCGACGGCGCGCTGAAGCTGGCAAACGAAGGTAAAGTGAAAGAAGCTCAGGCGGCGGCCGAGCAGTTTGTGACCACGCGCAACACGTACCACAAGAAATACCGCTAACCGATCGCGCATCGGACAGACAAGCAGCGGGGGCCAGCGGCCCCCGTTTTTTATGCGCGGTAATAAGTAAACCCTATCGCCATCACATTTTTGCCTCACCACCCCCGAACGTTTTCGTTTCCTTTCCCCGCATTTTCCCGCCGGAATACGTGATATTCATCACGTAAATACAGTGGTTTATCCAGATTCATCGTATTTATGTGGCACAGATCACTGCTGCGGCTCGCCTTTCCACTTCGAAGTGGAAAACAACTCGCTACAAACAATGCCCCCCCAACGTTAGTTTTATTCCAGAGCCATTAACGGGGTAAGACCAGTGATTAACGGAGCGGTAATGAACGACGTTGGGGAACAGGCGGAGCAAACAGAACAGCTCGCAAACACCATGCTGCAGCAGGTCTATGCCCTGCTGGCCCGGAACAACATCATCCCCAACGCGGTACAGGAGCAGATGCTCACCTCCCACGTCCGCGCCATGGCGCACCGGTCCGTGACCGGCGAGCCGCTGCCGGAGGTCGAAGCGGAGCTGTTCGACGAAATTTCACCCGATTCAATGCGGCTCGCCCGTGAAGTGGTCGCGCAGTTTGGCAACCTTCCTGATGAAGAGGCCTGGCTGCTCTCCGTTCACTTCGAAGTCGCGAAAGACAACCTTTAAGGAGCAACACATGGAACAGATTACAGTCGTGATTGGCGATCGCCTGGGTAAAGGTCAGAAAGTGGCGGCCGGTGTGGAAAAAGCCGGTGGACGCGCGGTGGTTGTGCCGGGCATGGCGGCGGATATGAAGCTTGGCGACATGATGAAGGCGGAAAACGCCACCTTCGGCATCTCCTTCTGCGGCAGCGGCGGCGCGGGTGCTATCACCGCGCAAACCAAATACGGCTACAAGGCCAAATACGGCATGCGTTCCGTGGACGAGGGCGTCACCGCCATCAACGAAGGCTGCAACGTGCTGGGCTTTGGCTTTATGGATAAAGAAGAGCTGGGCGAGCGTCTGGTGCAGGCGTGGCAGAAGAAATACGGCGCATAAGCATGAAAGAACAGTTCACAACCACGGTGAGGGTGAAGGGGAAGGGCGATGCCAAAGCGCGCGCCTTTGCCGACGCGCTCAACCACGTTCAGGCCGCGGTGATGAAAGCCTCACCGCATATCTTACTGCGTATTGAGCCACAGGATGTGCAGGTCGTTCAGGCGCAAGAAGCGGTGCGAAAAGAAGCGTTTCTGTTCTTCTTTCTGCGCCGGGAAAGACGCACCTACAGCGTGGAGCTGGATGTGACCGTCAACGTGACCGCCATCAATCTCGATCGGGTGGATTTCGTCACGCAACGCTGATTATTCATAAAAGGGCAGACTGATGTTCTTAATTATATTAATAAAATCGCTCATCATCGGCGGCCTGGTAGGCGTCGGTGTCGGGGCCGGGGCTGCACGCATGTTTCATGCGCCTACCACTCAGGGTATGGGCGCGTTTCGTACGTTGGGGGAACTGAACTCCTGCGAAGGGGATCCGGCGTCCCACTTCTCCTTTGGGTTAGGTTTCTTCTTTAACGCCTGGGCCTCTTCCGTGGCCGCAGGGGCTTTCACACAGGACGTTGACCACCGCATCATCCCAAACTGGGGCGCGGCGGCACTGATGATCAAAAACCGTAACGTCGGCGAAACGCTGCACGACCCTAAGCGCATGGCGATTGCCTGCGGCGTTATCGGCATGATCGTCGTGACCTTCCTTAACCTGACCGCCTCCTCCGTTCCCGCCGCGCTTCAGGTCACCGCCGTGAAGGTGCTGGTACCGGCGGCGAACCTGCTGGTGAACACCGTGATGCCGGTGATCTTCTGGCTGGCGGCCATCGACGCGGGTAAAAAATCGGGCTTCTGGGCCACCGTGTTTGGCGGCGCGGCGCAGCTGATCATGGGTAACGCCGTACCGGGCCTGGTGCTGGGGATCCTGATCGGTAAAGGCGTGGAAGAGAGCGGCTGGAACCACGTCACCAGGGTGATGATGGCGGCGATCGTTCTGCTCTTCGTGCTGAGCGGCTTCTTCCGCGGCTTCGACATGAAGATGATCGAATCCTTCCACCTGACCGTGCCGAACTGGCTCGACATGATCCACAACTCGCTCAGCGGTAAATAACAGGAGCCCCGACATGGAACAGAATAAAGGTTTTTGGTATGCCGACTGGTCGTTCCCGATCTTCGTTGGCCTGCTCTCCTCCGGCGTGTTCGCCGGGACGCACATGTACTACCTCTACGGCATCGGCGCGTTTAACGAAGTGGCCTTCGTGGCGATGCTGAAAGCGGGGATGGATACCGGCGTTTACGGCGCGGTGGCGGCGTTCGGCGCAAGCTTCCTGTTTGCGCGCATCATTGAAGGGTCGCTGGTGGGTATTCTCGATATCGGCGGGGCGATCCAGACCGGCGTCGGGCTCGGCGTGCCGGCGCTGCTGCTGGGCGCGGGGATCATGTTCCCGGTGACCAACTTCATTGCAGCGCTGATTACCGGCCTGGTGATTGGCCTGGCGATTGGCTACGTCATCATCCTGGCGCGTAAGTTCACCATCAACCAGAGCAACTCCACCTACGGTGCCGATGTGATGATGGGCGCGGGTAACGCCTCAGGCCGCTTCCTCGGGCCGTTGATTATCCTCAGCGCCATGACCGCCTCCATTCCGATTGGCGTCGGCTCCCTGCTGGGGGCGCTGGTGTTCTACATCTGGCAGAAGCCGATCACCGGTGGCGCCATTCTTGGTGCAATGCTGCTGGGCTGGCTGTTCCCGGTCGCCCTTTAATACCTGCGGGCGCTGCGGCGCCCGCCTTACCAGGAGATCCTCATGTTTGATTTACTCCTGCGCCGCGCGCGCCTCGCCGACGATACCCTGACCGATATCGCCATTCAGGACGGGAAGATCGCCGCGACGGGCGACATTATCGCCCCCGCGCGTAAAACGGTTGAGCTGAACGGCGACGTGTTCGTCAGCGCAGGCTGGATTGACTCCCACGTTCACTGCTACCCGAACTCGCCGATTTACCACGACGAGCCGGACAGCGTGGGCATTGCCACCGGCGTTACCACCGTGGTGGACGCGGGCAGTACCGGCGCCGACGACGTGGACGATTTCTATGACATCACCCGCAAGGCCTTTACCGAGGTGTTTGCCCTGCTCAACATCTCCCGCGTGGGTCTGATTGCCCAGAACGAGCTGGCCAATATGGCGAATATTGACGCCGACGCGGTGAAGCAGGCGTTGACGCGCCACCCGGATTTTATCGTCGGCCTGAAGGCGCGCATGAGCAGCAGCGTGGTCGGTGAAAACGGCATTACGCCGCTGGAGCGAGCGAAAGCCATTCAGAAAGAGAACGGCGACCTGCCGCTGATGGTGCACATCGGCAACAACCCGCCAAACCTCGACGAAATCGCTGAACTCTTGAGTTCGGGCGACATCATTACCCACTGCTACAACGGCAAACCCAACCGCATTCTGACGCCCTCCGGCGAGCTGCGCGCCTCCATCACCTCCGCCCTGAAGCGCGGCGTGCGCCTGGACGTCGGCCACGGTACGGCGAGCTTCAGCTTTGAGGTGGCGAAACGCGCCATCGCGATGGGCATTCTGCCGCACACCATCAGCTCGGATATCTACTGCCGCAACCGCATCAACGGCCCGGTAGGCAGCCTGGCAAGCGTGATGTCGAAGTTTCTCGCCATCGGCATGTCCCTGCCGCAGGTGATTGACTGCGTCACCGCCAACGCCGCGGACGGCCTGCGCCTGGCGCGCAAGGGGCGCATCGCGCCGGGCCTCGACGCCGACCTGACGCTGTTCACGATTAAACGCCAGCCGACGGTGCTGACGGATGCCGAAAACGACAGCCTGCAGGCTGAACACATTCTGGTGCCGCTTGCCGCGATCCGCGCGGGCAAGGGCTACATGACCGAACAAGGGAGCACGGAACATGCCTTCGATTTATGAGAAGTACCATTTAAAGCAGGTTATCAACACCTCGGGCCGCATGACGGCGCTGGGCGTCTCCACGCCGCGTCCGGAAGTGGTGCAGGCGGCGATGGACGGTATGAATCACTATTTCGAGATGAAGGATCTGGTCAATAAAACCGGGGAGTACATCGCTAAGCTGCTGGACGTGGAAGGGGCGACGGTCGTCTCCTGCGCGTCGGCGGGCATTGCCCAGTCCGTGGCCGCGGTGCTGGTCAAAGACAGCGACTGGCTGCTGGAAAACCTGCACGTCACCCCGATTGAGAACAACGAAATCGTCCTGCCGAAAGGCCACAACGTGAATTTTGGCGCGCCGGTGGGCACCATGGTGGCGCTGGGCGGCGGCAGGCTGGTGGAGGCGGGCTACGCCAACGAATGCTCCGCCGATCAGCTGGCGGCGGCGATCACCCCGCGCACCGCGGCGATCATGTACATCAAATCGCACCACTGCGTGCAGAAAAGCATGCTCAGCGTCGAGCAGGCGGCGGTCGTGGCGCGCAAGCACGATCTCCCGCTGATCGTTGATGCCGCAGCGGAAGAAGATCTGCACGTGTACTACCGCTCCGGCGCGGACCTGGTGATCTACAGCGGTGCGAAGGCGATCGAGGGGCCGACCAGCGGGCTGGTGATCGGCAAAACCCAGTACGTTGAGTGGGTGAAGCGCCAGACGGCGGGCATTGGCCGCGCGATGAAGGTGGGCAAAGAGGGGATCCTCGGCCTGACCTGCGCCATCGAACACTACCTGACGGCGACCAAAGAGAGCGGCGCCGAGATGGTGGCGAAGATGACGCCGTTTATCGACGCGCTTAACACCCTGAACGGCGTCACCGCGCGCGTGGTCTGGGACAGCGCCGGGCGCGATATTGCCCGCACAGAGATTAAGTTTGACGAAGCGACGACCGGCGTCGGCACGGGCGATCTGGTGGCGAAGCTGAAGCAGGGCGAATACGCCATTTACTTCCGCGGCTACAAGGCCAACGAAGGGATTATCGAAGCGGACGTGCGCAGCGTAAATGCTGACCAGCTGAACATCGTGTACCGCCGCATTAGCGAAGTGTTAGGACAGGAGAAAAACGCATGAAACTGACCCCCAACTTTTACCGTGACCGCGTCTGCCTGAACGTGCTGGCGGGCTCAAAGGCCAACGCCAGCGCCATCTACGAGGCGGCAGAAGGTCACGTGCTGGTGGGCGTGCTCTCCAAAAATTACCCGGACGTGGCAAGCGCGGTGGCGGATATGCGCGAGTACGCGGCGCTGATTGATAATGCGCTCTCGGTTGGTCTGGGCGCGGGGGATCCGAACCAGTCGGCGATGGTGAGCGAGATCTCCCGTCAGGTGCAGCCGCAGCACGTGAATCAGGTCTTTACCGGCGTGGCGACCAGCCGCGCGCTGTTGGGGCAGAACGACTCTGTGGTGAATGGCCTGGTCTCGCCGACCGGCACCGTCGGCATGGTCAAAATCTCCACCGGCCCGCTGAGCAGCGCGGCGCCGGACGGCATCGTCCCGGTGGAAACCGCGATTGCCCTGCTGAAAGATTTTGGCGGCAGCTCGATCAAATACTTCCCGATGGGCGGCCTGAAGTGCCGCGACGAGTACCAGGCGGTGGCGGAAGCCTGCGCGCGTCACGACTTCTGGCTGGAGCCGACGGGCGGTATCGATCTGGAAAACTATGAGGAGATCCTGCAGATCGCCCTCGACGCGGGCGTGAGCAAAATCATCCCGCATATCTACAGCTCGATTATCGACAAAGCCAGCGGCGACACGCGCCCGGAAGATGTGCGCACGCTGCTGGCGATGACGAAGAAGCTGGTGAAGTAGCAAAAACAATACCCCTCACCCTAACCCTCTCCCCAAAGGGGAGAGGGGACGATTACGCCCTCGCCCCTTTGGGGAGAGGGCCGGGGTGAGGGGCAAACACCGCACACACCCAAAGGAGCCACCATGCACACCCGTAATCTGCTAGTCGCTTCACTCTCTTTGCTTGCTACCGCCGCCGTCGCGCAAACCCAGTATGCCTGGGTCGGCACCTACAACCCCAACGGCGAAGGGCTGTACCGCTTTACCGTCGACCCGCAAACCGGCGCGCTCGGCAACAAAACGCTGGTGAGCACGCTGCCGAACGCCGCGCAGCTTACCCTCGCGAAAGATGGCAAAACGCTCTATCTGGCAAGCGAAGTGGAGCAGGGCGTGGTGCAGGCGCTGCGCGTCGGCGATAACGGGGAGCTGAGCGAGCTGAATCAGGTGGCGTCCGGGGGCGCGGGGCCGGTCTATCTTTCGCTGACGCCGAACGGCCAGCACCTGCTGGTGGCGAACTACGTCAGCGGATCGATTGCCGTTTTGCCGATCAACGCAGACGGCAGCCTGGGGGAGGCCACGGACACCCATCAGGATCGGGGCGAACCGGGCGCGGCGAAGCCGGAAGCGGCAGCGGAGGGCAGCTTTGCCATCAGCGATCACAACGGCCCCCACGCGCACATGATCGCCGCCGATCCAAGCGGGAAGTACGTGTTTTCGACCGATCTGGGGCTGGATCGCCTCTATCAGTACCGTTTTGACGATCGAACGGGGAAGCTGACCCCGAACGATCCGCCGTTTATCAGCGCCTCCTCAAAAGGGGCCGGGCCGCGCCACTTTGTCTTTACGCCGAAGGGCGATGCCCTGTGGCTGATTAACGAAGAGGCGTCTACGCTCACCTACTATGCGATGGAGGCAAACGGCACGCTGAAAGAGGGTAAAACGCTCTCCGCCCTGCCGGAAGGATACAAAGGCACCAGCTTTGCTGCAGGGCTCGCAATAAGCGCCGACGGCAAGCAGCTGTATGTGGCTAACCGTTTGCATAACAGCATCGGGCACTTTACCGTAACGGCAGAGGGCACGCTGACGCATCAGGACGACGTGTGGACGCGCGGCGACTATCCGCGCACCCTGACGCTCGATAAGCAGGGACGCTGGCTGTACGTCATGAACCAGCGCAGCGACAACATTACCCGCTTCCGCGTGGCGCAGGACGGGAAGTTGCGCTTTGAGCCAGACTATACCCCGGTCGGCAGCCCATCCCAGATGGTCATTTCACCCTAAGCCGTAAGAGGACACCGACGTGCGATTTCCGAACCAACGTTTAGCGCAACTTTTCGACCTGCTGCAAAACGAGACGCTGCCGCAGGACGAGCTGGCGCAGCGGCTGTCGGTCTCCACGCGAACCGTCCGTGCCGATATCACCGCCCTGAACGCGCTGCTGGCAAGCCACGGGGCGCAGTTTGTTCTGAGCCGTGGTAATGGCTATCAGCTTAAAATTGACGACGCCGAGCGCTATCAGCAGCTGCAGGCCTCCCACCCGCGCGCGCTGCGAATTCCCCGTACGGGCGCGGAGCGCGTGCATTATCTGGTGGTGCGTTTTCTGACCTCGGCGTTTTCACTTAAGCTCGAGGACCTGGCGGACGAGTGGTTCGTCAGCCGCGCTACGCTGCAAAGCGACATGGCGGAGGTGCGCGAGTGGTTTCATCGCTACAACCTGACGCTGGAAACCCGTCCACGGCACGGCATGAAGCTGTTTGGCAGCGAGATGTCGACCCGCGCCTGCCTGACCGATCTGCTCTGGGAGCTGGCGCAGCAGGACAGCCTGAACCCGCTGGTGACGGACGTAGCGCTCAACGCGGGCGTGGCGGAGCAGATGGTGCCCGTGCTGCACGACGCCCTGACGCGTCACCATATTCGCCTGACCGACGAAGGCGAGCTGTTCCTGCGCCTCTACTGCGCGGTGTCGGTGCGCCGCATCAGCGAAGGTTACCCGCTGCCGGAATTCCACGCCGAAGACGTGGAAGAGAACGTGCGCGAGGCGGCGAAGGATATCGCGGTGACCATCCAGCGACTGGCGGGCAAGGCGCTTTCTCCGTCGGAGGAGAGCTGGCTGTGCGTGCACATTGCGGCGCGGCAGATTCAGGAGATTGCCCCGAGCGCGATTAACGCGGATGACGACGAAGCGCTGGTTAACTACATCCTGCGCTATATCAACACCCACTATAACTACAACCTGCTCAGCGACGCGCAGCTGCACGCGGACATGCTCACGCACATCAAAACCATGATCACCCGCGTGCGGTATCAAATCATGATCCCCAATCCGCTGCTGGATAACATCAAGCAGCACTACCCGATGGCGTGGGACATGACCCTCGCGGCGGTGTCGAGCTGGGGCAAATACACGCCGTATGCGATCAGCGAAAACGAGATTGGCTTTCTGGTGCTGCATATTGGCGTCGGGCTGGAGCGTCACTACAACATTGGCTACCAGCGCCAGCCGCGCGTGCTGCTGGTCTGCGACGCCGGTAATGCCATGGTCCGCATGATTGAGGCGGTACTCCAGCGTAAATACCCGCAGATTGAGGTCACGCGCACGCTCACCCTGCGCGAGTACGAGCAGGTGGAATCGCTGAGCGAGGACTTTGTCATCGCCACCGCCCGCGTCAGCGAAAAGTCGAAACCGGTGGTGACGATCGCCCCGTTCCCGACCGACTATCAGCTGGAGCAGATCGGCAAGCTGGTGCTGGTGGACCGCACCCGCCCGTGGATGCTGGATAAATACTTCGACGCGGCCCATTTCCGCATCATCAACACGCCCGTTGACCAGCAGACGCTGTTCCGGGAACTTTGCGCGCAGCTTGAAGGCGAGGGGTTTGTCGGCGCGGAGTTTCTGGACTCGGTCATTGAGCGTGAAGCGATCGTCAGCACCATGCTCGGCGACGGCATCGCGCTGCCGCACTCCCTCGGCCTGCTGGCGCAGAAAACGGTGGTCTACACCGTGCTGGCCCCGCACGGCGTGCAGTGGGGCGACGAAACCGCGCACGTCATCTTCCTGCTCGCCATCAGCAAGAGCGAATACGAAGAGGCGATGGCGATTTACGATATCTTCGTCACCTTCCTGCGCGAGCGTGCCATGGCGCGGCTCTGTAGCTGCGAGGATTTTGCCGGGTTTAAGGCGGTGGCGATGGAGAGTTTGAGTCGGTTTTGAGAAAAAGGCGGATAAATAATATCCGCTTTTCATTAACGCAAATGATGCACAACCTGGTTACTGCTGCCGCGCCAGATGAGCGCCGGGTCTTTTAAATCCTGCACGAACTTGCCGTCGACCAGCACGTTAATCAACTCCACCACTTCCATCTGAGCAGCATTCAGTTCATCCAGCCTGTATCCCGTCCAGACCCAGATATCCTTTCCCGAGCACTCGCGACGAATGCGTTTTACCAGATTCAGGATCTCCTGCACGTTTTGCGGGTGCAGCGGATCGCCGCCGGAGAGCGAAATCCCCTGGCGTTTGATGCGCGTATCGTTGAGATCGTTAATGATCCGGTCTGCCATTTCCCCGGTAAACGGCATGCCGGAATTCAGGCGCCAGGTGCTTTTGTTGTAGCAGCCGGGGCATTCGTGGACGCAGCCTGACACGAAAAGGGTGCAGCGGGTGCCGGGTCCGTTGACGATGTCGACGGGGTAGTACTGGTGATAGTTCATTGCGAATAACCACGCCGGGGGGGGGGGGGGGGGGGGGGGGCCGCCCCAGAGGGGGGGGGGGGGGGGGGGGGCGGGGGGGCCGCCCCCCCCGGCGGCGCGGGGGCCGGGGGGG
>NZ_JAKLRZ010000012.1:0-47687 GCF_021892025.1 Enterobacter cloacae complex sp. ECC445 | reverse complement strand
GCGCTTACCCGGCCTACAAAAGTGAGCGGTTCGTAGGCCCGGTAAGCGCAGCGCCACCGGGCATGAACGTGGCAGCGGATTACCCGATCTGCCCATTCCCCAGATGCTTCACGCGGCGCTTCACCTCTTCCTGCTTGCCGGCGTTAAACGGACGCGCGTCCGGGCTGCCGAGATAGCCGCACACGCGGCGGGTCACGGAAACGCGGGCCGCGTCGTGGTTGCCGCATTTCGGGCAGGTAAAGCCTTTGCTGGTACACTCGAACTCGCCGGTGAAGCCGCACTCGTAGCACTCGTCGATAGGCGTGTTGGTCCCGTAATACGGCACGTGCTGGTAGCTGTAATCCCACACGTCTTCCAGCGCCTTCAGGTTGTGCTGAATGTTCGGATACTCGCCGTAGCAGATGAAGCCGCCGCTGGCGATCGGCGGATAGGCCGCTTCAAAGTCGATCTTGTCGTACGGGTTCACCTTTTTCTCTACGTCCAGGTGGAAGCTGTTGGTGTAATACCCTTTGTCGGTCACGCCTTCCACAATCCCGAACTCGGCGGTGTCCAGACGGCAGAAGCGGTCGCACAGGTTTTCGCTCGGGGTACTGTACAGGCTAAACCCGTAGCCGGTCTCTTCTTTCCACTGGTCAACGGCGTCGCGCAGGCGCTGCACGATGGCGATGCCTTTCTCACGCAGCATTTCACTGTCGTACATGTGCTGGTCGCCAAACAGCGCGTTGATGGTTTCGTGGATGCCGATATAGCCCAGCGAAATGGACGCGCGGCCGTTTTTGAATATCTCGGACACGTCATCGTCGGCTTTCAGACGCACGCCGCAGGCCCCTTCCATATAGAGGATTGGCGCCACGCGGGCTTTCACCCCTTCAAGCCGGGCGATACGGGTCATCAGCGCCTTACGCGCCAGCTGCAGGCGTTCGTCCAGCAGTGTCCAGAATTCAGCTTCATTACCTTTGGCCTCCAGCGCGATGCGCGGCAGGTTAAGGCTGATCACGCCCAGGTTGTTGCGCCCGTCGTGGATCTGCTCGCCGTTTTCATCCTCGTACACGCCAAGGAAGCTGCGGCAGCCCATCGGCGTTTTAAACGAGCCGGTGACTTTCACCACCTGGTCGTAGTTCAGGATGTCCGGATACATGCGCTTGCTCGCGCACTCCAGCGCCAGCTGCTTGATATCGTAGTTCGGATCGCCAAACTTGTGGTTCAGCCCGTCGCGGATGGCGAACACCAGTTTCGGGAACACCGCCGTTTTGCGGTTTTTGCCGAGGCCGGAAATGCGGTTGCGCAGGATAGACTGCTGGATCAGGCGCGATTCCCAGCTGGTGCCCAGGCCAAACCCGAAGGTGACAAACGGCGTCTGGCCGTTGGCGGTGTGTAGCGTGTTCACCTCATATTCCAGCGACTGGAAGGCGTCGTAGCACTCTTTCTCGGTACGGGAATGGGCGTAGCCGTCCGCGTCCGGGATCTGCCACTCTTCGGCCGTTTTACGGTGCTTGTTAAAGCTTGCCGTCACGAACGGGGCCAGCACTTCGTCAATGCGGTTAATGGTGGTGCCGCCGTATATGTGGCTGGCGACCTGGGCGATAATCTGCGCGGTGACGGCGGTGGCCGTGGAGATGGATTTTGGCGGTTCAATCTCGGCGTTACCCATTTTAAAGCCGTGGGTCAGCATGCCTTTCAGGTCGATCAGCATGCAGTTGAACATCGGGAAGAACGGTGAGTAGTCGAGATCGTGGTAGTGGATCTCACCGCGCTCGTGCGCCGAGACCACGTCGCGCGGCAGCAGGTGCTGGCGGGCGTAGTGTTTGGCGACGATACCGGCCAGCAGGTCGCGCTGGGTCGGGATCACCTTACTGTCTTTGTTGGCGTTTTCATTGAGCAGGGCAGAGTTGGTCTGCTCGACCAGGCCACGGATCTCCTGGTTCAGACGACCGCGTTTCTCGCGCTGCACGTCACGGTCGTGACGGTACTCAATGTAGGCGCGCGCCAGCTGCTTGTAGGGCCCCGCCATCAGCTGGTTTTCAACCGCGGTCTGGATCTCATTGATATCGACCTGGCTGCGTTCGTTCATCTGGCTGCTAACGACGTCTGCGACGGTGGCGCAGTAATCTGCGTCATCGACTCCCGCTGCTTTAGCTGCACGCAGAATGGCTTCCTGGATGCGCTCTGATTTAAACGGCACTTTACAGCCATCACGTTTCATCACATGCGGTGTCATGATCACTCCATTTTTTGAAAACAGGTTATCCACAGAGGTGGAGAAGTATTCACCGGGCGTATTCCCCGCCGGGCCAAAGACTTCCCGCGTTCCCAGCGCGTGTTATCCACAATTCCGGCCAGCGTAAGCGCCGTCTTGTTGTTGGAATAGTAGACGATAAATACAATATGTTGGGTCGGCGTGCATTTTAAGTGCTACATATAGTGATTTGCATCAAACATGTTTGCGATTTATTTGATGCAGGACAAAGTAAAAAGGCGAGAGTACAAACGGCGGGCGCTACAGCGATTGTAAAGGAGGACGAGAAAAATCTGATTAATTATTCAACAAAAACAGTAAAATAAGCCGGGTGCTGGGCTGCACCCGGCGGGACGGTTACTGCTGCAACCACCAGACGGCTTCAAACGGACGGAGCGACGTCGTTTGCGGTGCCGGGTAGTTACTCATCAGCACTTGGGGCTTATCGCTGAGAGCGTCTGTCCGCCATTCCTGAATCGTATTACTGAGGTTCGCCGCAACGATCAGCGTCTGCCCCTGCCACTGACGGCGATAGCACCACAGGGAAGAATGTTCCGGCAGGAGATCCTCATAATCCCCCCACGTCAGCACCGGCAGCGTTTTGCGCAGGCCAATCAGCGACCGGTAGGTGTAAAACACCGAATCCGGATCGTCCAGCGCGGCACGGGCGTTCACCGTCTCGTAGTTGTCGCAGACCCCAATCCACGGTTCGCCCCCGGTAAAGCCCGCGTTGTGCGACGCGTCCCACTGCATTGGCGTGCGGCCATTATCGCGGGATTTGCTCGCCAGAATCGCCAGCAGCTCCTCCGGATCGCGACCGTCTGCCCGCAGTTCGGCGAACATGTTCAGGCTTTCCACGTCGCGGTAATCGGTAATCCGGCTGAAGTGCGGGTTGGTCATCCCCAGCTCTTCACCCTGATAGATATACGGCGTGCCCTGCATCCCGTGCAGCACCATGCCGAGCATTTTTGCAGCGTGAACGCGGTGTTCACCTTCGTCGCCAAAGCGGGACACGATGCGCGGCTGATCGTGGTTACACCAGAACAGCGCGTTCCAGGCTTTGTTGTGCATCCCCTGCTGCCAGTGGCGGAAGAGGGTTTTCAGCGCGATAAAGTCCGGCTTCGCCTTCGTCCACTTCTCGCCGCCGGGATAGTCCACCTTCAGGTGGTGGAAGTTAAAGGTCATCGACAGCTCGCTGCCGTCGAGCGACGCGTACTGCTGGCAGTTTTCCAGCGAAGTCGAGGACATCTCGCCCACCGTCATCAGATTACGCGGGGTAAAGACGTCGCGGCTCATCTCCTGCAGATATTCGTGGACGCGCGGCCCGTCGGTATAGAAGCGGCGACCGTCGCCCGTCTCGTCGTTCGGGAAATCCTGATCTTTAGAAATCAGGTTAATTACGTCGAGACGCAAGCCGTCCACGCCGCGATCGGCCCAGAACTCGCACACCTTTTTCAGCTCGGCGCGCACCGCCGGGTTTTCCCAGTTGAGATCCGCCTGCTCCGGCGCGAAGAGGTGCAGGTAATACTGCTCGCTCTCGGCGTGCCAGCGCCAGGCATTGCCGCCAAACTTGGATCGCCAGTTGTTAGGCAGCTGCTCCGGCGTGCCGTCGCGCCAGATGTAGAACTGGCGGTACGGGCTCTCTTTTTTCAGCGACTCGCGGAACCAGGCGTGCTGCGTGGAGGTGTGGTTGAACACCATGTCCAGCACGATGCGGATGCCGCGCGCGTGGGCTTCGGCAACCAGCTCGTCAAAGTCATCCAGCGTGCCGTACGCCGGGTCGATGGCGGTGTAATTCGCCACGTCATAGCCGTTATCCACCTGCGGGGAGATATAAAACGGCGTCAGCCAGATGGCGTCAATGCCGAGGGTTTTCAGGTAGTCCAGACGCTGCGTCACGCCGCGCAGATCGCCGGTGCCGCTGCCGGTGGTGTCCTGAAAACTCTTTGGGTAAATCTGATAGATGACGCCGTTTTGCCACCAGTGAGGAAGGGTATTCATAATGCGTTCCTGCAAATGCGAAGGGGCGCAACTGCGCCCCGAAAGAGAAGAATTAAACAATCTGCAGCGAGCCCTGACGGAACTTGCGCTGGTAAACCACGGTAGTCAACGCCATTGGGACGATAATCGCGATGGCCATTGCCAGGGCGAACACCTGCCAGTAAGCGGGCTGGATGGAGAGGATGCCCGGCAGGCCGCCGACGCCAATCCCGTTTGCCATTACGCCGTTCAGTCCGCACACCAGGCCCGCCAGACCGGAACCGATCATCGCGCAGAGCATCGGGAAGCGGTATTTCAGGTTGATACCGTACATCGCCGGTTCGGTGACGCCGAGGTAGGCGGAGATAGCCGCCGGAACGGAGATCTCGCGCTCGTTGTGCTTGCGGCTGACGATGATGATGCCGGTCACCGCGGACGCCTGAGCAATGTTAGACAGGGCGATAATCGGCCAGACCGGCGTGCCGCCGAGGCTCTGGATCATCTGCATATCAATGGCCAGCGTGGTCTGATGCACGCCGGTGATCACCAGCGGGGCGTAAAGGAAGCCAAATAGCGCGGCACCAATCGGCGCGAAGCTGCCGGTCATCAGGTGACGCACCGCGAAGGCCACGCCGTCGCCGATCATGCGGCCAAACGGACCGATAAAGGCGTGCGCCAGGAACACTGCCAGAATCAGCGAGCAGACCGGCACCACCACCAGGTAGAGGTAATCCGGCACGATGCGCTTCAGGCGCGTTTCGATAAAGCCCAGCGTCAGCCCCGCCAGCAGGGCCGGGATAACCTGCGCCTGATAGCCCACTTTGGCGATGGTAAACAGGCCGAAGTTCCACACATCAGGCACCTGCTGACCAAGTAAATAAGCGTTCATTAACTGCGGAGAGACCAGCGTAACGCCCAGCACGATACCGAGGATCGGCGTACCGCCCATTTTGCGCACCGCGGACCAGCAGATCCCGACCGGCAGATAGAAGAAGATCGCCTCGCCAATCAGCCACAGGAAGTCATACACGGTTTTCAGCGCCGGATACATCTGCGCCAGGGTTTTGCCGTCGCTCATCGGCACGTCGCCGATGACGTTACGGAAGCCTAAAATTAAGCCCCCGCTGATCAGCGCGGGCAGGAGCGGGAAGAAAATTTCCGCGAAGTGGGAGATCAGCTGCTCGTGCCACTTCATATTCTGGCGCGCGGCCTTCTTGGCCTGCTCTTTATCGGCGGAGGAGTGCCCGGTTGTCGCCAGCAGAGCCTGATAGTAATCGCCCACTTCGGTACCAATGACCACCTGGAACTGCCCGGCGTTGGTGAAGCAGCCTTTTACCATGGAAAGTTCTTCAATGGCCTTCGGGTCCGCTTTGGCCGGATCGTTCAGCACGAAGCGCAGGCGGGTAATGCAATGGCTGACGGTGGCGATGTTTTCGCGGCCGCCGACCAGGACGATCAGCCGATCGATATCTGCTTGTTTGACTTTACTCATCATGAAACCTCATGACAGATGGTGAGAGGGTGTAATGACCTGAGCGCAAGCCTACTCCTTCAGCGTGACGGCGAAAATGGGAACGTTCCCGAAATCGGGCGAAGATCACAATAATCCGTTGAGCGGGGATTAAGAAAGGTGGGCAGGAATGACGATTCGGCGCGGTTCGCTCCGCCCGTTGATCTGCTCGATCAGCTGCGCGGCGGCCTGCCTGCCGGACTCGGCGTAGCCGGGATCGACGGTAATAATTTCCGGGTGCAAAAACTTCATCAGCGGCGTGCTGCCGACGCTCGCCACCTGCAGGCCGTCGATGCGCTGCTCCTGCAGATATTTACTCGCCCCCAGCGCCAGGGTGTCCGTGGCGCACACCAGCGCGGTGGTCTGCGGGGTCAGGACGCTGGCGACCTGCTCGTACCCCTGCTTCATGCCCAGCCCCGGCAGGGAGGCGACGGCGGAGAGATGGTGCTTTTTGCAAAAGGCCAGATAGGCCTCATGGCGACGCTTGCCGGTGGTGACGTCCGCGTGCGGCACCCCGAGGAAGCTGATGTGGCGATGGCCTTCGTCAAACAGGCGCTGCATCAGGGTGATAATCGCCCCCTCGTCGTCGTAGCAGACGGAGGCAAAGCCCTGGGCGTCGCGCGCCATCATCACCAGCGAAGGCTGCCAGGGTTTCAGCATCTCGTCCTTAATGCCGGTAAACCCGAACAGCACCACGCCGTCAATGTTGCGCCGCTGGAGCATGCCCAGATGCTCTTCCACCAGCTGCGGCGAGAACTGGCTCTCCATCATGATCGGGTCATAGCCCTGCTCATAGAAGGCGGGCAGCATGGTCTGCACGGCGAGGTTTTCGGACAGAGAATCCAGACGCGAGACAATAATGGCGACGACTTTGTCACTCTGCCCGCGCATGGCGCGCGCGGAGCGGGAAGGGGAAAAGCCGTGCTGATTCATCACCGCCTCAACGCGCTCGCGGGTGCGTTCGCTGACGCCGCTTTCGTTGTTCAGCACGCGTGAGACGGTCGATTTCCCCACGCCGCTTAAACGCGCGATGTCTTTAATCGTAAGGCGGTTCTGCATGCTGTATTCCCTGTAACAACGACAAAGTGGTCAATTGAGCCTAATGCTATAGCGCGATTTCGCTATGGGCAAAGTCTGGTTTACGTTCGGTTTATTTGCAGGGGGGTATAATACCGCCCGAATCGTCACAAAGGGTACGCCTAAATCCTTATACTGCGCGGCGACACCTTACTTTTTACTTACCGGAGGCTTCATGGATCCCGATCCCACACCTCTCCTGAGCGAGAGCACGCGTTCTTTCCGGTAAGCCAGCCCGTTGCTGACTCACCGGTGATGTGAGGCAGCAACGTCCCAAACGTTCCTGCTTGAAAAATTGAGTGCCTCTCAGGTACGGCCTTGCCACGCCTGAAGGGAATGCTGCGTCCGCCGTTGCGGATGCGGAGGAATGACTATGTTTAAAAATATCACCCGGCAGCTGCAGGCCCTGCTGAGCCGCCATCTGCCGCACCGCCTTGTTCAGCGCGACCCGCTGCCCAATGCCAAAAACATGGCGGGCACCGCGATCCCCGCGTCCCTGACCGAACGCTGCCTGAACGTGGCGGCGATGGATGAAAACGAAGTCTGGCGCGCCTTTGGCGGGCACCCGGAAGGGCTGAACGCGTCCGAAGTGGAAAAAATCCGCGCCGTGCATGGCGATAACCAGATCCCGGCGCAAAAGCCCTCTCCGTGGTGGGTACACCTGTGGCTCTGCTACCGCAACCCGTTCAACCTGCTGCTGACGGTGCTCGGCATTATCTCCTACGCGACGGAAGATCTGTTTGCCGCAGGGGTGATTGCCCTGATGGTGGGGATTTCCACGCTGCTGAACTTCATTCAGGAAGCCCGCTCTACAAAAGCGGCGGACGCCCTGAAGGCGATGGTCAGCAACACCGCGACCGTCTCGCGCGTGATCAACGATCTCGGCGAAAACGCCTGGGTGGAGCTGCCTATCGACCAGCTGGTGCCGGGCGATCTGGTGAAGCTGGCTGCGGGAGACATGATCCCGGCGGATTTACGCATCGTCCAGGCGCGCGATCTGTTCGTGGCCCAGGCCTCGCTGACCGGGGAATCCCTGCCCGTTGAAAAGGTGGCGCGCAGCCGCGACCCGCAGCAGATGAACCCGCTCGAGTGCGATACCCTGTGCTTTATGGGCACCACGGTGGTCAGCGGCACCGCGCAGGCGATTGTCACCGCCACCGGGGGCAACACCTGGTTTGGCCAGCTTGCCGGACGCGTCAGCGAGCAGGAGAGCGAGCCGAACGCCTTCCAGAAAGGGATTGGCCGCGTCAGCATGCTGCTGATCCGCTTTATGATGGTGATGACGCCCATCGTGCTGCTGATCAACGGCTACACCAAAGGCGACTGGTGGGAAGCGGCGCTGTTTGCGCTCTCCGTGGCCGTCGGCTTAACGCCGGAAATGCTGCCGATGATTGTCACCTCCACGCTGGCGCGCGGCGCGGTGAAGCTCTCTAAACAGAAGGTGATCGTCAAACACCTCGACGCCATTCAAAACTTTGGCGCGATGGACATTCTCTGCACCGATAAAACCGGCACCCTGACCCAGGACAAAATCGTGCTGGAGAACCACACCGATATCTCCGGCAAAACCAGCGAGCGCGTGCTGCACAGCGCGTGGCTGAACAGCCACTACCAGACCGGGCTGAAAAACCTGCTCGATGTCGCGGTGCTGGAAGGGGTAGATGAGGAGTCCGCCCGCACGCTCTCCGGGCGCTGGCAGAAGGTGGACGAAATCCCGTTCGACTTCGAGCGCCGCCGGATGTCGGTGGTGGTGAGCGAGCGGACGGACGTGCATCAGCTGATCTGCAAAGGCGCGCTGCAGGAGATCCTCAACGTGTCGACGCAGGTGCGCTATAACGGCGACATCGTGCCGCTGGACGACACCATGCTGCGCCGCATCAAGCGCGTCACCGACAACCTGAACCGTCAGGGGCTGCGCGTGGTGGCGGTGGCGAGCAAGTTCCTGCCGGCGCGCGAGGGGGATTACCAGCGTATCGACGAATCCGATCTGATCCTCGAGGGTTATATCGCCTTCCTCGATCCGCCGAAAGAGACCACCGCACCGGCGCTGAAGGCGCTGAAGGCGAGCGGTATCACCGTTAAAATCCTCACCGGCGACAGCGAGCTGGTGGCCGCGAAGGTGTGCCACGAAGTGGGGCTGGACGCGGGCGACGTGGTGGTGGGCAGCGACATTGAGCACCTGTCCGACGACGAGCTGGCGAAACTGGCGCAGCACACCACGCTGTTTGCCCGCCTGACGCCGATGCACAAAGAGCGCATCGTCACCCTGCTCAAGCGCGAAGGGCACGTGGTGGGCTTTATGGGCGACGGCATCAACGACGCGCCCGCGCTGCGTGCGGCGGACATCGGTATCTCCGTCGATGGCGCGGTGGATATCGCCCGCGAGGCGGCGGATATCATCCTGCTGGAAAAGAGCCTGATGGTGCTGGAGGAGGGCGTGATCGAAGGGCGCCGCACCTTCGCCAACATGCTCAAGTACATCAAAATGACCGCCAGCTCCAACTTCGGCAACGTCTTCAGCGTGCTGGTGGCGAGCGCGTTCCTGCCGTTCCTGCCGATGCTGCCGCTGCACCTGCTGATCCAGAACCTGATGTACGACGTGTCTCAGGTGGCGATCCCGTTTGATAACGTGGACGACGAGCAGATCCAGAAGCCGCAGCACTGGAACCCGGCGGATCTCGGGCGCTTTATGCTGTTCTTTGGCCCGATCAGCTCCATCTTCGACATCCTGACCTTCTGCCTGATGTGGTTTGTGTTCCACGCCAACACCCCGGAACATCAGACGCTGTTCCAGTCCGGCTGGTTCGTGGTGGGGCTGCTGTCGCAAACGCTGATTGTGCATATGATCCGCACGCGCCGCATTCCGTTCATCCAGAGCCGCGCGGCGTGGCCATTGATTGTGATGACGGGAATTGTGATGGCGCTCGGCATCGCGCTGCCGTTCTCGCCGCTGGCGAGCTACCTGCAGCTGCAGGCGCTGCCGCTGAGCTACTTCCCGTGGCTGGTGGCGATCCTCGCGGGCTACATGGTGCTGACGCAGATGGTGAAAGGATTTTATGCGCGTCGGTATGGGTGGCAGTGATTTTTTTTACCCTCGCCCCTTTGGGGAGAGGGCCGGGGTGAGGGGACTGGCTTTCCTCCCAAATTCAACAACCTGTGATCGCCGTCGGCGCATTCGCTTGACGACAATTTGTACGCATGTTAACAGAATGTTTTGCCTTTATTTGGCCCGTCAGATAAGGAACATTCATGTTACGGTACAGTCTCTTAACCGCCGGGCTGATGCTCGGCGCTTCTGCCCTTGCCGCCCCGGCAGGGGATCTCCCTTTAATGCCCTGGCCTGCGAAGGTCGAACGCCCGACCACGCAGGGCGCGCTGGTGCTCGGCAACGACGTATCCATTAGCGTCATCGGGGACGATCTCGGCGACGCCATCAGCCGCCTGCGCCAGCGCATGGCCCTGCAAACCGGCTGGACGCTGCAGCCGCAGGCTGAAAAGCCAGACAAACCGACGATCCGCATCGCCATCGCGAAAAAGGTAAAACCGCAGCCGCTGCCGGACAGCGATGAAAGCTACAGGCTTACGGTGGACGCCAGCGGTGTGAACATCTCCGCCAACACCCGCTTCGGCGCACTGCGCGCCATGGAAACCCTGCTCCAGCTGGTGCAGAACGGCGCGGAAAACACCTCGCTGCCGTGGGTGACCATCGAAGATTCCCCGCGCTTCCCGTGGCGCGGGCTGCTGCTCGACTCGGCGCGCCACTTTATCCCGCTGCCGGATATCAAGCGCCAGATCGACGGTATGGCCGCCGCCAAGCTCAACGTCCTGCACTGGCACTTAACCGACGATCAGGGCTGGCGCTTCGGCTCGACGCGCTACCCTAAGCTGACCCAGCTTGCCAGCGACGGCCTGTTCTACACGCCTGAACAGATGCGTGAGGTTGTGCGCTACGCCGCCGAGCGCGGCATCCGCGTGGTGCCGGAGATCGACATGCCGGGCCACGCCTCGGCGATTGCCGTGGCTTACCCGGAGCTGATGAGCGCGCCGGGGCCGTACGCCATGGAGCGCCACTGGGGCGTGCTGAAGCCGGTTCTGGATCCAACCAAAGAGGCAACTTACGCCTTTGCCGACGCGATGGTCAGCGAACTGGCGGCGATCTTCCCCGATCCGTATCTGCACATCGGCGGCGACGAGGTGGACGACAGCCAGTGGAAAGCGAACCCGGCCATCCAGCAGTTCATGCGCGACAACAGGCTGGCGGACAGCCACGCGCTGCAGGCGTACTTCAACCGCAAGCTGGAGTCCATTCTTGAGAAGCATCATCGGCAGATGGTCGGCTGGGACGAAATTTATCATCCCGATCTGCCAAAAAGCATTCTGATCCAGTCCTGGCAAGGGCAAGACGCGCTGGGGCAGGTGGCGCAGAACGGCTACAAAGGCATTCTCTCGACGGGCTTCTATCTCGACCAGCCCCAGTCCACCGCCTATCACTACCGCAACGAGATCGTCCCGCAGGGGCTGAACGGCGTGGACGTCATAGCCGACACCGACAGCGCCCAGAGCTGGGCCTTTTCCATGCCGCGCCTGAAGGGCAAGCCGGTGGAGGGGAGCTTTACCCTGGTGAAAGGGGATGCGGGCTGGCGCGGGTTCATTGATTTTGCCGGGAAATCCCGCCGCGCGGTGCAGAACATCGAATGGCGCGACGACAGCCAGGTGACGTTTACCGTTGATACCTGGATGGGCGAAACGCGCCCGGTCGTCTCCGTCGATAACGACAAGCTCACCGGTTACTTCCTGGTGGGCAATACTCGCTATCCGATTAGCGGTACCCGTCTGGACGAGGTGCCGAGAGGCACGCCGCCCGTCGTGCCGGACGCGGCGAATCAGGCCAACCTGCTTGGCGGGGAAGCGGCGCTGTGGGCAGAAAACGTGGTCGCGCCGGTGCTGGATATCCGCCTGTGGCCGCGCGCCTTTGCGGTGGCGGAGCGGCTGTGGTCCGCCCAGGACGTCAACGATGTCGACAACATGTACACCCGCCTGCAGGCGATGGACAGCTGGTCGACGGTGTCGGTCGGGCTGCAGCAGCATACCCAGCAGCAGGTGCAGTTTACGCGCCTTGCGAATAATGCCGACACGCTGCCGCTGCAGATCCTCGCTCAGGCGATTGAGCCCGCGCAGTACTACACCCGTCAGCACCTCAAGTTCCAGGCCGGAAACTATCATCAGTTCGAGCCGCTCAACCGCTTCGCCGATGCGCTGAACGCTGAAAGCGCCACCGTGCGCCAGATGCACCGGTGGGCGGACCGGCTGGTGAGCGACGCAGAAGATACGGAAAGCGCCGACGCGCTGCGCCACGTCTTTAACCGTTGGCAGAGCAACACCAGCGACGCGCTGGCGCTAAGCGAAAACAGCTATCAGCTGAAGGCGATAAAGCCGGTGATTCAGGAGGTCGACAAGCTTTCGTCGATTGGCCTGCGGCTCACCGACCTGGTGGCGCGTCAGGGTACGCTGGACGATAAGGAGATTGCGTCGATTCAGCGCGAGCTGGATAACGCGGCAAAGGTGCAGGACGAAGTGGTGATTGCGGCGGTCTATCCGCTGGAGACGCTGCTGCGCGCGACGCGGAATCAGTAGAAAAAATACCCCTCACCCCAAAGGGGCGAGGGGCTCGATCGGTTCCCTCTCCCTTTGGGAGAGGGTTAGGGTGAGGGAATCAGGCAACTCAGTTCTTCAACACCCACGCCTCTTTCCAGTGTGAACCCACGCCGGGTTCAAACTGGGTGGCGGTCGCGCTGTACTGCTTGCAGTACCCGCTGTACGGGAACGGCTTGCACTCATACGTCTTACCGTCTTTAGGCTGCAACACCACGGTGCCCGCCTTATAAGAGGCAACGTTATCCGGGAAGATAAAATCAGACTTACCGGTATTGCCGGAGGCGGCTTCACCTTCGAGCATCATATCCAGCACGTCCTGCGCGAACAGGGTGCCGGCTTTATTGGTGGCGTAGTATTTCAGCATGTGGTGCCCTGGCGTGACGTTTGTCAGGTTCATGGTCACGTCCTGGTTGCTGTTATTCATATCCTGCTTCAGGTAGCCTTTTTCCGCCCCGGGATGGTTTAACACGTGCGCTTCAACGTTCACGTCACCCTGGGTATTGACGTGGAATGTCACCGTCGCGGCACCGTTAATCACTTTGCTGTAATGCAGGTCAGTCACGGCGATGGACTCATTCACCACTGCTTTTTGCTCTTCATAAGAAATTGCCACCGACTTCAGCGTGCTGCCCTCTTTTACGAAAACGCTGTTTGCGCCGTGAACCGGGTTAACGTCTCCGCTTTCATCCTTCACGCCGACGCGCACGTCGCTGTGGGCGCTGTTAATTTTTTGCGCCAGATCGTAAGCCCACTGGTTGGCATCGCCCTGTTGAGGCGAGACGATGGTCAGCTCGGTCGCCATGGAGGCGATTTCGCCATTGGCATCGAAGAAGCGGGCAATCACCTTATCGCCCACGTTGAGGTTGTTACCCGCGACCTGGCCGCTTAGCGTTTTGCGCCAGACGGAGGCGGCGGCCGGGGTTTCGTCCGGCGTGACGTTACCGCCGTTGCCGAAATCAACGTCAATGGCCTGATAGAAACTGTTCGCGGTATCCGCAATTTCCCACACGCCGTAAATAACCTGATAGCCGGTACGTTCTGGCACGTTACAGTTCATCGACTGGGTCATTGCGGGCGCCTGGCCGTTGCCGTTCACTGTGCAAAACGGCGTTAAGTCGAACTGATCGCGGGTCAGCGGCTTGTTCGGATTCCAGTTTTGTTTGGTGATGTAATAACGCCAGTTGGTGGTTTTGTGCGGCGCGGTGTGGTGCCAGACAAACTGATGCACCCCGGCGGTCATCGGCGTTTTGGTCCAGGCATTCTGGCTTTGCTTATCAAGCTGGGAGTAGTTGGCAATTCCGGCGCTGGCGAGTTCGCCATCCGGCGGCAGGTTCCCTGACGGGAAACCGGAGGCCCGTTCTACGCTCTGGGGTTCATATTCCACCAGACCGCAGTCAATATTTTGTCCCTGTTTGCACATATAAGCGCGGCTGGCGGGAGATTCGATATAGCCGTGCGCCAGCGCAGAAGAGGCTACCGTGAAGGTTGCTACAGCCAACGCAATGCTGGAGATTTTCATTTTTAGTCCGAAGCGGGAATTGATAAAGGTGTGCGAGTGTATTTATTCCCGGACCGCGCCGTCATCGTCTTGCGAAGGTAAAAATAGCCAATAAAAAAGGCAGCCGAAGCCGCCCTGTATAAACTGAAATAAATTAGCGACGTACGGCAATCGCTTCGATTTCAATTTTCACGTCTTTTGGCAGACGCGCCACTTCCACGCAGGAGCGCGCCGGGAAGGTGGCGTTGTGCTCGGTGAAGAAGGCTTCGTAAGTGGCGTTAACGGTCGCGAAGTCGTTCAGATCTTTCACGAAAACGGTGGTTTTGACGATGTCGCCCACTTTCAGTCCGGCAGATTCAACGATAGCCTGCACGTTTTCCAGCGACTGGCGTGCCTGCGCCGCGACGTCGGCTGGCACTTCACCGGTTTTTGGGTTCACCGGGATCTGACCTGAGGTAATGATCATGCTGCCCAGATCAACGCCCTGAACGTAAGGGCCGATAGCGGCTGGTGCATTTTCCGTCGCGAGTACTTTGCTCATGTTTTCTCCAGAATGACAGCGTTAAGAATGTTCCCGGCCATTATAACAGCCGGGATTTCATTACCAACCTCAATTAGTTGGCCAGCACCACATAATGAGAAAACTCTTTTTCGCAGTATTTGCATTTGAGCGCGATGTCATCGGCGCGTTTTTTCACTGCAAAGCTGGAGGAAACCGGCTCAGCATGGCTGATGCAGTTGCTGTTCGGGCAGACCAGCACGCGCTCGATGCGATCCGGCAGGCTCGGGCGGGATTTGCCGACCACTTCATACTCGTCGATGCGGTTGACGGTGGCGTCCGGCGCGTACAGCGACAGCTGGTTAACCTGCTCGTCGGTCAGGAAGGTGTTCTCGATTTTAATCAGGTCCTTGCGGCCCATCTCGCCCGACGGCAGGTTCAGGCCGATGGTGATGCGCTGGTCGGTTTCGGTCAGCTTGAACAGCGTCAGCAGCTTAAAGCCCACCCGGGCAGGGATATGGTCAATCACGGTGCCACGCTTGATGGCTTCAACCTGGAGTTTGTTATCGTGCGTCATGGTCGTCTCCCCTTACAGAGCTAAGTCGCGATTCAGAACCAGTGCCAGTAACGCCTGGCGGGCGAAGATGCCGTTCCCGGCCTGCTGGAAGTACCAGGCGTGCGGCGTTTTATCCACGTCTGTGGCGATCTCATCGATGCGCGGCAGCGGGTGCAGCACCTTCATGTTGTTGCGCGCGCCCTCGAGGTCGCTGGCGCGCAGCACGAACTGCGCCTTCACGTTGGCGTACTCGGACGGGTCCAGACGCTCTTTCTGCACGCGGGTCATGTAGAGGATATCCACGTGGCTCATCACCTCTTCGATGCTGGCGTGCAGGCTCCACTGGATGCCTTTCTCGTCCAGCATGTCGAGAATGTACTGCGGCATCGCCAGCGCGTCCGGGGCGATGAAGAAGAAGCGGTTGCCGTTAAATTTCGCCAGCGCCTGGGTCAGGGAGTGGACGGTGCGGCCATATTTCAGGTCGCCGACCATGGCGATGTTCAGGTTCTCGAGCGTGCCCTGCGTCTCCTGAATGGTGAACAGATCCAGCAGGGTCTGCGTCGGGTGCTGGTTAGCACCGTCACCGGCGTTCAGCACCGGAATGCCGCCGGAGAATTCGGTCGCCAGACGCGCCGCGCCCTCCTGCGGATGACGCATCACAATCGCGTCGACGTAGGTGCTAATCACTGAAATGGTATCCGCCAGAGTCTCGCCTTTTTTACCCAGCGACGTGTTGCTGCTGTCCGAGAAGCCCACCACGCTCGCGCCCAGGCGGTGCATGGAGGTTTCGAAGGAGAGGCGGGTGCGGGTCGAGGCTTCAAAGAAGCAGCTCGCAATGACCTTGTGCTTCAGCAGCTCCGGTTGCGGATTGGCCTTCAGTTTTGCCGCGGTTTCCAGAACCAGTTCCAGCTCTTCGCGGCTGAGGTCGTTTATGGAAATGATGTGTTTTTGATAAAGCGGATTCATGTTTATCTCCTGACGCCGGGCAAAAAAAAGCCCCTCAAATGAGGGGCTCTGGGAATAGGTTTAGCAACGGGAAGAAAAACGGCAGGCCAGCGTCTGATTTCAGACGCGGTAAGACGTTATGTCGTACACGCTTGACCATGCTTCCTCCCGGCAAATTGTCGGGCATTATACGCAGCTCGCTTTGGGGATCAAGCGATTTAATGCACGCTTTACTCAATGCAAACGGTTCTTTGTGAATATTAATGCGTTCTGAGTAAATAATTAATTTGCTTATGTACCAGCGCGGTGCGCTTCACCACCCGGGGGGCGACCCAGACGATACTGCTGCCCGCCACCACGCCTAAAATTTCCGGAAGCTGGTGATAATCCAGAATACGCGCCACCGCGCGGCCATATCCGGCGACGGTATGAACAAGGATAAACTCGCTATTGTGCTCGACGCTGACCACCATTTCGGACACGGTACGCGCGGCGTCGGGAGCCGGGCGCAGCTGGGGATTCAGCGAATAAATCTTTAGCCCTTTGGCATTTCGAATTTTTATGACGCCGAGCAATTTAAGCAGACGTGAAACGGTGGACTGGCTGATGGTTTCAAAACCACGCTCCTGCAAATCCCGGCGGATCTCCTCCTGAGAGAGATAACTCTTTTCTGCGATCAGGCGCTGGCAGACCGTCAGCTGAAGCTGTTCTTTTGGAGAGTAATCACCATATTCCGTCATAACTATTTCCCATGTAAGTGGCTGAAACAAAACGCCCGGTGGCGCTACGCTTACCGGGCCTACAACTTCAAAACATCACAACAACGCCCCCAGGCTTAACGCCACCATGATCACCACCGTCAGGATCCCCAGCAGAGGCGCCACCCATTTCAGATAGCGCACGTAGGGCACGCGGGCGATAGCCAGCCCGCCCATGACCACCGCCGAGGTCGGCGTGACCAGGTTAACGATGCCGGAGGCGGACTGGTAAGCGGTTACCACCAGGTCGCGGTTGACGTTAGCGAAATCGGCAAGCGGTGCCATGATCGGCATCGTCAGAACGGCCAGGCCGGATGAAGAAGGCACAAGAAACGACAGCACGACCTCCAGCCAGTACATCACGTTGATAAACGCCACCGTGGACAACCCGCTGACCAGACCTTCCGCGCTGTGCAAAATGGTGTGGGTAATCATGCCCTTATCCATAATGACTACGATACCGCGCGCGATGCCGATAATCAGCGCGACGCCCAGCAAATCTCGCGCGCCGTTGATAAACGTAGACGTCAGCTCCTCTTCGCTCATCCGCGCAATCAGCCCGACGATAATTGCGCTGGCGAGAAACACCGCCGAGATCTCCGCCATCCACCACCCGAGCACCGCCACGCCGTAGATCATGACCGCGAAGGCGAGGGCGAAAATCACCAGGATGAGTTTGCGCACCGGGGTGAATTCCAGCGACTGTTCGCCCTTGTTGCCGAGGAAGTAGGCGCGGTTCTCTTCCTGCTTATCCGCCACGATCGACAGCGATGGATCCTGGCGCACCCTGCGGGCGTAACGCATCACCCACGCCACGCAGATGATCCAGCCGATGACCAGCAGCGCCACGCGCAGGGCGATGCCGTTAGTGAAGGGGATCCCGGCGGCGTTGGCGGCGATCACCGTGGCGAACGGGTTAATGGTGGAACCGAGCGTGCCGATCCCCGCGCCGAGCAGCACGGTGGAGGCGGCGACCACCGGATCAAAGCGGGCGGCCAGCATTACCGGCACCAGCAGGGTATAGAACGGCAGCGACTCTTCGGCCATGCCGTAAATCGTGCCGCCTGCGGCGAACAGCGCCATCAGGATCGGGATCATCCACTCCTCGCGCCCGCGCAGCCGGGTGGTAACGCGCTCGATCCCTGCGTCAATCGCGCCGGTTTTGGTGACGATCCCGAGAAATCCCCCGATGATCAGAATAAACAGCGCCACGTCGATCGCCCCGGCCTGGCCGGAGACCGGATCGTACAGCCCGGCAATGGGCGCCATCAGGACGGAAACCAGCCCCTGCGGATGTGACGCCACGTGCGCGTAGGTGCCGGCAATCGGGACTTCTTTACCGAGGGTCTCGTTCATCGCCATCTGGTACTGACCGGCGGGGACGACCCAGCTCAGCGCCGCCACAACGGCAATCAGAAAAAAGAGAATGGTGTAAGCGGAGGGAAACTTAAACTTGCCCATGATGTTCTCCTTAAACCCGGCGCACCCCGCGGCGCGCCGGGCGATGATTAGTCGCCGAGTGTCGCCACCATGACCGCTTTGATGGTGTGCATGCGGTTCTCGGCCTCGTCAAAGACGATGGAGTTTGGCGATTCGAAGACCTCTTCCGTCACCTCCAGCCCCTTCAGCCCGTACGCCATCTCGATCTCGCGGCCCACCTTAGTGTGCTCGTTGTGGAACGCGGGCAGGCAGTGCATGAACTTGACGTTCGGGTTGCCGGTGGCCTTCATCACGTCCGCATTGATCTGATACGGCTTCATCAGGCTGACGCGCTCGGCCCAGGCCTCCTTCGGCTCGCCCATAGAGACCCACACGTCGGTGTAGAGGAAATCGGTCCCGCGAACGCCTTCTTCCACGTCGTCGGTGAGGGTGATGCGCGCGCCCGTCTCTTTGGCGATGGCGCGGCACTGCTCAACCAGCCCGGCTTCCGGCCAGAAGGATTTCGGTGCCACGAGGCGAATATCCATCCCCATCTTGGCCGCGCCGACCATCAGCGAGTTGCCCATGTTGTTGCGTGCGTCGCCCAGATAGGCAAAGCTCAGCTCCGGCAGGATTTTGCCCGGCGCGTGCTCCAGCATGGTCATCAGATCGGCGAGGATCTGCGTCGGATGGAATTCGTCGGTCAGGCCGTTCCACACCGGGACGCCCGCGTACTCGCCCAGCTCTTCAACAATCGCCTGGCCGTAGCCGCGGTATTCGATGCCGTCGTACATGCGGCCCAGCACGCGGGCGGTGTCCTTCATCGACTCTTTATGGCCGATCTGCGATCCGCTTGGGCCGAGGTAGGTCACCTGCGCGCCCTGGTCGAACGCGCCCACTTCGAAGGCGCAGCGGGTGCGGGTGGAGGTTTTTTCAAAGATCAGGGCGATGTTTTTCCCGACCAGGGTTTGCTTTTCGCGCCCGGCTTTTTTGGCCGCCTTCAGCTCGATAGCGAGGTCGATCAGGTACTGGATCTCCGCCGGGGTGTAGTCCAGCAGTTTCAGGAAGTTGCGGTTTTTCAGGTTGATGGTCATGTGGGAAATCCTTTTTAAATGAATGTCTAAGACCTTCCCCCTCACCCCAGCCCTCTCCCCAAAGGGGAGAGGGTGTTTGAAGTCCCCTCTCCCCTTTGGGGAGAGGGTTAGGGTGAGGGGAGAGGGAGTTTAGTTACGAATCAACGTGCCTTTCTCGCCCGCCAGGATCTCCGCGCCGTCGGCCAGCGCGCCGATCCCGGCAATGCCGTTGCAGGCTTCAACAAACTCGCGGCAGGCGGCCACTTTCGGCCCCATCGATCCGGCGTCAAACTGCATGCCTCTGAGCAGCTCCGTCGTCACCTGCGCCAGCGGGCGCTGGGTTGGCTTGCCCCAGTCGAGATACACCGCGTCGGCATCGGTGAGGATCAGCAGGGCGTCGGCCTCAATCTGGCGGGCCAGCAGGGCGGCGGAGAGGTCTTTGTCGATCACCGCCTCAATCCCGCGATAGCCGTTGGCGTTTTCCACCACCGGCACGCCGCCGCCGCCGTTGCAGATCACCAGGTGGTCGCGCTGGATCAGCGCCGTGATGGCGTCGCTCTCGACGATGCGTTTCGGCTGCGGTGACGGCACCACGCGGCGGACGTAGCTGCCGTCGGCCTTAAACACCCAGCCTTTTTCCGCGGCCAGCGTTTTTGCCTGGGCTTCGCTGTACACCGGGCCGATGTATTTGGTCGGGTTGCTGAACGCCGGGTCGGCGGCGTCCACTTCCACCTGCGTGAGCAGGACGCTCACCTCACGCTGCGGCAGGCTGTTTTTCAGCGCCTGCTGGAGCATGTAGCCGATCATTCCCTGACTTTCGGCGCCGAGAACGTCCAGCGGGTAAGGGGTCACTTTGTCGTAGGCGCTGTTCTGCAGCGCCAGCAGCCCGACCTGCGGCCCGTTGCCGTGCACCAGCACCACGCGCCACTGCGCCGTCAGCCCGGCGATGGTGCGGGCGGCCTGCTCAATGTTCTGGCGCTGGATCTCTGCTTCCAGCGGCTCGCCGCGCTTGAGCAGCGCGTTGCCGCCCAGGGCCACAACCAGAGTGGGTTTTCGTTCCATGATGGCTCCTTTAAATTCCGTCGCGTTCCAGCGGGCAGCTCATGCAGCGCGCGCCGCCGCGGCCGCGTCCCAGCTCGTCGCCCGGGATGGGCAGCACGGTGATGCCCGCTTTGTCGTACTTCTCGTTAGTCCAGACGTTGCGCTCGTAGCCGATCACCACGCCCGGGCGGATGGTCAGCACGTTGTTGGCGTCGTTCCACTGCTCGCGTTCGGCCTCAAAGGCGTCGCCGCCGGTGGTGATCAGGCGCACCTGGCTAATGCCGAGCGCCTTCTCGATGGCGTGCAGCAGGTCGGTTTCCTGCGTGCGCAGCAGGCCGCCGCGTCCGTCCGGGGTGAGCGTCCAGCACTGGGCGTCTTTGCGCACCACTTCCGGGTAGACGGAGAAGGTATCCACGTCGATGTGGGTCATCACGGTGTCGAGGTGCATGCAGGAGCGGTGTTTTGGCAACTCAACGGCGATCACGCGCTCGGCCTGGCGGTGTTTGAACAGGCTGTTGGCGAGGAACTCCACGCCCTGCGGCGTCGTGCGTTCGGACATGCCGATCAATACCGCCCCGCGGCCAATGACTAATACGTCGCCGCCTTCCAGAGTGGCGTGGTCGTAATTAATATTCTCGTCGCCGAAATACTTAATAAAATCGCCGTCGGCAAACGCCGGGTGCCAGCGATATATTGCCCGAAGGTTATTGGTTTCGCGCTGACGGGCCGGTTTGGCCATTGGGTTAATGGAAACGCCGTTATAAATCCAGCAGGAGGTGTCGCGAGTAAATAAATGGTTCGGCAGCGGCTTCATAATAAAATCATTCGCCGTGTGGGTATCCACCACCATATTTTTAATGGCCGCCGGAATTTCGCCGTAGGTTAATCCGCCGCTTAATCTGCGCGCCAGCTCTCGGTGCGGCATATCCGCCAGCCAGCCGCGCACGTCGCCGGCAAAGGTGGGGCCGAGGCGGTAGTCAGAGATTTGAGTATCCAGCAGCCAGGCTTTCGCCTCTGCAATATCAAGGGTTTGTGTCAGAAGGTCGGTCAACAGCAGGACTTCCACACCCTGCTCGCGCAGCGTGTTTGCGAAGATGTCATGCTCCTCACCCGCCCGTTCAACCGAGAGCACGTCATCAAAAAGCAGCTCCTGACAATTCGATGGCGTTAAGCGTTTCAGGCTTAAATTTGGGCGGTGCAGCATAACGCTACGCAATTGACCAATTTCAGAACCGACGTAATGCTTTTCCATAATTATTCCTTTAACTGTTTTTCAGAATAAAAAGGGCATGCGCCATGTGATGTATTTAATTGCATGGCGGCTAAGCTCAATTGATTTCGAGGTTCATACTAGGCGGTTAAATAATGATTATTGTGATGCAGTTCACGCGAAAATGGATATTAAGGAGTTTGTTTTCATTTGCATGATTCGCATCAGATAATGATTAATTTCATATTATTGAGGGGTGAATAGCTAAGCAGGATCCGGTGGCATTATTCGAGGTTGTTATTATTTTGTAGATTTTAATATCTTGAAATATGTTTCTATGTTGCTGATTTCAAATCATAAAAATAATGTATAAGAATGGCTATGCAATTAAGGTAATTAACTATTTTTGACTTAAGAAAAATCAATAAATAATTATGGTTTTTTAGAGCAAATTATCAAAATAACAAAGTGTGAGACGACAAGGGTTTTTGTTAATTAAAGCGCATTATCAAGGGCTTAGAGCGGTCTCGCGACACGCGTTTATTAAGGTTATGCATAACCTCTGCATAATTGCCCGGGCAGGATTAACAGAAAATTAACATCTTTCTCGATAAACATGCGCTCGCGCAAACCTCTTCCAAAAACGGCTGGTATGGCAGCCTGGATTCTCGTATAAGAGATGAAAATGAAACGTTGTTTTATATCGAGGGTTTTCGCATGATCATTGGCAACATCCACCATCTCCAGCCCTGGCTGCCCGACGCGCTGCGCCAGGCGATTGAGCACATCAAAAGCCACGTCACCGACGCAACGCCGACAGGCAAGCATGATATCGACGGCAACAGTCTGTTTTATCTGGTCTCTGAAGACATGACTCAGCCGTTTGCCGAGCGCCGCGCCGAGTACCACGCGCGCTATCTGGATATCCAGATCGTGATGAAGGGCCAGGAGGGGATGACCTTCAGCACCCTGCCGCACGGCACGCCGGACACCGACTGGCTGGCGGACAAAGACATCGCGTTCCTGCCGGAAGGCCAGCAGGAGAAAACCGTGGTGCTGAGCGAAGGGGATTTCGTGGTGTTCTGGCCGGGCGAAGTGCACAAGCCGCTGTGCGCGGTGGGGACGCCTGCTAAGGTGCGAAAAGTCGTGGTGAAAATGCTGGTGGCAAGGTAAAAGCAAAAACGACAACCCTGTTGTCGTTTTCTAGTGTTTGCTCCCTCTCCCCGTGGGAGAGGGCCGGGGTGAGGGGACCAGTGCGCAGAGGACCCAATCACTCCCCAAGCGTCGCCACCATCACCGCCTTGATCGTATGCATCCGGTTTTCCGCCTGGTCGAACACGATGCTCGCCGCTGACTCAAACACCTCGTCCGTCACCTCCATCCCGCCGTGCAGGTCGAACTCCTTCGCCATCTGCTTGCCGAGCGTGGTCTGGTCGTCATGGAACGCCGGCAGACAGTGCAGGAACTTCACGTCCGGATTGCCGGTCAGCGCCATCATCTGCGCGTTCACCTGATACCCGCGCAGCAGCGCAATCCGCTCCGCCCACTTCTCTTTGGCTTCGCCCATCGACACCCAGACGTCGGTATAGATAAAGTCCGCGCCCTTCACGCCCGCCGCCACGTCTTCCGTCAGGGTGATTTTGCCGCCGTGCTTCTCCGCCAGCGCGCTGCACTCCGCCACCAGGCTCTCTTCCGGCCAGCAGGCCTTCGGGGCCACCAGGCGCAGATCCAGCCCGGTCAGCGCCGCCGCTTCCAGCATCGAGTTGCCCATGTTGTTGCGCGCGTCGCCCGCGTAGACCAGCGTCATCTCGCTAAACGCCTTGCCCGGCAGGTGCTCCTGCATGGTCAGCAGGTCCGCCAGCAGCTGCGTCGGGTGGAACTCGTTGGTCAGCCCGTTCCACACCGGCACGCCCGCATATTGTGCCAGCGTTTCGACGACTTTCTGGCCGTGGCCGCGATACTGAATGCCGTCGTACATCCGCCCGAGCACCCGCGCGGTATCCTTAATTGACTCTTTATGCCCAATCTGGCTGCCGCTCGGCCCTAAGTACGTGACGCGTGCGCCCTGGTCAAATGCGGCAACTTCGAAAGAGCAACGTGTACGGGTCGAGTCTTTTTCGAAGATGAGCGCGATGTTTTTACCGGTAAGCTTTTGTACTTCCTTGCCCTTTTTCTTATCGGCTTTGAGCTGTGCGGCAAGGGTCAGCAGAGAAGTGAACTGTGCAGGGGTAAAGTCGAGCAATTTCAGAAAGTGTTTCTTGTACAGATCAGACATTTTATCCTCACATGGCGAACGCCACTTATTGAATTAAAATTCACTTTATATGTGTAATTATTCATTTGCAACCCCGTTTCACAAATCTTTCCAACAAAGGTGGAGGCAAACCCGTCCGTGTGTGAAAATAGAAGTATCTGCCGCACTTTAAAGAGGATTGAGCCATGGCAAACCCGGAATTACTGGAAGAGCAACGCGAAGAGACGCGTCTGATTATTGAAGAGCTGCTGGAAGACGGTAGCGATCCGGACGCGCTGTACACCATCGAGCATCATTTCTCTGCGGATGATTTCGACGCGCTGGAAAAAATGGCCGTGGAAGCCTTTAAGCTGGGTTACGAAGTGACCGAGCCGGAAGAGCTGGAAGTGGAAGAGGGCGACACCGTCATCTGCTGCGACATCCTGAGCGAAGGCGCGCTGAAGGCGGAGCTGATCGACGCGCAGGTAGAACAGCTGATGAACCTGGCCGAGAAGTTTGAGGTGGAGTACGACGGCTGGGGAACCTACTTCGAAGATCCGAACGGTGAAGACGGCGAAGAAGGCGACGACGAAGATTACGTCGACGAAGACGACGACGGCGTGCGTCACTAAGCGTTTCAGGCGGTGGCGCTCGCCACCGCTTTTTCAAGGCAGAACCATGGATTACCCGCAGATACTCGCCCCCGTACTCAACTTCCTCCAGTGCCCGACCCCGCAAGCATGGATTGATAAAGCCCGCGACCCGGCGAACCTGCCGCTGCTGCTCACCGACCACATGGTGTGCGAGCTTAAGGCCGCCCAGACCGCGCTATTACTCGTGCGTAAATACGTCGCCGACGAAAGCGGGGCCGACGCGCTGCTCGACTGGCTCAAACCCTACGAACAGTTCACCTTCCGCGACGGCCCGGAGCCGGACTTCATCGCCCTGCACAGGCAGATTGGCAAAAGCGTGATGCCCAAAACCGACGACCCGTGGGGACAGGCGCTCATCGACAGCATGGTGCTGCTGATTAAAGAGGAACTCCACCACTTCTGGCAGGTACGCGAGGCGATGCTGGCGCGCGACATTCCGTACGTCAAAATCACCGCCAGCCGCTACGCCAAAGGAATGCTGAAGGACGTGCGCACCCACGAACCGCTGACGCTGATCGACAAGCTCATCTGTGGCGCCTACATCGAAGCCCGCTCCTGCGAACGCTTCGCCGCGCTGGCCCCGTTCCTCGACGACGACCTGCAGAAGTTCTATCTCTCGCTGCTGCGCTCGGAAGCGCGCCATTATCAGGACTACCTGACGCTGGCTCAGCAGGTGAGCGACGACGATATCTCACCGCGCATACAGCTTTTTGGCGAAATTGAAGCCACACTTATCTCGACACCGGACCACGAGTTTCGCTTCCACAGCGGCGTGCCGGTGTAAACCGGCATAATTCAAGGATAAGGATGCGAGATGAATAAAACGTGGACCCGTAGCGTAATCGTTGTTGTGGTGGCCGCCGCCGTGGCGTTCTGGGTGTTCTTCGACAGGCAGCGCGCGCCGGAACAGCAGATGGATGCTGCCCTCAACGCGATGCCCGCCTGGCAGGTGATTAAGGAGCAGGAGCCCGCGCTGCACCAGCGCATCCTCGACCAGATGGCCGCCCTGCAAAAAGCGGGCGAGCCGGAGCAGCAGATTATCGACACCATCCAGCCGCAGATCCTGCATCTGCAGATGTCGCGCCTGCAAAACGCCCCGGACGCCAACGTGGTGAACTACATGACCATTAACATGGAGCAGACCGCCGCCATCCAGAAGGTGAGCGACGACGCCTGCTTCCGCTTCCTCTACCCGGCGGTGAAGGGCGGCGTGAACCCGATGCGCATGCTGGATAAAGACCTGATGGCGCGGCGCATGCAGGCCGACGCCGACATGATGCGCGCGGCCTACGGCAAAAACCGCCACACCGTGACGCAGGCCGAGCGCGAGGCGGCCGTCGAGGACGTGCGACCGATTATGAAGGCGCTTGCCGATAAGTACGGCGAGGACATCCAGCTATTGCAGATGCCGGAGAAGGCGGCGGGCAAAGAGAAGCTCTCCTGCGATATGGTGCAGGAGATGTGGGCCAAGGTGCTGGCGCTGCCGGAGCAAAAGGCGGCGAGGGTGATTCGGCTGGCGGTGTCTGAGCTGGACTGACGAAGGGCGCTGGTTTTTTGGGCACTTAGCGCGGGTTTAGCGCGTCGTCGCTTGCATGGCGGCGCGCGACAGGTATAATCCACAACGTTTCCGCATCCCCTTCAGTGCCGAAGTGGCGAAATCGGTAGACGCAGTTGATTCAAAATCAACCGTAGAAATACGTGCCGGTTCGAGTCCGGCCTTCGGCACCAAAAGCATGTAAATGGACCTCAACTGAGGTCTTTTTTTATGTCTAAAATCCAGCATTTATCTACCTTTCCCGCTATATTAACTCTCTCAAGGTCAACCGACATCAATGTACATCTACCAACACATGTTGGTACAGATGATGGTATTTCCGGTTCGATAATGCTTGTACCAACAGGGAGGGGATAAGCATGGCGTTAACAGATATCAAGGTCAGAACAGCCAAGCCAACGGATAAGCAATACAAACTGACCGATGGCAGCGGTATGCACCTTCTTGTCCATCCAAATGGTTCTAAGTACTGGCGTTTGCAGTACCGTTATGACGGCAAGCAAAAGATGCTGGCACTTGGGGTTTACCCTGAAATCACACTGGCGGATGCCAGAGCACGTCGTGACGAAGCGCGTAAGCTACTAGCGAATGGCGTCGATCCGGGAGACAAAAAGAAAAATGATAAGGTTGAACAGAGTAAAGCACGAACCTTTAAAGAGGTAGCGATCGAGTGGCATGGCAGCAATAAAAAGTGGTCTGAAGATCACGCCCATCGTGTGCTAAAAAGTCTGGAAGATAATCTCTTTGCAGCGCTTGGTGAACGTAATATCACTGAGTTAAAAACGCGCGATTTATTAGCGCCCATTAAAGCCGTAGAGATGTCTGGACGTCTTGAGGTTGCTGCTCGTCTTCAACAGCGCACTACGGCCATCATGCGTTATGCAGTGCAAAGTGGGTTAATTGATTATAACCCGGCACAAGAGATGGCTGGGGCGGTTGCTTCCGGTAATCGACAACATCGTCCGGCGCTGGAATTAAAGCGCATCCCTGAGTTGCTTGAGAAAATAGATAGCTATACCGGCAGGCCGCTAACCCGCTGGGCGACAGAACTCACTCTGCTTATCTTTATTCGGTCCAGTGAGCTGCGTTTTGCTCGCTGGTCAGAAATCGATTTTGAAACGTCAATATGGACCATCCCGCCTGAGCGAGAGCCTATTCCTGATGTGAAACATTCTCAGAGAGGCTCAAAGATGCGTACACCGCATCTGGTGCCACTTTCAAAGCAGGCGCTGGCGATCCTGAAGCAGATAAAACAGTTCTGTGGTGAACATGAGCTGATTTTTATTGGCGATCATGATCCGCGTAAGCCAATGAGTGAAAACACGGTAAACAGTGCGCTACGGGTGATGGGATATGATACTAAGGTTGAGGTTTGCGGCCACGGCTTCCGTACAATGGCCTGTAGTTCGTTAATTGAGTCAGGGCTATGGTCGAAGGATGCGGTAGAACGTCAGATGAGCCATATGGAACGTAACTCAGTGCGGGCAGCGTATATCCATAAAGCGGAACATCTGGATGAGCGCAAGCTGATGTTGCAGTGGTGGGCTGATTTTCTGGATGCGAATCGGGAGAAAGGGATTACGCCGTTTGACTATGCGAAGGTAAATCGGGGCAATGTCTAGCATATGTGTTTAATAAAATAAAACTAATCAGCCATCCTCCCTTAGGAGGATGGCTGATGGTCTTTACTGGAAGTAGTGTTTCTGTGACCACCGTAACGATTATCCCTCATCAGCAATAATAACTACGCAAACTTGTTAGTAACTAGAGTATTAATCAGGTTATTCCACTAGCGGGGCGTATAGAATGGCTAACAGGGTATAACGACCAGCCCTCAATGAACACGAGTCCACGTAAACATAGCTTCAAATTGCTGAGGATTGATACGTAGTGTGCGTATGCTAATAAGAACGTGATTCACGGAATCTTTAGTCACTTTCTATATCTACATGGCCCCAAGAAAATTGTGTGGTAGTATACGGATGAGATTAATGAGTTTGTCAACGGCGAGATTGCAGTAGGGGCAGTGCATAAATAAAAACCATCAAGATATATTCAAGATTTGATGGCTTTATCACTTAATAACAAAATAATATCGGCTATATCAATCGTAATAATCGGGATCGTTCATCCAATCTGGTCCAACCTCACCAAGGTCGATAGTTATACTTGAGCTAATAACTTCAATACTATCGATTTCAATATCATTACCATCTCTGTTAAAATTAATTATAATATCGATATCTATATCCTCTGAATTATTGAAGATTCCTCCCCCCATACCAATAAATTCTTTATCAATACCATCCCAGGTATTGAAGTCAAGAGTAGTCTCAATATCAACGTTACAGTTCACTGTATATTGTACCGAAAAAGATTCTTCTTCAGTATCAATAATGCTTAGGGTTGAGAGGAATTTTTCGAAATCATTTATAGGTTGTTGTTGATCATCTACCATTGTTAACTCTGAAGATTCAACGTCGTAGTAGAACGATGAGCTTGCTTCTACATCAACTGTTAAGTTATAAAGTTGATGTGGTATTGATTCTATTATTTCTTTATTTAGCTCATCAATATTGATAGTTTTCAGAGCATTAATGATATTGACTGAAGCATTCGAGTGTAATGCAGTTAATGCATTAGAGAGTTCATCAATAAAATATAATAAAGGTGAAGTCTCACAAAATTCTTTCCAGTCATTGTCTTTTGAAACGGCTAAAATTTTGGTATTGTTAGATTCAGCCCAAACTTCAAGGGCTGAAAGAGCTAAAGCATCAGGGAACTCATTTTTTTTATCTTTTTTGATAGCAAATGGTGCTATTTTATTAAAGTATAAATCTATGACTTTACTTAAGCTTGATAGCTCTGCACATTTTATTTCTCTGGCGCCAGCCTTCTTTTTGAAGTCATCAAATCGAGCTTTAGATATTTCATCTTCATTACTCGTAAATAGCTCATCCATTAACTCTTGTCTGCGTTGAGGTGTAACTCCCCACGAGTTACCTATAACTTTAAGGCTATTTTTCGTCTCAGCTTTGTTCTTTTTTGCCTCTTCAATAAGGTGTGATAATGTTTCATGCTGAATCATATCAACAACAATGAATTTTATTTCAGTATTTTTGAATTGTGAGAGTTTTGATAATATTCCGACTTCAAATCCATAGTGATGATGGATATAAATAGAGGTGTCCAGGGTTATTGCCCCTATTTCTCTATTTGAAATTAATCGTTTCAAGTCGTCAATGCTAATATTAGGCATTTTGATTACCTTATTTATTGGTCTTTTGAAAATAGTTTGTCTGTTAACCTGTTTAATAGGTCATTATTACTCTGTATACGCATTATTGATTTTGTGTTGTTAATTTTTTGCACTATTGCTCTATAATTTTCTTGCAGGGAAAATGGCGGTAGCGATATTTCAAAGTTCAATAGCTCTTTCCTGTTTAATTTAGGGATGTTTGCCCTGTCTGGTAAGGTTTCGGTATATTTTGTGAAAAAATCAGATAGTAAGAGCTGCCATAAAAATTCACGATTAGTTTTGTTTGCTATAGGTTTTACAGGATACATATCGGCCGAACATAATCCACTGAAATCAGGAATTGCACATTTTTTCAAGTAAGGTCGTATCTTTGAATACAACACGTAACTTTCATCAAAAAGGAATTTTTTACTGATTAAATTTTCTTCTCGTGCAGTTAGCGCAGATAAAAGTAATCCAGTATTTTTTTCAATTCTATCAGGACCGATATGTATTAAGTCGATAAACTTGTCTTCTCTTGGATCCACCATTGGGGCATCCAGAGTCACAATATCACCTAATTTTACTCTATTTCCACAATCATCTAATTGGGGGAACATCTCCAAAAACGTAGCACGCAAAAAATCATCAGCCAGTTTGATAGCTTGCTCGCGTTTTTGGCGTATACTATCGGCTTTATCAAGAATAGCAGCGATACGTTTTTGTTCGCTTAACGGTGGTAATGGTATTTGAATATTTTCAAGCATTGACTTACGTAATGCTGGGATGGTAGTTGCACCAGAAAATTGATAAAGATCTAGTGACCGCATAAAGTAAAATAGATAATTAGTATCAACTAGATTATTATCAGGAACTAGCCCCATTACATTGTTATCTATTACCATTTCTACAGTAGTAACAGCACGGAAATTTTGCTTAATCGCTTCTCCAATTTTTGCAAAAACAATGGTTCCTTTGGGTATGGTTTTTGCTTTTAAATTCCTAAGTATATCTTTATCAATATAATTTCCAGCATGAAAAATATTTTTATGACCGCTTCTTACTACAGCTGATATATCACCAACCTTAGCGAAAGGGTAATCCCCTTCTTTTTTTCCTTGGTACTCTATAGGGAATCCAAAACCTGCTTTGAACTCCCCAATGCTACCTAACTTCACTATTGGCCAACTCACAGCATCCCCTCCAGCTCATCCAGATCCGCCAGAATCTCTTTTTCCAGATCCTTCAACCGCTTCAGTATCACTTTCGGATCTTCATACACCTCCGCCTGGTACACCACTTCTTTATAACGGTTAATGGAGAGGTCGTATTTCTGCGCTGCAATATCCCCTTTCGGCACCACAAACGCCGCCTGAGTGCGATCTTTAAAATCAACACCAGCATCAATCCCTTCCGGGTGCTGCTGTTTCAGCTGCGAGGCTAACTTCTCACCCATAAAGTTATCAACCGGTAGCCCACGTAAAGTACGGTAATGCTTCCAGCTTGCCAGCAGATGCGGCAGGTCGTTGTCTTTTATCGGGTTACGCTTGTCATCCAGGCTGTAGCCGTCATTTTGTAGATCGTAGAACCAGACTTCATCCGTCTGACCGCCTTTGGTAAAGATCAGGATCGCCGTTGCCACGCCAGCGTAAGGCTTAAATACACCGGAAGGCAGATTGATCACCGCTTCCAGTTGGTTATCTTCCACCAGCGTTTTACGTAGAGACTGATGCGCCTTGCTGGAGCCAAACAGTACGCCCTGCGGCACGATAGTGGCACTGCGTCCGCCTACTTTCAGCATTTGCAGAATGCGCGCCAGGAACAGCAGCTCAGTTTTCTTGGTTTTCACCATCGCCGACAGCGTGGCGTCGATATCTTCCTCATCCAGTGAACCGGTAAACGGTGGGTTCGCCAATATCAGGTTGAAAGCATTTTTGCTAGCCTGCGGGAAGTTGGTGCTGAAACTCTGGCTCATGGTGTCCTGATAGTGGATATCCGGCTCTTCCACGCCGTGCATAATCAGGTTCATAGCGGCGATACGCAGCATAGTAGTGTCAAAGTCGTAGCCGTGGAACATGTTGTTATCCACATGGACACGCCACGGCGTCAGCAGATCACCGGTATAGATTTTTTGCTCTTCCAGCTCACCGCGTTCGTTGCTGCCAATCTCGGTATGGATGGACTCCAGCGAGCTGTATTTCTCCAGCAGGTACTCATAGCTGGTCGCCAGAAAACCACCAGTGCCACAGGCTGGATCGCAAATCGTCTCACCACGCGCCGGGTTCGGCTCCATCATTTCAACCATTGTGCGGATAATGTGGCGCGGCGTGCGGAACTGACCGTTGATCCCGGCGGTGGTCAGCTTGCTTAATAGGTATTCGTAGAGATCGCCTTTGGTGTCGCCACGATCCAGCGGCAGGTTTTTGATCACTTCCACGGCTTTGGTCAGCAGAGAAGGTTTGACGATCTCCAGACGAGCATCTTTCATAAAGTTGCCCAGCAGTGTCACCTTCGACGCATCGGCCTGGCCGAGCTGGCGGAAATGCTGGAATACGCCGTCGCGCACTACTTCCATCATTTCATCTGAACCGAGGTTACTGTAGTGACTAAAACGGAACTCCTGCTGCTCAGGCGCAAAGCGCGGTTTAAAATCAATACCCGCGATTTGTTTACGTTTCTCGTCCCGCTGTTCCTGGGTATCCAGCATTCGGGAGTACATCAGGTAGGTGATTTGTTCGATTACGGTCAGCGGGTTAGTGATACCGCCCACCCAAAAATCTTCCCATAGTCCGTCGATTTTACTTTTTAAGTCACCGGTGATCATTGTTAACGTCTATACCCTGTTATAAATATAAAAGCCCCGCTGCCGGGGCTTGTCATGTGCGTATTATACCGTTGCTGCGTCGGTCACAACACCCAGCTCTTCGACTATCTTTTGCAACCGGGCGATCTGCTCTATGTCGGGGAACACGCCGGTAACGCCTTCGTTGTGGATATGTGTAAACGGCTGCTCAAAGAGCTGCCGCATCTCAATGGTGCCATAATCACGAATATGGTTTTTCAGCAATGACAGGAAGCGCAGTTGTTGGCTGGTCAGGCTGTTGTCAGCTGCGAACTGGGCAAAGCGTACTTCAACCGCGTCGCTATCCATCCCGATGATAGTACGTAAAAGTTTATCCAGGCTGGCGGTCGCCTGCGGATAGAACTCTTTCAGCGCCCGAATATCAACGTTGGGGTTCTGGATCAGTACCAGCTTTGCCAGCTCCTCCAGCTCGCTTTGCGTCACCGGCTCGCCGTTGCGGATTTTCTTCAGCACTGGGTTTTGCTGGAACAGCGGCTCCAGCGCTCCCTGAACCTGCTGGCGATAGAGTTTGAAATCAATCGAGCGGATATTGGTTTTACGGGTTTCCGTCTGGATCAGGTTCGCATCTTCGGTAATATCCACCTGTATCGAGCGAAATTTCGGCGTCGCATCTTTCTCCATCAGGTGCATGATGCCGCGCAGGTGAATGCGGATATCTTCCAGTTCTTCCAGACTGGCCTGCTTCCACCAGCCCAAATCACGAAGCTGATTAATCCGCTGCCCCTGCTGTTGCACCTGCGCCAGATGCGGCGGCAGACGTTCCACTTTCTCGATGATGATCGGCCAGAGCACATCCAGCTCTTCCGGGTTGGTATAACGGGCAGTTTGCGCCGCCAGAATATACATATCAAAGCGCATGGCGTCGCTTTGCCCGCGCACGTCCAGCCACTGCATCAACGGGGCCAGAATTGACAGCAGATCCTGCTGTGTTTTCGGGGAAAGCTGGCGCAGCACCTTTTCATCGCTGTACTGCGCTTTTTGCTGCCACTTTTCCTGCACGGCAATCGACTTTTCATCCAGCGCGTTGATCTGCTCACGGAGCTGGTGAGCGACTAAATCTACCGCCTGTTTGTCGAACTTACGTTGCGCGGCAGCCCCCAGCATAACCCACGCTTCGAAGCGTTTTTGCGCCAGCGATTTTGTCGTTGTCACTTCGGCTTCTTCGGTATGCAGCTCGTGATACTCAAAATTGCCCCAGTGATCGAAGATGCGGAATTTCTGTTTATCCAGCGGTTTGCCGTTGTCATCGTAGCCGTACAGCCCCGCACAGAGGCGCGTACCACGGCCAATCATCTGCCAGAACTTCACTTTTGATTTGACCGGCTTGGCAAAGACCAGATTCACAATTTCCGGAACATCAATACCGGTATCAAGCATGTCAACAGAGATAGCGATGGTCAGCTCTTTGTTGGTGCTTTCATCCAGCCCTTTAAAATCGTCAATCAGTTGCTCGGCGCGGGGATCGTAGTTGTCGATGACCTGGCAGAAGCGTCCGGCAAACTGCGGGTACATGTCGTCGAACAATTCATTCAACAGCAGCGCGTGTTTGTGGTTACGGGCGAAAATGATGGTTTTACCTGGCAGTTGGCCGTCCCGATCTTTCAGGCCATTTTCCATCAGGTTACGCAGGATATAGCGGTTGGTGTCTTTGTTATAAATTGCCTCATCCAGCGCCTTGCCATCAAATTCCAGCGTATTGGGATCGATACCCTGTTCTTCCAGCTCACGGATTTGTGCGTCGCTTAATTTCTCCCGTTTGATGCCTTCGCGCAGGAATTCAGTGGTGTGCGTGACAACCTCATAGGGAACCAGATTGTTATCGGCGATGGCATCTTCTAGGCTGTAGTTGGCGGTAGGGATACGTCCTTCACAACCAAACAGGCCGAAAGTGGTTTTACTCACCATGTCGATCGGCGTGGCCGTCAGGCCAATCTGGAGGGCATCAAAATACTTAAACAGATCGCCGTAAACGTTATAGATCGAACGATGGGATTCATCGGCGATGATCAGATCGAAATAACCGACATCAAAATGGTCCATGATTTTCATCATGCCGGGATAAGTGGCAATGTAGATCCTGGCGTTCTGCCTGTCTGCTTTTTTCGACTTCCCGACCACATACAGCGGCTCATTGGTGAATTGATTGAAGGCATTCGCCGCCTGTTTGCGCAGCTCTTTACGGTCGCAAAGGAACAGAACGCGTTTTACCCAGCGGGCATCAATCATTAGTTTGCTCAGTGCAATCGCTACACGGGTTTTACCGGTGCCGGTGGCCTGAACGATTAACGATTGCCGGTACTTGTTGGTAAACCGTTCGCTGACGCGGGCAATAGTTTCAAGTTGATATAGACGTCCGGCAACGGCCTTACCTTCGTTATCTTTAACGTGCGGGACACTATTCAGCGGCAGACGGGTTTCACGCTGCTGAATAAGATATTGCAGGCTTTCCTTGCTGTAGAAGCCAAATACCCGGCGCGGAGGATAGCCGTGAGTTTTATGGTCGTCCCACAGCCAGATATCGTAGCCGTTGGTGTAGAAAATAACCGGACGCTGACCATATTCTTTTTCCAGCCAGTCTGCATATAGCCGAGCCTGAATTCGTCCTTGCTCGGCATTGACGCTGGTTTTTTTTGCTTCCACTACCGCCAGCGGTTTGTGTGCCTCATCCCACAAGACATAGTCCGCATAACCATCACCGGTCGCGGTAGGCTGTTCTTTAACGGGGTGTTCCTGCGTAACCTGATCGGTATTGTTAAGCTCTTTCCCTACATTCCAGTCAGCAGCAAGCAGGCGGGAGTCAATCAGGCGGCGGCGGGTTTCCGTTTCATCAATAGAGAGGATGTCGGCAACATGCTGGTTGCGAGCTCTGGCTTCATTCAGGCGCTGGGTGAGGTGTTCGGCCTTTTCCTGCTCTTGCTGTAGTGCGCGTTGTAACGCCAGTTCTCGCTCACGGCTTTCATCTTGAGCCCTGATTGCATCTTCCAGACGTTTATCATCTGCACGACCTGAAGATTGCGTTAATGGAGGAAGAGTAAATTTGGGGCAGTTATCAACATTACCGTGGGCGTAGCGGACATATAGCCAAATTCCCAACAAATACGCTTCTTTGAGCAGCCAGTAGGTATCTTTAGCTTTGATACGACCACCGTGCGCGGCACGGTTGCCGTGGATACGTAGCGCATCCATTTTCATGATAATGGCTTCCGGCATCATGCTGGTAAACACATCTGCGTTCATTAAATCATACAGATTTGCTTTGATGCCTTCGGGCAGTCGTTCCTGACGGTATAACCAACGTACCATCAATTCGGTGTAGTTGCGCAGCTTGACCAGACAGCTTTCCGGATCGGAGTGAACATAGCGTTCCGCCATACACGCGAGTTCCGCCAGTTCCGGCCACTGGCTACGCAACATTTCAAAATTGAGAGACTGCTCCATCAATCATCGCCTTATGTCGTGGATACAACAGGAATTCTGGAAAGAATATCACACTATTTTGGCTGACGAAGTGAGCCGGATGGCATACGGTGGCTAAGCGGCCTGCGCAAGCGCCTGCTGAAGCTCTGTGGTATTACCGCGCGTCAGCCAGGACACCTACTCTTCGGGAAGCGGGTCAGAACGGCTTGCTCCTGTGCATCCACCTTCATGGCGCGGTATCACGCCTGTTTAATCATACCTGCAAGCGAATCCGGGTCTTTGTAATCCCCCGGTCTGCACCACTTATCGCGGTTCAGCAACTGCACCGCGTGGTAAATCTACCCCTAAAGTGTTTGCAGAAGCCTTTTCGTTGGCTCAGAGCTTTGACGATATGATGAAAGATAACCCTGCCAAGGCACGTCTGGCAGAACGGGCGTTCCCATTGATGACTGCCGCCCGTATACACGAACGCGATCCTGAGGGAGAGGTTGTCGGATGTATGCGGAGGATACGTGACATGCTTTAGTGATGCCGAGACACCCAGATAGCGCTTTCTGTTCTACGATTGACTACCAATAATAACCCAGATAGCACACTGCACCACCCTGATCCTTCCCCGGGATAAACGGTGTGCCTCCCAACATGGAGAATGATTAACTGGTAACGTCTTCATCCATATGATTAGATGACTCCATTAAGTGTGGAACTGGTTCACCTGACACTTCCCCCAAATGAGCGTTCTTCCTTTGTGTAAACCTTGGTACGCTCTTTGGCAAAGTATTCCAGGTGGCTCCGTAAACTCAGGATCTGTTGACCATAACGATCCACCCGAAGACGCTCCAGATAATGTGGCTTGTTGTTTAAGGCAACCAGCGTCCTGTACTCCGGAAACTCGAGCAGGCCTAATGCACTTAGCCAGGCCTCGCAGATGTAACTCCCCAGATTATGGTCTTCTTTCGAATAATTTCCTAATCCATTGAACGTATCTTTGTTGACGAATATCGCCATGTGGTAATGGGATTTGCCGCATTCTCCCACCTCACGTACCCAGACGTGTCTCAGGTCAGTTGGACACACCTGAAGGCCTTCCCGCTTACGTCGTTTCTGATGGGCTGCGATACGTGCTCTCAGCGCCCCAGCTACTCGTTCCATCAATCCTGAACTCAGGTCAGGGACACAGGCAATGCTGTCGCCTGTATCACGATGCTCAGGCAGTCTGAGTACGAAGGTGAATACGGATGTCCTGGCGTGGGCTGTTGTCGCGAAGTTGATGATATCCGTAATACGATTCATATAACCCGGATTGATTTCCCCAAATTTAGTGTTAGTCACAAGTATTACTTCCTTTGAGTTTATTTCAGGCGAGCGAAGCCCCTGCCAGAGTGAATGGCAGTAATGAATTCGTTGGTCGCCTGATATTTATGCATTGCCTGGATGCAGGGAGAGGTTTGTTATCTTAGGATATTATTCTCTGATGGCTATTATTGAGAGATGAACAGTACGATTGCCTTTTGTGAGATAAGGATCTTCTTGCCTTTGATATTTAATACATCACTTTCCGAATGTGCATTAAGGTATCTTAATTAAAATGGTGCATGCAACCAACATTAACAAAAATCCTACATGTATTCTGTTTCCCTATATTTAACCAGCCAGGGTTACGTGTTCCACACTAAAAACACACAATCACTGAAATACATTTTAAATGACTTTGCATATCCTCCGCCATATCTACCCGCATATGCCATTAACTTATTTATGCATGATTACATATAAACACCACGGGATATAACCCCCTTTGTATATAGTGATAACCTTACATGTTAATTACCTTGTATATATTAGCTTGTATATAATATATATACTGTGCAATGGAATATAACTGATATATGCCAAAACCTTTCCACATGCGGGGTTTTATATTTTTGGCGTTCAGAATTTACTCTAGGGTTAGCAATTCAGAATATAAATAAAAATGAGATAATCAGGAAATTCGGAAGTGCTCACGGACAACATTTGTTTTCTCCATTTTTGCTCCTGCCAGGCCACCAGGAGTTATGCCTTGCTTCCACTCTTTTACAGCCATGCTCATTTACCCCGGGAGTCTGCTATGCGCTGCTGCACCCAGGCTTCCACTTCACTCTTTAGCCAGCGCGAGCTGCGACCCAGTTTGATTGGCTTAGGGAAGAGTCCTTCACTGATGAGTTTGTAGAACCATTTGTCCGTCATTTCGGTATAGGTGGTGATGAATGCCATATCGACAAGCTGGTCGTTCAGAAGAGCAGGTGATGTATTCATGGGGATATCTCCTTTACGTTGAATGTGAAAAGGAGGAATGACTGGTTTTCAGTGTGATGTTGCAGCCTTCCTCAGGGTATGGAAGGCCGTGTAAAAAATTAATGAAGCAGGCTGATATCCACTTTCCTCCGTCGCGTAAGAGATGCATAAAACGTCACATCTTTGACCCGGAGCTGATGTCATGCCATAGCGGTCTATTGGGTATGGTTGGCAGCATCTGAGAAGATTGTTGTCTTAGTAATTTTTAAATAACTTCCGGTTCCGTGAGATCCTCAAGGTAAAAAGTACCTTCTGAGTAGAGGGTACCTGGTAGATTACTGAAACGACCGCATTTTATTTAATGTAATGAATTTACACACTAAAATTAAAAGTAGCCTACTTTTATAGGTCACTTTTTCATTTCGATATATGTAATAAATACCCTTAATTTATTGAATACAGGGTACTTTTCATTTTTTAATTATTATCAAAATAGGGTAAATTGGTTGTGCGGTAGTGATGAATGGACTTCCGGAGCAGGAAGGTAAACCAGCAGGTAAATGCAGAGAAATCAGGAACAGCCAGGGGGATGTATGGCGTATAAATACAAAGCAACTATGTACTATTCTGATGAGGAGACTGAAGCGTTTCTTCATGACAAAGCGGTGAAGTCGAATGGAAAAAAAAGTGTGTCTCATTATCTTTACTCTCTGGTCACAAAAGAGAGAGAAAATCTGATGGCTAATAATGACATCAAAGATAAACCCGTTCCGGTTCAGATTTTTCCCGAATATGTTAATTCAAAAGAATTTAGTGTGAATGGTTCGGTTGAGTTTTTCGGGCTGTCTGAGGTATTTCACCCTCATAAAGGAGAAAGTTCTCTGATACGGAAAAACCATAAAGCTTTGATGGAAACAATTGACGATAAAATTCTTGAACACGTTGCTAATCATTTTAGCAACCATGGTCACGAAGTTAACGATAAGTCGTTTCGGATTGTGCTGAAGACATATGTAGCGTGTTATTACTGTAATATCAACACTGTACCAGGATTGTACTCCGGAACGTTTACTGCTACGTGCAGGATGATCACTGTCAGCAGGAATGAATGGGACAAATATGGCGGGGTGCTGGATTTTGAAAACGTACGCTATATAAAATACGAAGCTGTAGCTAAAGCAGAACGAAGAATACCCAGAGGCCTCTGTAAGATCGCTGAATCACTCAGGACGGATACAACCGGGGCTTTTTTTATACCGGTGCTAACTTTACAAAAAAACTTTCCTGAGGAGAAGTTAGCTGAACCTGTGATGATCAAAGGTGTTGATCTTTCTTTTGGTAAAGAACGTCTGAAGTTTAAAACCATGAATGAAAGTCAGAAGAAAAGGCATCTGATGAAACCTCAATACAATTGATTGAGTTGTAAATTATTTCAGGCCTATATTACTCCTGTGATATTGAAAAAAATTCTTTTATCACAGGTGAAATATGAACAATGAATCCTCTAAAATAATGCCACTACAGCAACTCCTTTCGCAGTTGCCTGCTGATGCGACAGAAAAGATATGCCGTCAACTCAGCCGTATCATAAGTTATGAACCCTGTATCGGACTGATGGGAAAAAGTGGCGCAGGGAAATCCAGCCTCTGCAATACACTGTTCAGTCCACCTCCCGCCAGGGTTGATGCCATCAGCAGCTGCACCCGCACCGTTCAGCGCTATAGGGTCACTCACGGCACACATACGCTGACCCTGGTAGATTTTCCTGGTATTGGCGAAACTCCTGAGCTGGACAGTCTTTACCGTCGCCTGTATCAGGCGTGGTCCGGCAGGCTGGACCTCCTTGTCTGGGTACTCAAAGCCGATGAGCGGGCCTGGAACGAGGATATACGCTGTTACCGCGAGTTACTCCGCAGCGGAGCAGTACCGGAGCGCTTTATGTTTGTGCTCAGTCAGGCGGACAAAATGGAGCCCTGCCGGGAATGGGATGGGTTGAATCACCGGCCTTCACCGCAGCAGCAACAGAACCTGCAGGCCAAAACACGACTGGCTGAAACCCTTTTTGCCACCGCCCACCCTGTCATTGCCGTCTCTGCTGCAGAGCGCTACAACCTGCACCACTGGGTGGAGGCCCTGATACTGGCGTTACCGGTACTCAGCGGCAGCGCTGTTTCCCGACATCTGCACCCCGAACTTCAGACCGACACGGTCAGGGAGACCGCGCGTGAGGGATTTGTCCGCGCGACCGGGGAGATATTTGATGAAGCTGTGAACGCCCTGAAGACTTCCGGGACCCTGGTTCGCTATCTTTACCAGCTCCGCCACCGGTTGCTGACTGTTGCCCGCGCCGTCTGGCATCTCCTGTTCTGATTTTATCGTGTCTTTTCTCTGCACCTTTTCGATCTGTTTCGACGATCGAAATAGTGAAATTAAATAGTATTTAACTATCAATTTAGTTTTATTGATCGTCATAATTGATAGGTATTAACGATCGGTTTGCGCGTATCGATCTGAATTAACCATTATCCCACCTTCTGATTAGCCAGTACGATCTGTGCGGAATGTTACGTTATCCACTGTTATTCATCACATTTAATCCACTGTTTATAAAGGAATATTCTTATGTGTATCTCTATGTTCGTCTCTTCTGGCATTCATATCAATCAGGAGAGTCAGCGATGAAATCATACCCATTATTACGTCAGGACCTGTTCGCCTGGTGCCTAGCGGCTGTGCTCCCGGCACTCTGGATTGTCATGGTCCTGAATTTTCCGCAGACTATCGCACTTGTCCTTTATATGGTCGTTGCCCTGGTCTGGGTGCTACTGGACCGGATAAACCTGATGAAGCAGGGCATCACCCCACCTTCATGGCTGTGGTTTCCTCTGAATTTTGTCTACCTTCGCCAGCGCGACCAGATGCAGGGCAAACCGTGGCGGCTTCTGCAGGTCTGGTTGCTTTGTACAGTGCTGTCATTCGTGGCGATATATCAGTTTAAGAAAACCTCGGGTGATGAAAATCTGGCGCAGGATGCCTGTGCCGTCGTGACAAAAATCCTGCATAAAGAGGGGAGTGATGAGCGCTGTATCCGCGTGACGGACATGCATGAAGAGGTCAGCGGTCGTTTCTGGCAGGCGCAGGCATTGCTGAATACCGGCGTAAAGGAGCCCGTGACCATTGAGGTCAGGGGCCGGGATATTTATGTCGTTTTACCCGAAGCGGGAGAGTGAAAAAGATGAAAACGGTGAACGTTATCGTCCGGCTGCTGATTGTCGTCGCAGTGTTATGGACTCAGGTGAGCCGCGCTGCTGCATATGACATTAAACCCGTTCTCGTCACAGGCGAGATGGCAGGAAATGTGCAGGTCACGCATGACCGCATCATGGATGGCGTGGATGATTTTATCATTAGCGCCACAAAAGGTAAGGAAACGCAGAAGTTTATTCTTACCTGCAACGGCCCGGAAAAGCGCCTGAACATTCTCTACTGGCTGAAAGATATCACCGGTGACAAGGCATCAGGCGCAACGGGTATGACCATCCAGTATTACCCGGAGGGAGAGCATCAGATGAAGGCTCATGCTGAACAGCCTGTGACGCTGTTCGACAGCCAGCTCTCACCGGATCTGACACGCGCAGCGTCACGCATGCTGGATTATAAAAAGGGAAGCTTTGTTTTCCATTTCTATGAAAATGACGGCGTATCCGATCACGGTCCACTGGCATGGAGTTGGCAATATCCGGCTCCGAAACTGGCCCCGGCGCTCGCTGGCGCTCTGGTATCCGCTAGGGCTAATAACTGCAGCCTGGCGCAGGGTGAAACCCGTATTGCCTCCCTCGCGCGTCTGGCCGACCATCAGTAAGGATACTGTCATGATAGCAGGCGTTATCTATCTGATATCCTGCATTGTAGATGTCCTGGTCCTTGTTCTGGGTTACAGTCTGCTCGTCTGACATCCTTGGTACTGACCGTATTCTCCCAGGCATTAACCCCGTTATTTTTGTTCACTAAAGGCCGTACTTCCTTCCGGAGGTATGGCCTTTTCATTTATGTAATCAAAGGAGTTACCCATGCGTTTAGCTAGCCGCTTTGGCCGGATTAACCAGATACGCCGTGACCGTCCGTTAACCCGTGAAGAACTGATGCAGCATGTTCCCAGCGTTTTCAGCGAAGACAAGCACGCGTCACGCTCTGAGCGTTACAGCTATATACCGACGATTACCCTGCTGGAGAATCTGCAGCGCGAAGGGTTTCAGCCGTTCTTTGCCTGCCAGACCCGCGTACGCGACCTGAATAAACGCGACCACACAAAGCACATGCTGCGTCTCAGGCGTGAGGGGGAAATCACCAGCAAACAGGTCCCCGAAATAATCCTGCTTAATAGTCACGACGGCTCCAGCTCATACCAGATGCTGCCGGGCCTGTTTCGTTTTGTCTGTCAGAACGGGCTTGTCTGTGGCGAAACCTTTGGTGAGGTGCGCGTGCCACATAAGGGCAATGTGGTGGGGAAAGTTATTGAAGGGGCTTACGAGGTACTGGGCATATTTGACCAGGTAGAAGAGAAGCGGGATGCGATGCAGTCGCTGTTACTCCCGCCGCCGACACAGCAGGCTTTTGCAAAAGCCGCGCTGACGTACCGCTATGGAGAAGACCACCAGCCGGTGACGGCATCGCAGATACTGGTGCCGCGCCGCTATGAAGACCGCCAGAACGACCTGTGGACAACATACCAGCGTCTGCAGGAAAACCTGCTCAAAGGCGGTCTGCCCGGACGTACCGCGAAGGGCAAACGCAGCCATACTCGCGCCGTTAGCGGTATCGACGGTGACGTGAAGCTCAACCGTGCTTTATGGGTGATGGCGGAAAACATGCTGACCATCCTCAGCAAATAACCGCCAGCCGTTCCCTCACTGACATCCCGTTTTAGTCACCCCACAGATTTACCCCATTAATAAACAAGGAAAAATCAACATGAACGACAATACACTGCCACTGTTCACACCTGCAGAATCTGTTCCTGTTGCGTCTCAACAAAAGATTACTGCAACACAGGTATCCGATGAGAACCGCATCAGCTTCTGGCCTCTGCACTTCGGCGGTATCCCGCAGTGGATGCTGCTGGAGACCCGCATCTTTGGCAGGATGGACAGGCTCTGCGACAACTACCGGGGCGGTCTCTGGCACTTCCATACCCTCAGCAACGGTGGCGCGATCATGATACCGGAGGCAGAGAACAATGATGAAGCTTGGACACTGTTTAATGACATGAACGGCAACGGTGCTGAAATGAGTGCGGAGGCTGCCGGTATTGCTGCCTGCCTTATTGAATACAGCCACCATGCCTGCCGCACGGAATGCGACGCAATGACTGCGCATTACTACCGACTGCGTGATTACGCCCTGAATCATGCGGAATGTAGCGCCATCATGCACATTATCGACTGAGGTAAGCCGCTATGGAATATCAGCGTCCGCTGTTTGTCCGGACATTCCCCCGGCAGAGCAACAGACCATCCGGGAAGCGTTAGCACTGCTGGAACGCCAGTTACGTGAATCCGGCGTGTCATTTACCCTCCCGTTATGCCGTGCGTGACTGGCTTTAAAAGAGGTAACGGCTTTTGAAAATTATAAGTAAACGCCAGGCCATGACGATATATCGGCAACATCCACAATCTAGGTTGTTTCGCTTCTGTACCGGCAGATACCAGTGGTCAGGCAGTATCTGTCACTATGCCGGCCGGGAGGTACAGGATATCGCCTGCGTGCTGGCCGTATTCGCTGAGCGTCGCCAGGACCACAATGGCCCGTATGTCATATTGAGTTGTGTGACCCTGAATTAACGTTGTTTAAGGAGCACGACAATGGAGAATAAAACACGCCCAGTAAGCCACCATATCACTGAGCCCTGGCGGGGATTGAAACGCAATATCCCCCATGTTTTGGCGCACTCCTGGTGCAGGAAGGTCACCGCCTGCACTATCTTGCTGACCGTGCCGGTATCTCGGGAGCTTTCAGTGACTCGAATTATGCCATCTCGACCAGGCATTTCCGCTGCTGATGAAGCAACTTGAACTAATGCTGACCAGTGGTGAACTAACTCCCCGTAATCAGCACTGTGTTAGCCGGTGCACATTTGCCCATCGACCTCTATCTGCAACAATATTTCAACATGCTTATTACTGATTTTCATTGGCTCATAAAATAGTCATAGCCTAGATTGCGAGAGACATCTGTACTTGAGTTGGCATTGCAGCTCGACGCCAGAGCCAAGCGTCAAATTCTCGACGCGAGAGAGAGAGAAGGTCTGCGGCGAAGCAAAAAGACTCACGCAAGAAGTGATAGTCATCATTTTTGACACCAATTGCTTTCGCGAATGTGCGAACGTGACGATCAACCGCGATGGAGTCAATGCCGACAAGACATCCCATATAATCGACCGTCTTCGGGCCGATACCATTTATGGTTTGAATTGCATCGCAGAATTCATTGGATGCTAGGCTCAAACGTAAATCCTGTACGTCCTCAATTCCAGCTCTTTGCAAGAAAGCTACTAGTGCCTCGAAACGGCTAACCTTCTCATGATGGCGCCAGTTCAAAAATGTACTTGTTTCTCCGCTCTTAATAAGCGAGACCAATGAGGAAATTGTGACGTGATTCGGATGCATCCGCAGGATAGTCTGCACCCGAGGACGCACAACCGTCATATAATTAAGTCCAGCCTGGAGCACTGAGTCCGCGAGAACGGCTCCGATGTGATCACAGATATCACGTGGGGACCTTACCTCAAAGAGTGCGCCTTGATTTTTCGCATGATTAGCGATGCTACGCGCTACTTGCAAAATCTCGATGGCGGAATTACTCATACTAACTTTGCCTCTTTTAATGCACTCAAGCGCTCTACACAGTTCGGGCAAGCACCGCAAGGAAACTGTGCGGACGCCTGGCATGAATAAGTTCGTCCGATAGGAACACCAAGCTCAGCAGCAACCCTAGCAACATCAGCTTTGGACGAATAGCGGAATGGCGAATGAAAGCGAACGGGACCGATAGTTGATGTAAGTTCGTCGAGATTGTTCATAAATGCAGCTGTACAGTCAATTTCTTTGGCGTGGTTGCTATTGATGAATCCGGTATAGACATTCAAGATGCCGACAATCTGTGCGCGTGCCGCAGCAGCAGCGAAAAAAAGCATTGTCCGATATGGGATGTACAAATCGTCGTCCTTGATATCCTCAGTCCAAAGATCTGCTTCGCAAATTAGCCGCGATTGTGAGCCGCGGAAGATATCAGAAATATCAAAGCGCTCAGGTCGTTGCATTTCGGAAGGCAGGACTTCATTTACCCTAGTCCACTCAGTTTCTACACAATGTTGCCCATAGTTGAAAAAAATCGGTACAACTTCGATACCTTCTGCTGCAAGCTGGTATGCAACAGTTGTTGAGTCTAGGCCACCAGAAGCTAAAAGGAGCACCTTATTTATCACGATTTGGCCCTCAATTCAGCAATGACACTAAACAAACCGTTGAGGCAGGTATCAAGGTCAGAAGAATATACCGAACTTCCGACAACTACCATCGTATTCTCATTCTCATGCCGCGGATCATAAGTTATAACCGGCTTACCCATCGCGATTGCCATACCGATTTCCACAAGCGTGCCAGGGTCTCGGTCGAGAGGGACAGCGAAGATTGCGTCACATTCCTTTAGTAGATGGTAATCCATGTGATATGTAAAGCGCAGCTCACCATTACTTGCGGGTCGCTTCAACTCTCCATTTTCAAGAATGGGACGACGCACCTTGAAATTGTGATACACCAGACTTTCAACAGCATGGTCGAGTTCCTGTTTTTCAACGTATGAGAAATCTGGACCAGCAAGGTAAATTGAGTAACTCTGTCGGTCATGCCATGGGAGCACTGTCCCTCGGAGTGCTTGCAGTACTTCCAGCGAAAGCCGGAACCCGCGTTGCAAATCTCGTTTGATGTCGTCAGGAAACGTCGACTGTGAGTATGCCGTCGCAGCTTGGCATCCACGCCATGCAGCTTCAATCCACCCCTTTTGAGAGAGGCCAACCATAACGCTCGAATAAACATCTCCAACGCCGACTGAGTTTACAGTATTGCCCAACGTTGCTGGTATTTCTTCGACACCGTTATTACGTAAATCAAAAAGCCGACTACCGCCACGATTTTCTTTAAGCAGAAATACGTCTGGCGAAAGTGCTCTCACTACATTTAGAAGTCCACCGATATCGTCTTTTCCAAGTTTCATAAACAATGGGGACGATGTCGAGATAATGACAGCTTGCACACGCCCGTAGAACTCTTTAAGTGAAGATAGATCCTCAAGGTCATAAGCTATATCGAACGAAAATCGTGCGTCTTCAGTAAATGCGTTAGCGAGTACATTGATATCGAATCGACCAGGGAAGACTACGATTTTCTTATAAGCTTCGAGACATGGCAACGGGTCATTAACTTTCACTTCTTTAGTATCGCTCATTAGGTCTTCGTAGCCTTGATGCGAAACTTCCGTCACATCGCCAATAAGGATAACATTCGGTGCACCTATGACATCACCAAGCCAGATGAATTCTTCACAGCCAAACTCATCCAGATAGTGACTGGCTTCATCAACTAAGTATTGAGGACAGAAAGCCGCCACTGAATATTTTAGCCCTGCCGCCCACATCCCCCTTGCCGCATGAGCAATTCCTCCCAAGCGAAGCTTGCACATTACACCACGCTGAGCAAGCGTATAGTCGATAACAAGCTCCCCAACAATTAAAACTGTATCTTTGCAATTCATGATTATCTCGGCACAAAGTCAGCATTTACGGTAGGAACGGGCGAAGCTGCGGAGAAACTCACCAAGCCCACGTAAGTTACACCATCTTCGAGGCATGCTACGAGATAATTGAATGAAGTAGGAAGTGCCCCTACCTTTACACCCTGCACATCCACCGCGAAAACGCGTTTCTTATCAAAAACAATACCAAGTTGATCGCCAACAGCGGGCACATTTCTGAACCGTGAATAAAAATCACTGTTTCCAACGTCTTCCAATACAGTGTGAAATGCCTGTTTACATCTATCGACCCCGCTTGCTCCGCCCTCTATGCCAGTCCCATCTCCTACAACTCTCTTAGCTTTTGTACCTGGATAATCTGAAAAACGCCCCGATCCTGAGCTCCCCATCGCATTGCTCCTACATGGTTAATAAAGCCTTTTCTTATTAAGGATTCGCACAGACCGCTCTCCTAACATACAGGTCAGCGCTACCATCAGATCAATAGCAGTTATTATATAATTTTTGTGGGATTTTGTTATCCGGACTTCTTCTTGCTTGCCTGAATTCCCAAGCAATAGCTATGAACGTTTCCGATTTATGCGAGTTAAGCATCACCGCATCAACGGCTTCGCCGTAAGTTTGCTCTGCTGGGCAGCGTAACGTTCAGGATCTAACCGGACAGGTGAACGTCAGCTTGACACCTGTGGTATCGGGCTGCTGCCCCAGTCGCAGCTTGCGTGTCGAACTCATCGAATGCCTACACTTTGATAGAGCAACGACTGAGACGGCTGTAACACCAGATCCCGGTTAATTGAGCTTTGTTGTGAGCCAGATGAGTCTGAGGACGAAAGTGATGACGATATCGGTCAGTTAAATGTTTTTTTTGACATTCTGGAATCAGAGCCGGAATCAACAGAGCGATATCAGTTTACCGATATAGATGGAGAAGATGCTTTTATCCGCATTGGTTCTATCGCGATGGTGCGAGTACCACTTGATGTGCTGGAGCCTGTCGAGGAAGATGACGAGTAACAGAATTCGGCATCTCAACCAAGCCATACTCGTCCTGGTTCGATGCCGAAAATCAATGGATTTTCGTGTTGGTATCTGTGTTGGTATAAAATGAAGACCCTGTACACCATTCTGTGTAAATGCCTTTTCTCAGTAGTGACCGTCCAGGCGGTCACCGAACTCGATAATAAAG
>NZ_JAKLRZ010000011.1:0-176390 GCF_021892025.1 Enterobacter cloacae complex sp. ECC445 | reverse complement strand
AAAGCGCATTAAATGCAGGGGGTTGCCCTTAATGCCAGTTACGGAAAAAAGAGATGAATGATATTAAACGTAGCACAGGAATTTCAGGTTTAGCGCGTCCCCACTGCTAATGGTTATTTAACATTTATCTTTTCGCCGACTATGCTCATAGTCAGCCGCCGCTTCCGGCTCATGGAGGAATGTATGTATGGTTTAAGCCTGCTCCGCCTCGGTTTGTTTATCGCGCTTGCCATTATCGCCAGCACGGCAATTGGTTTATTTACCTATATGGTCGTCACTGTTCTGGCAGAATAGTGTCACTCCCTGCCCAGGTTATGGAATAAATAAAACAGTTATTTATCAGGGGAATACAGTGAATCGCTACCTCTCTCTTTTACCGTTCGTTTTGTTAATGCTCACGGCATGCGACCCGAAATCCGAGCAAGCCGCCCCCCTGCCCAGGATGGTAAAAGTGGCAGAGGTGACGGTTCCCGGTCACGCCCAGCAGCGCGTTTTTCCTGCCCGCATTGAATCGGGTGATGCCACAGACCTTTCCTTCAAGCGCGCGGGTCAAATTGAGGCGCTCGATATCCGTCAGGGCGCAGCCATCAAACAGGGCCAACAGCTTGCCAGACTGAACTCTCGTGAAGCCCAGCAGCGGGTTAACGACAGGCAGACGGCGGCGACGCTGGCTCAGAGGCAGTTCGATCGCTTCCAGACGCTGGCGGGCCGCCAGGCGATTTCGAAAGCCGAAATGGACGTGCAGCGTGCAAACCGCGATTCGGCGAATGCGGCGCTGCAGATTGCCCGAGAAGAGTTGAATCAGATGACGCTCGTCGCCCCCTTCAGCGGAACGGTGGCCAGCGTGCATGTCCGAAACCATCAGGTGGTGTCTGCGGGTCAGCCTGTTGTGACTTTAACCCGCACAGACCTGCTGGACGTGGTGTTTAGTATTCCTGAGAACCTGTTCAGGACCTTTGATATTCGTAACGCGCAGTATCGCCCCGTGGTGAGAATTAACGCCTTCCCGGATCGGGAGTTTACCGCCGTCTATAAAGAGCACTCGGGCAGCAGCGACAGCAACACCCTGACCTGGCAGGTGATCCTCACCATGCCGCGCCCGGATGATTTTCCCGCCGTGGGCGGCGTCAGCGGTACGGTGACCATCAATTTAACCAATCTCCCGGCAGGTGCGGGCGCTGAGGCACTGGTCGTCCCGGTGGAGGCGGTCTTTAACCCAAACAACAGCCCGCGTAATGAGCCGCACGTCTGGGTCGTCGCGGGAGAAGGCGACGCGCTCCATCTTGAAGACCGCAAGGTCAGCGTGGGGCAAGTCACCACTGAGGGCGTTGTCATTACGCACGGGCTCAAGGCGGGCGAGCGCGTGGTGGCTGCAGGCGTGGGTGAGCTTCATGCTAACCAGCCGGTGCGTATCTGGACGCGTGAACGGGGACTATAATGGATATCTCTCGCCAGTTTATTAATAACCCCGTTCGCGTCTGGCTAACGATCCTGCTGCTGGGCATCGGGGGCATTTTCGCCCTGCTGAACATTGGCAGACTGGAAGATCCGGCCTTTACCATCAAAACGGCCGTGGTCATTACCCACTATCCTGGTGCCTCTGCTCAGCAGGTGGAAGAGGAGGTCACGCTGCCCCTCGAGAATGCCCTTCAGCAGCTGCCTTATCTGGACAATGTCAGCTCTATCTCATCAAACGGCTTGTCGCAAATCACCGTGAACATTGCCTCGCGCTATCATTCGAACGAACTGCCGCAGATCTGGGACGAACTGCGCCGTCGCGTGGGCGATGCCGCGCGCCAGTTCCCACCCGGCGTCGTGACGCCCTTTGTAAATGATGATTTTGGCGATGTCTTCGGCTTTTTCTTCGCGATTTCCGGGGATGAATTCAGCAATCCTGAGCTGGTGAGGTATGCCGAGCAGCTGCGTCGTGAACTGGTTCTGGTCCCCGGCGTCGGTAAAGTTGCCATCGGCGGGGCCATCAGCCAGCAGGTCAACATCGATATTTCCCTGACCAAAATGGCCGCGCGCGGCATCACGCTGAACCAGCTTTCCGCCCTGCTCAGCAGGCTGAACGTGGTTTCCAGCGCCGGAGAAATCACCTCGGGAATGGAATCCATTCGCCTGCATCCAACCGGTGAGTTTGAAAATCTGGATGAACTGGCCGATCTCATCATCACCCCTCCCGGCACCGGGGCAGCGACGCGTCTACGGGATATCGCCACGCTGTCGCGCGGGCTGAACGAATCGCCCGCCAGTATCTACCATGCTAACGGCAGAAAAGCCGTCACGATGGGCGTCTCGTTTATTCCCGGCGTGAACGTGATCGACGTGGGCCACGCGCTGGAGGCGAAGCTAAACCAGATGTCGGCGGAAAAACCGGCCGGGATACACATCGACCTGTTTTACGATCAGGCCGCCGAAGTGGGCCACTCTGTTAACGGGTTTATCATTAACTTCCTGATGGCACTGGCGATTGTTATCGGCGTGCTGCTGATCTTTATGGGCGTACGCAGCGGGATCATCATTGCGTTCTCCCTCGCGCTTAACGTGCTGGGTACGCTGCTGATCATGTATCTGTGGGGCATTGAGCTGCAGCGTATCTCGCTCGGGGCGCTGATCATCGCCCTCAGCATGCTGGTGGATAACGCCATCGTGATAGTTGAAGGGGTGCTGATTGCCCGGCAGCAGGGCTCCCCGCTGCTGACCGCCGTGAACTACATCATCCGCCGCTCCGCCCTGCCGCTGCTGGGGGCGACGGTGATCGCCATTCTCGCGTTTGCCCCTATCGGGCTGTCGCAGGATTCCACCGGGGAATACTGTAAATCCCTGTTCCAGGTGCTGCTGATTTCCCTGATGCTGAGCTGGTTCTCTGCGCTTACCATCACGCCGGTGCTGATTAAGTGGTGGTTGTTTAAAAACGACGGCGCAGCTGTGAAACCCGACGAGTCAAATCCTTATGACAAACGCCTCTACCGACTTTATCAGCGTCTCCTGAACGCGCTGCTGTTCCGGAAAGCGCCGACACTCATCGTGATGGCTGCGCTGCTGGCAGCGTCAGTCTGGGGTTTTGGTGCCGTGCGGCAAAACTTCTTCCCCTCGTCTAATACGCCGATTTTCTTTGTCGACCTCTGGCTACCCTACGGCACCGATATCAAATGGACCGAGAAGATGACCGGCGATATCGAGAAAACCATCAACGGCCAGCCCGGCGTGGAAACCACCGTCTCAACCATTGGTCAGGGGAGCATGCGCTTTATTCTGACCTACAGCGGACAGCGGCAGTACAGCAACTACGCGCAGATCATGGTGCGTATGGATGACCAGCGCAGCATCTCCGCGCTGACGCGCCACGTGGACGAGTACATCGCGCGTAACTACCCGCAGGTCAACGCCAGCACGAAACGGGTGATGTTTGGGCCCTCCGGCGACAGCGCCATTGAAGTGCGCATTAAAGGCCCGGATCCTGACAGGCTGCGCCTGATTGCCAGCCAGGTAGACGACATCCTCACCCGCGACCCGGCCACGGGCAGCGTCAGGAACGACTGGCAAAACCGTAGCAAGGTGATCCGCCCACAGTACGTCGCCGCGCTGGGACGCGAGCTTGGCGTGGATAAGCAGGACGTCGACAACGCGCTGGAGATGAATTTCTCCGGCAGCCGGGCGGGGTTGTATCGGGAAGGCAGTGACCTGCTGCCCGTGGTGGTGAGGCCCCCGGAAAGCGAAAGGCTGGACGCCAGCCACCTGAACAACGTGCTGGTGTGGAGCCAGACGCGGCAGCAGTATATCCCGCTAAGTAACGTCGTCAGCCGCTTCTCGCTGGAGTGGGAAGATCCGCTCATCCTTCGACGCGACCGCTCGCGGGTACTGACGGTTCAGACGGACCCGGACCCGCTGAGCCAGCAAACCTCCGGTGATATTCTCGCCCGCGTGAAGCCGCAGGTGGATGCCCTTCCCCTGCCACACGGCTACAGCATCGAGTGGGGGGGCGACGCGGAAAACTCCAGCGAAGCGCAGCAAGGGCTGTTCACAACGCTGCCTCTCGGGTATCTGGTGATGTTTGTCATTACGGTGCTGATGTTCAGCTCGGTAAAAAATGCCGTCGCCATCTGGCTGACCGTACCGCTGGCGCTGATTGGCGTCACGCCGGGATTTTTAATTACCGGCATTCCCTTTGGCTTTATGGCGCTGATTGGCCTGCTGAGCCTGAGCGGCATGCTGATCCGCAACGGCATCGTGCTGGTGGAGGAGATTGAACAGCAGAAAACGCAAAAGGATCAGCACAGCGCGATCGTTTATGCCGCCACCTCGCGACTTCGCCCTATCCTGCTCACCGCGTTCACGACCGTACTTGGCCTGGCACCGCTGCTGCTGGATGTTTTCTTCCAGAGCATGGCCGTTGTGATTATGTTTGGACTGGGGTTTGCTACAATCCTGACGCTGCTGGTACTCCCCGTGATCTATGCGTGTTTCCATCGTAAGGACGAAGCCAGACAACAATGAATGCGACAGGGCTGAACATTATCAAGACGCTGGGCTGTATGACGGCGGTCACCTTCTTCACCATCTACAATACCTGGGATCATTATGATTATGACTATCACTGGATCCTGGGGTTTTTAACCTTTATCTCGACCATCGCCACGCCGCTGTTTTTTGTGGTGTCGGGCTATCTCGACGGACAGTCCCGGCACGGCACGCGCTGGCAGCTGGGTAAAATTAAAAGTCTGGTGATTGTTTTTCTGTTCTGGATAACGATCTACTACCTGTGGGAGCCTTATCAGCGCGGGTATTTAATCCAGCCGTGGTTCGTGTTCGCCTTTGTCGTGATTTACACCTTCCACCCTGCGGTAGAATGGCTTAGCCAGCGGCGAGCGCTGTTCTGCGGCGCGATTGCTGCTCTGCTGCTTTTTTCCTACGGATACGATCTGCTCTCGGCGCTCTATCCTGAAACGCACGTCCTTTCCCTGTCACCGCAGTATCGGCTGTGGACATGGCTGCTGTTTTATCTGACGGGGCAACTCTTCTGCGACCCGAAAATCGCCGAGTGGATAAGCCGCAAAAATGTGGTCCGGGCGGCGGTTGTCGCCATCCCGTTTATCTATCTCTTCACCTGGTTTTACGAGCGCCACTTCTTTTTTGCCCTGTTTAAGGCCGACAGAAACGCCTTTATTCTCACCGGCTCGCAGATCTACATCCTGATTATTGCCCTGGTGGTTGCGGCGAACGGCGTGCGCTTTCGCCGCAACGCCGAATTCAAAGAGTCCGTTCTGGCCGCCATCAGCAAAACGATGACCGGCGTGTATATTGTGCACTACTCGGTGTTTCACCTGCTGACGGCGCTGATACCGGTGACCTCCCTCGGCATAAAACTCTCGCTGATTGTGCTCACGTTCGTCACCTCTGTTCTCTTCTCCATGCTGGTAATGTCTAACGCCGTGGCCAAAAAGGTGATCACCCTTTAAAAGCCTAAGCGCAGCCAGGCAAAGAGCACGTTGCCGTTATTGTAGGTACCTGGAATATAGGTGAACTGGACGGTAACACGCTTATACCCGGCCGAAAACAGCGGGAAGATGAACGGTAGCGGGACATAGTTCGCAAAATCATCTCGCGCCGTGATGCCCGCGGCGGCACCGAGCCCAAGGCGGAAATCTCTGGCATTATCCAGATACCAGCCCTTCTCCCAGCCATAGCCCATCGCGGGCTGCCATTCGTTGTGCGAGTCCTTGAACATCATCGCGAAAAGCGCGCTCCAGTTGCCCTCTTCGTTATAGCGGGAGACGCCCAGGCCACCGCCCCACGGCATTTCGTTGTAATTGTCGGTTTTTTCTTTGTCATACATAAAGCGAGCGTGCCAGCTCAGAAACGGCAGGTACAGATCGTAACGCTGAGGCTGCTCCCAGGTTTGCGAAATATCGTCCGTCAGCGCGTCCCACCAGCCGCTGATACGCTGTTCACCATAGACGTTGGGCTGAGCATGAAGTGGTACGACGAACAAAAAAAGGACAATCCAGATTGCCAAAAAGGTGCGTTGCATCTTTATTCCCTCAGCTTGAGTATCTCAGCAAATACTATAACCAAAAACTATTCAGCTGACCTGCACCAAAGCTTTCCTGCCCTATACAAAAAAATATAGTGGGATAACCTGTTGTCTATTATCTATTATCATTCCTGCCAGTGGAAATTCGTAACTGGAGTAAGAGCTTGCAGATTTGCATGATGGATTATGGGCGGCTGTCGTCAGATGGAAGTATGCTAAAGCTGGATTGTTACGGAATTGGCTCGTTCGATGTTCTGTCAGGGATCGAGCGATATATTAACAATCCAAACTGCTCAGATATTGAAAAGGCCGCTATCCCTCCTGGAACCTACTGGATTGTCGATCGACCAGCTGGAAGCCTGGCTAATCAAATTAGGGCGGAGTTTATTGATATGGTCCACCTGTATAAAAATCACCATTCCGAATGGTTCGGATTATACAGTTCACAAACTATGAGCGATCATGTCTATTTAAACGGTGCTCAGCGAGGAAGCTTCAGGCTTCATCCCCTTGACACCGATGGAACCGGCGTTTCATGGGGATGCATCACTTTATACCGATCCGCTGACTTCCAGATTTTACAAAATGCACTACTGGGGAGAAAAAAATCAGGGTGCCCGGTGGAAAAGGCTTATCGGCTTATGGCCGTATTGATGTTCGTGGAATACCAGACTTTAGTAAATGTGACGTGAGAGGAAAACCATACTTTATATTGCACTCCTAATCGCATGTTTTATGATCATCCCTGCCCGATGGATAGAGAGCGTCGTCATGTCACATCTTCAGGTATCAGGCGATGGTGAAGAGGCCATGAATAATTATGAATTTACAGCGATACTCATCAGACTGGGCATTTCAGCGGTAGCAGCGTTTGTATTGCTATCGCTTCCCAGGCTTTTTAAAAGATAACGCCGTGAGGCCGTGGCATAAATCAGGCCTCACTTCTTACCCTTAAAACACCTCCCACTCACTGAACATCAGAGGCTCACCCTACCCGCAATGCCGATCTTCCTTAGTTGAGCTGTAAGGCCAGTAAAACTGACGTCAAACCCCCTTACTCACACCCGTTACGACCATACGCACTGCCCCCGCGGTTTTCTCCGGATAGTTGTTTTCGTCTGTGGCGTAGCGGCTTACGCTCTGAAGGTCATCGCCTGGTACTGTGAGTTCGCCCAGGTCCTGACCTTCCGGTCGTGACTCTGTGGCCATCGGTACGGCACCGATACCTTCCACTGAAAGACTGTCTTTGATTGCCATTTCTCACAATCCGATACGATCCCGCACTTCGGCTTGCGCCTTCTCTCCGGCTTCAGCGGATTCAGCGGATTCAGCGGATTCAGAAGAGTTATGACGATATACCGACTCTTCCTTAACAGCTTTCGTTACGACCGTCACCGGCGTGGTTGCCCCTGAACTTGCCCCGTCAGTGCCATCGTTGCGATCCACATTCCAGAGGTAGATGAGAGGCCATAACGTTGCCAGCCTTTCACATTTCACTTAATGACCTTCCGACATAAAAACGGCGTGTCGCAAAGGGCTGACCCAGTAAAGCGCCTCAAGACTATCTTACCAGGCCCGGCGCAGAAGATGCAGCGACGCGTTCAGCCCATAAACGGGGGCTCCCCGGGCGTTAGCGCCTGAAACTTCCACACCGCCTCGTGATGAGCCAGACCGTTTCGGTGGTCAGATGTGGCCACAGCAGAGAAAGCTTCCTTGACTCTTCATATTCAGCCGTAAGCAGATTTGTCCAGGATCCAACGTCCAGCCCGGAGCTCATGCGCTCAGGGGTCAACGGTATACCGGCGTCGATGATACGCTTCGAGACCTGGCGTACACAGGTCCCCCAAGCGGTGAAATGATACATCGGGCTGTCGTCGAAAAAGTTTTATATTGTCTATGTATGATTTTGCAATTTTAAATGCTGCTATAAAATAAATGAATAAGCTCTGTTAATGTAATCTTTACAAGAAAGGCCTTCCTGATACACTTAATTTCGTTCATTATATTAAATGTTATTAGTGGCGGGAAAAGCTATATATTATATTTCCTAACCTTCAATAATATCAAAGTGAAACCAATCAAGAATCAGGGTGAATAATGTCTATTCAAGTTCTTATTCCAGATGATTATCAGTTAGCAACGACCCAGCTCAACTTTCTGCAAAACAATGATAAATACACCTGTGTTTCCGTTGGTGATTTGAGTAAAGCAGCCCATCTTGAAAATCAGCTTTCTACTGCACAGGCGTTAATATTAATCAGAGAAAGAACGGTAATTGACGAAGCTTTTTTAAGACGAACTCCTAATCTTAAACTGATCAGTCAAACTGGCAAGTTAGCCAGAATTGTTGATATTGATGCATGTACCCGGGCCGGGGTGGCCATAGTGGAAGGTGTTGGTTCCCCTGTTGCTCCCGCTGAATTAACATGGTTGTTAATTATGGCTTCCAGAAGAAAATTAATTGCGTCAGTGGACGCCATGAAAAAAGGGTTGTGGCAAACAGACATTGGTTCTGCGGTAAATAATCAACTTATCGGAATACTGGGTTACGGGAAAATAGGCAAGAAGATCGTAAATTATGCTCAGACATTCGGGATGCGGGTGCAAATATGGGGGAGTCAGCGTGCGCAAGAAGAAGCTCGTTCCGTTGGATTGCATGTGCCGGAAAATCGAGAGCAGTTTTTTTCCACCTCTGACATCATCACAGTACATCAACGCCTGGTGGCGCAAACTGAAGGAAATATTACCCTCAGTGATCTTTCTAAAATGAAAGGGGATGCTTTATTTGTGAACACAAGTCGTGCTGAGCTTGTGTCAGACGGCGCGCTTTATGAGGCTTTGCGGCAAGGCCGTCCCGGATATGCGGCTCTGGATGTCTACGAGCAAGAACCCGTCTATGATACTGATAACCCTTTCTTAAAAATGCCGAACGTTCTGTGTACACCCCATCTGGGTTATGTAGAAAAGGCGAGCTATGAATTATATTTCAAAGCAGCCTTTGATAATGTGGTTCGTTTCTTTGAAGGTGATACCACACACGTTATAAATCTCTGACCAAAAAAAAAGAGGAAATCCTATTGACCTGCTCCCCGTTGATTAACACACCCCGATGTTAGTAATGTCTTCATAAGCCACATGAGGACATACCCATGAAGAAGCGTTTTTCCGACGAACAGATCATCAGTATTCTTCGCGAAGCGGAAGCCGGGGTTTCTGCCCGTGAGCTCTGCCGTAAGCACGCCATTTCCGATGCCACTTTCTACACCTGGCGCAAGAAGTTTGGTGGCATGGAAGTTCCTGAGGTGAAGCGGCTTAAATCTCTTGAAGAGGAGAACGCCCGCCTCAAGAAGCTGCTTGCCGAAGCCATGCTGGATAAGGAGGCGCTTCAGGTGGCTCTGGGGCGAAAGTACTGACGACAGACCACAAGCGGGAAGCCGTTAAGTTTATGTGTGATGCGACCGGTCTGTCGCAACGTCGTGCCTGCAGGCTTACTGCTTTGTCTCTGTCGACCTGCCGCTACGAGGCTCAGCGTCCGGCGGCTGATGCGCATTTATCAGGGCGCATCACTGAGCTGGCACTGGAGCGCAGGCGTTTTGGCTACCGCCGCATCTGGCAGCTGCTGCGTCGGGAGGGCCTTCACGTCAATCACAAGCGGGTATACCGTATTTACCACCTTAATGGACTGAGCGTAAAACGCAGACGACGCCGTAAAGGGCTGGCAACCGAACGGTTTCCGCTTCTGCGCCCGGATGCGCCGAACCTGACATGGTCGATGGATTTCGTTATGGACGCACTGGCCAACGGTCGGAGAATCAAGTGCCTGACCTGTGTGGATGATTTCACGAAGGAGTGTCTGACGATCACCGCTGCTTTCGGTATTTCAGGCGTTCAGGTCACGCGTATTCTGGACAGCATCGCGCTGTTTAGGGGCTATCCGGCGACAATAAGAACCGATCAGGGCCCGGAATTTACCTGCCGCGCGCTCGATCAATGGGCCTTTGAGCATGGTGTGGAACTACGGCTTATCCAGCCAGGTAAGCCAACGCAGAACGGATTTATTGAGAGTTTTAACGGACGCTTTCGCGATGAGTGTCTGAATGAACACTGGTTCAGCGATATTCTTCATGCCCGGAAAACGATTAATGACCGGCGGCAGGATTATAACGAGTGCCGTCCCCATTCATCGCTGGATTACCAGACACCAGCTGAATTCGCAACGGACTGGCGAAACAGGAAATATGAAGAAAAACCAACCGACATTACTAACTGAAGGTTGTATCTAATCCTGGGGGCAGGTCAGAACCTGCGCTCAATACGTATTCATTATTGTTCCTGAAGCTATCAGATCTTAATGCTATTTGATCTCCCTCAACTGATAAATATGATGAATTTATAAAATCATCATACTCATTGGTTGTATCTATCCTTCATAAGGCTACTACCTTGTCCATACTAAGCCGCTCGTTTGTGGTGCTGTTTACGCTTGCCTCTTTTTTTGCAAATGCCCGCCCCATAACTGAAATTACTACCGCATGGCCGGTTAACGTGGGACCGCTTAATCCCCATCTCTACACGCCAAACCAGATGTTCGCCCAGAGTATGGTTTATGAGCCACTGGTGAAATACCAGGTGGACGGCTCGGTTAAGCCCTGGCTGGCAAAAAGCTGGACTCACTCGGCGGACGGTAAAACCTGGACCTTTACCCTGCGCGACGATGTGACGTTTTCTAACGGTGAAAAATTTGATGCCCATGTCGCAGCGGAGAACTTCCGCGTCGTGCTGGATAATCGCCAGCGTCACGCCTGGCTGGAGCTGGTTAATCAGATCGCTGACGTTAACATAGTCGACGATAGCCGACTGCAAATCACCCTGAAAAGCGCCTATTACCCGTTCCTCCAGGAGCTGGCGCTACCGAGGCCGTTCCGCTTTATCGCGCCCTCGCAGTTTAAAGACAATGAGACCATGCACGGTATTAAAGCGCCGGTTGGCACCGGGCCATGGCTGCTGAAGGAGTCGAAACTTAATCAGTACGATGTGCTGGTGCGAAACGACCGTTACTGGGGTGAAAAGCCGCAGCTTCAGAAGATTACGGTCAAAGTCATCCCGGACCCTACCACCCGCGCCGTCGCCTTTGAAACGGGTGACATTGACCTGCTGTACGGCAATGAGGGGCTACTACCGCTCGACACCTTCGCACGTTTCAGTCAGAACCCGGGATACCGTACTCAGCTTTCCCAGCCCATAGAAACGGTGATGCTGGCACTGAACTCAGCTAAGGCACCGACCAACGAGATACTGGTGCGTGAAGCGCTGAACTATGCGGTCAATAAAAAATCACTGATCGATCACGCCCTGTACGGCACGCAACAGGTTGCCGATACGCTGTTCGCTCCCACCGTTCCCTACGCCAGTATTGGCCTGAAACCGCGCCAGTACGATCCTCAGCAGGCGAAGGCATTACTGGACAAGGCCGGCTGGACGTTACCTGCCGGCAAAGCAATTCGGGAGAAAAATGGTCAGCCGCTGCGCATTGAACTGTCGTTTATTGGCACCGACGCACTGAGTAAATCGATGGCGGAAATCATTCAGGCTGATATGCGCCAGACAGGCGTGGATGTCGTGCTCGTCGGCGAGGAAGAAAGCAGCATTTACGCCCGCCAGCGTGACGGCCGCTTTGGCATGATTTTCAACCGTACCTGGGGGGCGCCATACGACCCTCATGCCTTTATGAGTTCGATGCGCGTGCCGTCGCACGCCGATTTTCAGGCGCAACAGGGGCTGGCCGATAAGAAGTTAATCGATAAAGAGATTGGCAAAGTGCTGCAGACCACTGACGAAACACAGCGTCAGGCACTGTACCGGGACATTCTGACGCGTCTGCATAACGACGCGGTTTATCTGCCCATAAGCTATGTCTCGATGATGGTAGTGGCCAGACCGGAACTGGGTGCGATCCCTTACGCGCCTGTTGCATCTGACATTCCGTTTGAACAGATCACACCGGTGCAACCCTGATGGTACGTTACGCGTTGCGGCGCTTAGCGCTGCTGATCCCGATGATTTTCGCCGCCTCGGTTATTATATTTCTGATGTTACGCATGGGAACCGGCGACCCGGCGCTCGACTACTTGCGCCTGTCTGACCTGCCACCCACGCCGGAGATGGTCGCCTCCACCCGTGTGATGCTGGGGCTGGATCAGCCCCTTGTTATGCAGTACGGCAGCTGGCTGTGGAAGGCACTGAATCTGGATTTTGGTATCTCATTTGCCACCCAGCGCCCGGTGCTGGATGACATACTGAACTTTCTGCCCGCCACGCTACAGCTGGCAGGGGCTGCGCTGGTACTGATCCTGCTCACTTCTGTCCCGCTCGGCATCCAGGCGGCGCGTCACCGCGATCGCCTGCCGGATTTCGTCGTACGCATTATTGCTTTCCTCGGCGTATCGATGCCTAACTTCTGGCTCGCTTTCCTGCTGGTGATGTTTTTCTCTGTTTACCAGCAATGGCTGCCCGCGATGGGTTATGGCGGCTGGCAACACATTCTTCTGCCTGCGGTATCAATCGCTTTTATGTCGCTGGCGATTAACGCCCGTCTGCTGCGCGCAAGCATGCTGGACGTCGCCGGACAGCGCCATGTGACCTGGGCGCGGCTTCGTGGCCTGAACGAGAAGCAAACCGAACGTCGCCATATTTTACGTAACGCCCTGCTGCCGATGATCACCGCCATGGGGATGCATATCGGCGAACTGATTGGCGGCACGATGATTATCGAGAACATCTTTGCCTGGCCCGGCGTGGGCCGCTATGCCGTCTCGGCGATATTTAACCGCGACTACCCGGTGATTCAGTGCTTTACCCTGATGATGGTTATCGTTTTTGTGGTCTGTAACCTGATTGTTGACCTGTTAAGCGCCGCGCTGGATCCGCGTATCCGTCGTCATGAAGGAGCACATCAGTGAGATTTTTCCTCGCTTCACGCTGGTCTGTGCGTATCGCTTTGATCATTATCGTCCTGCTGGCGGTGATTGCGCTCACCAGCCAGTGGTGGCTCCCTTATGATCCGCAGGCTATTGATTTACCGTCACGCCTGCTTGCGCCCGACAGCCAGCACTGGCTGGGTACTGACCATCTGGGGCGCGATATCTTTTCACGTCTGCTGGCGGCAACCCGCGTCTCGCTCGGTTCGGTCATGCTCTGCCTGCTACTGGTACTCACTCTGGGGCTCATTGCAGGCGGCAGTGCGGGTCTTATCGGTGGCCGGGTCGATCAGGCCATCATGCGTGTGGCAGACATGTTTATGACCTTCCCGACCTCAATCCTCTCTTTCTTTATGGTCGGCGTTCTGGGAACCGGACTCACCAATGTGATTATTGCTATCGCTCTCTCACACTGGGCGTGGTATGCGCGCATGGTCAGGAGCATGGTGATGTCGCTGCGTCAGCGTGAGTTCATACTTGCCTCGCGGCTTTCCGGGGCGGGGCATGTCCGGGTGTTTATTGACCATCTGGCCGGTGCGGCGATCCCGTCGCTGCTGGTACTGGCGACGCTGGATATCGGTCACATGATGCTGCACGTCGCCGGAATGTCGTTCCTTGGCCTCGGCGTGACGGCGCCAACTGCTGAATGGGGGGTAATGATTAACGACGCGCGCCAGTATATCTGGACTCAGCCGATGCAGATGTTCTGGCCGGGGCTGGCGCTGTTTATTACCGTGATGGCCTTCAATATGGTGGGTGATGCGCTGCGCGATCGCCTGGATCCTCATCTGGTTACGGAGCATGCCCACTGATGCCACAACAGATTGAACTGCAAAACATGACTTTACGGGCCGGGGGGCCGCTGGTTAATAGCGTCTCTTTAACACTTAAACGCGGACGCGTGCTGGCCCTGGTGGGCAGCAGCGGAAGCGGTAAATCACTGACCTGTGCTGCGGCCCTTGGCGTTCTGCCTCCAGGCGTAAGGCAAACCGCAGGGGTGATCCTCGCCGATGGCCAGCCGGTCACCCCCTGTGAACTACGTGGCATCAAGGTTGCCACCATCATGCAGAACCCGCGCAGCGCCTTTAACCCGCTGCATACCATGGCGACCCACGCACGTGAAACCTGCCGGGCATTGGGCAAACCTGCAGACGATACAACGCTTATCGCCACGCTTGAGGCCGTCGGACTGGAGCATGCAGAACGCATCCTTGAGCTTTACCCGTTTGAGATGAGCGGCGGCATGCTGCAACGGATGATGATTGCCATGACGCTGCTGTGCGATGCACCTTTTATCGTTGCCGATGAGCCCACCACCGATCTGGACGCGGTAGCCCAGGCGCGCATTCTTGATCTGCTGGCAGACATCATGCAAAACCGAGCCCCGGGCATGCTGTTGGTGACACATGATATGGGCGTGGTCGCCCGACTGGCAGATGAAGTGGCAGTGATGGATAACGGCAGAATTGTGGAACAGGGAGATGTCGACACATTGTTCAGTGCGCCACTGCATACCGTTACCCGTAATCTGGTCAGTGCCCATCTCGCCCTGTACGGTATGGAGATGGCATCATGACATTACTCAGCGTATCCGACCTTTCACATCAATATGCCCACTCAGGGCTTCGCGGCAGACATCCGCATCAGGCGGTACTGAAAGCCGTTTCTCTGGAGTTGAAAAGAGGCGAAACCGTTGCCCTGCTGGGACGCAGCGGCTGCGGGAAAAGCACCCTGGCACGCCTGCTTGTGGGGCTCGAATCCCCAACGGAGGGAAGCGTCCATTGGCGGGGTGAGCCGCTCTCGCAACTAAACGGCGCAAAGCAGAAAGCGTTTCGCAGGGAAATCCAGATGGTATTTCAGGATTCAGTCAGCGCGGTAAATCCACGTAAAACTGTGCGTGACATTTTACGGGAGCCCATGCGCCATTTGCTGTCGCTGACGAAAACAGAGCAACTGGCGCGGGCCAGCGAGATACTCCAGGCGGTGGATCTCGACGACAGCGTGCTCGACAAGCGACCACAGCAACTGAGCGGCGGGCAACTTCAGCGCGTCTGTCTGGCGCGCGCGCTGGTCGTGGAGCCGAAGCTCCTGATTCTGGATGAAGCGGTGTCGAACCTCGATCTGGTGCTCCAGGCTGGTGTCATCCGTCTGCTTAAAAAACTGCAACAGCAGTCTGGCACCGCATGTCTGTTTATCACCCACGATTTACGCCTGGTCGAGCGCTTTTGCCACCGGGTAATGGTTATGGAAGAAGGACAAATCGTGGAGACGCAAAGCGTGGGCGAGACATTAACCTTTTCGTCAGACGCCGGACGTGTATTACAAAACGCGGTACTTCCCGCATTTCCCGGGCACCGTCGCGCCATAGTGTGAGGTCAAATCAGATGCAACGTGTCACCATCACCCTCGATGACGATTTACTGGAAACGCTGGACAGCCTGAGCCAGCGCCGTGGCTACAATAACCGCTCCGAAGCCATCCGCGATATTCTGCGCGACGCCCTGGCGCAGGAAACAACGCAGGAACACGATGTTCAGGGTTTTGCGGTGCTGTCTTATGTCTACGAGCATGAGAAACGTGACCTGGCCAGCCGGATTGTCTCCACCCAGCACCATCATCATGATTTGTCTGTCGCCACGCTGCACGTACACATCAACCATGACGACTGCCTGGAAATCACCGTACTGAAGGGTGATATGGGCGAGGTTCAGCACTTTGCCGATGATGTCATCTCCCAGCGCGGTGTGCGCCACGGCCATCTGCAGTGTTTACCTGATATAAAATGAGTTTCAGAATATGTAGTAAAGATTCTGTGGATGAAATAGCCTCAAGGATATTTTCTGTTAAATGGAAACGCCGGGCCCGTTTCTCAGGGAATTTATGGATCGTAAGGTATTAATGTCCGCTAATGGCACAAAGCGGACGTCCATTCTCACGCATGAACATATATGGTATATCTCACACGAATTCTGGCCCTTACCTTGCCTACATGCCTAAGCCAAACCGCTTACCTGAAGGCAGCGCTAGTGGAAAACACTACGCGCTCTGAAGCGCGCCATAGACTCATCGTCCCTGCATGTACTGGAGACCGATGTCGATCTGGTGTCGGCGGTACAGCTCAAAGTGAATGCGCTCATCGCCAGCCAGATCGAAATTCCGTCCTGAAAACAGTGGTGCGTTTTAATCTGAACCTCATCAAAATCCCCCCTCTGGCCCGGACTTAGCCTTGCTGCGAGATTTCATGTGCGAGGAATAGATAGTGGCTTCAGAAGAGCGTTTCTTCTGCTGAGGTAGCCACACGCTTCTCATAAAAACATTGCTAATATTGCGGTGCGTTAACCAACGGGAGCAGGTCACTCAAGCAGGCTCGACTGCCAAAGCGATTTTACAAACCTAAGCCTTAACTGTCGTACCAGACGACGCCATTCAGGGCTACAGTGCAGGATCGTCTCCTGTGGTGGGGTCAGTCCACTGGACTCCAGTATGCGCGAGATATTTATGATGTGGAAAATGAGCCTGCAAGCAGGCTTTTTACTATGATTCTGAATTAGTGGAACAATACTCTGAGTAGGGGGAACCAGGTTCATTAAGCATTAGCGTTGATAATTAACGCTCGCTTATAGCATAGTAGCTTTGAGAGCGTTTCGCTGACCTACCGTCGCAGCCCGGAAGGGGTGGATATGCCCGGAGGCAGTAAAGGGGCGAGCAGATCCTCGCCCCGAAGGAATCAGAGCCTGCGCCTGACCTTCTCCACCATGGCGGCAGTTGAAATCCCGTAGCGGTCATGCAGGGTGGGCAGCGCCCCCGCATCAAGGAATGCGTCCGGCAGTGCGACGGTATCGAAATCCACGTTCACGCGGTTGCGCATTAGCAGCGACGCGACAGCCTCACACAGCCCACCAACACTGCTGTGGTTTTCCGCCACAATGACCAGCCGTCCCGGCTTCGCGGCCTGCGCCAGGATCGTCTCTTCATCCAGCGGCTTAATCGTGGGCGAGTGCAGTACCGCCACGCTGACATTATCCTTACGCAGCTGTTTCGCCGCCTCCAGCGCGCGCATAGTCATCAATCCTGAGGCGATGATCAGCACGTCGCGCCCCTCTTCCAGCAGCGCGGCTTTGCCAATCCTGAACTGATAGTTGTACCGATCCAGCACCACCGGCACCTTGCCGCGCAGCAGGCGCATATAGACCGGGCCAGCGTGCGCCGCCATCGCCGGTACCGCCTGCTCGGTGTCTATCGCGTCACAGGGATCGATAATCGTCATGCCCGGAATACCGCGCATAATCGCAACATCTTCCGTTGCCTGATGGCTCGGCCCGTAGCCGGTGGTCAGTCCTGGCAGCGCCGCGCAGATCTTCACGTTGAGGTGCTCTTCAGCAATCACCTGATGGATAAAATCGTAGGCGCGGCGAGTGGCGAAGACGGCATAGGTGGTGGCGAAAGGAATAAAGCCCTCTTTCGCCATGCCGCCCGCGGCCCCCATCAGCAGTTGCTCAGCCATGCCCATCTGGAAGAAGCGTTCCGGGTAAGCCTGAGCAAAGATATGCAGATCGGTATATTTCGACAGATCCGCCGTCATGCCAACCACCTCCGGGCGCTGTTCCGCCAGTTTTACCAGCGCGTGGCCAAACGGCGCGGCGCGCGTCTCCTGCCCTTCTTCCGCAATAGAGGCAATCATGGCCGACGTGGTCAAACGCGGTTTTTTCTCCGTGGTCTGGCTCATTACTGCACTCCTTCTGGTTTGTTCGCATCCAGCACGGCGAGAGCCTTTTGCCACTCGTCAGCGTCCACGCGAATAAAATGGTTTTTATCTCGCTGTTCGAGGAAAGGCACGCCTTTGCCCATCAGGGTGTCACACAAAATGACGCGCGGCTGGTTTTCCGGGTAGCGTTTGGCGTTGTCAAACGCCGTCACCAGCGCAGGGACATCGTTGCCGTTTACGCGCTGCACGTACCAGCCGAAGGAGGTCCATTTATCTTCCAGTGGCTCAAAGCCGAGGATGGTGTGCGAATTGCCGTCAGCCTGCTGGCGGTTGATATCTACCAGTACGATCAGGTTCGACAGGCCATGGTGCGCCGCAGACATTGCCGCTTCCCAGGTGGACCCTTCGTCAAGCTCACCGTCCGACATGGAGTTGACGACCCATGCCGCGCTCTGCTTGTGCTTCAGCCCCAGCGCCATGCCGACACCAATGCTTAACCCCTGCCCCAGCGAACCGCCGGATATCTCCATGCCCGGCGTGTAGGTCGCCATACCGGACATCGGCAGGCGACTGTCATCCGAACCGTAGGTTTCGAGTTCCTCTTCCGGAATAATTCCCGCTTCGATCAGCGCGGCATAACAGGCAATGGCGTAGTGGCCATGGGAGAGCAGAAAGCGGTCTCGCCCTTCCCACTCCGGCTCGCCCGGTTTGACGTTCATACCGTGGGCAAACGCGGTGGCCAGCACGTCGGCATAGCCCAGCGCCTGACCGATGTAGCCCTGTCCCTGCACTTCGCCCATTCGCAACGCGTAGCGGCGAATGCGCCATGCGGCTGCGGCGACCTGTTGAACTGTCGTATCCGTCATCTTCGTGTCTCCTTAATGGATCAGCATGCCGCCGTTCACGTCGAGCGTGATGCCGGTGGAGTAAGACGAGAGTTCGCTGCCGAGAAACAGCGCGGCGCGGGCAATATCCTGCGCGTCGCCAAGGCGGTTAAGCGGAATGCCCGCCAGGATGGCGGTTTTCATCTCATCGCTGAGCTTGCCTGCGGTGATGTCCGTCTGGATAAGGCCCGGCGTGATGCAGTTTACGCGTACGTTATCCGGTCCCAGCTCGCGAGCCATCGCTTTCGCCAGGCCCAGCACACCGGCTTTAGCGGCGCTGTAATGGGGGCCACCGAAAATACCGCCGCCGCGCTGGGCGGACACCGAAGAGATGCAGACAATGCTGCCCGACTTCTGCGCGCGCATCGTCGGGATTACCGCCTGGGACATCAGCAGCGTACCGCGCAGGCTCACGTCCAGCACCGCATCGTAATTCTCGCGCTTTATCTCCATCAGTTTGATCGGCTGAGTAATACCGGCGTTATTCACCAGAATGTCGATACGCCCGTATTTTCCCAGCACCTGCTCAATGGCGGCGTTGACCTGAAGCTCGTTACTGACGTTTGCCGCAAGGCCCAGATGTTCGTCCCCCAGGCTCGCCGCCGCAGCACGGCTGGCTTCGGCATCTAAATCAATAATTACCACCTTCGCGCCCTGCCCGGCATATAATTTTGCCGTAGCGAAACCCAACCCGCGTACGGAAGCCGCGCCGGTAATAACGGCGACTTTATCTTTCAGAAGCATATCGTTACTCCATTCTTTTAAGAGGGATTTAATTTATTATTTCGGTTCTTCCAGAAGCATAATCAGAACCAAGCCAATCGCTGCACAAATACCGAAATAAATAAAGACAGAATTAAAACTGCCTGTTTTATCCAGCAGATACCCCGCCAGCATCGGTGAAACAAATCCGCCGAGGTTCCCGCCGCTATTGATAATTGACGCGGCAATGGGATAGGTTTTACTGTCTGCAACCGCCATACCGTAAGCCGTAAAAGCAGGCCAGCCGATATTCAGACAGAGGCCGACAAAAAAAAGCCCCACACAAACCGCAACGGTGCTTTGCGGAATATTCAGCATAATGACCATCATTAAGACGGTGCTGACAGCGGTAAACATCATGGTCGGTTTGCGACGACGGCCGAGCAATTTATCGGAGACGTAACCGCCAAAAATGGCCCCGATAAATCCGCCAATGCACGGCATACTGGCGACCAGCCCCATGCTCATAAACGTAAAGCCTTTCTCTTTCACCAGATAGAGCGGGATCCAGGTCAACAGGCCGTACAGCACGCTGACCATCATGAAATAGGCCAGACAATCACCGAGAATATTCTTTGAGGTAAACAGGCCTTTAACCGTGCTTACCGGAGCTAACTCCCGTACGCGGATCAGGCGGTCCAGGCGCGCAAAGCCTGGTGAAATAACGATATTTTCCCGTCTGGCATCCGGTGTCTCCTGACCGGCGGTAATGGTCTCCAGCTCCGCCTTCGAGACGAAAGCACTCTCGGAAGGCTTTGTACGCACCAGCAGATACCACAGGACGGCGATGACCAGACCGGGGATCGCGAAGGAGAAGAATACCCAGCGCCAGCCCCATGTCATGGCGATCCACACCGCCAGCGGCGGTACGAGGATGGGCGCAAACATGGTGGCCGCGATGTAGACGCCCGTGGCGGTGGCCTTCTCCTTTGGCGGAAACCAGTTATTGATGGTGGAGGCCAGTCCGACGGGACACGGCCCTTCCGTCAACCCCAGCCCCAGACGAATGCACTTAAGACCCAGAACAGAGGTCGCCGTGCCCATCAGCCAGGTAAACGCGGAGAAGCCGAATATTGACAGTGCCACCATGCCGCGAATACCCTTTTTGGCGATAAAAAAGCCCGCCGGAATTTGGCTCAGGGCATAACCTAAAAAGAACATACTGGCAATGGCACCGGCTTCGAAATTATTGATATGAAATTCGGCAATGATAAACGGCAATACCGCACCAATATTTGTTCTGTCGGCATAGTTAATGGCATAGACAATAAAAATCAGTGCCAGCACAACGAAACGATAATTGGTCTTTTTAGTGTTTATGTAGGGGACAGCTTGTTCTATACGAGACATATTTTACCTCATCATTCGAACAACATGAGTCGTTTTATTTATATGTTCAACGTCAATATATCGGCTCACGAATGAAACACCATGCAATAAAACTCATTTATTGCTGAGATAAATTTGATTCGCGATACAGCTCAAAAAAATACCATCGGGATAAAATTGCCAGTGGGTAGGCTCAATGTTATGTTTTTTATCAGTAATCACATTAGGAGTAGGCCATGTCCGCGCCAGCCCCCCAGACGTTATCTCTGCCCTCGCTCAGAAATCTGCAGGCTTTCATCGCTGTCGCTAACGCATTGAGCATCCATCAGGCCGCTGAACAGCTCAACGTCACCCCCTCGGCGGTAAGCCATCAGATTGCGTCCCTGGAGTCCTGGATGGGCAAGAAATTGTTCATCCGCAGTGGCAAAGGCGTTCAGCTAACGCCGACGGGAGAAAAATATCTTCGGGAAGTCTCAGCGGCAATGAGCGCCATCGGCCGTGCCACCGATCAGATTGTCAAAGAGAAAGATAACGCCGTGCTTCGCGTGCACTCCTCTCCTACCTTCGGGTTGTCATGGCTGTTGCGTCGTCTGGGTAAGTTTCGCGCCGAGTATCCTGATATCACCATCAATCTAACGTGCTCATATGAAAACCTGCAGTTCGCCAGAGACAATATCGACATTGATATCCGCCACGGCATTCCGGACTGGGATGCCTATCGGGTGATGACCATTAAAAACGACACGCTGGTGGTGCTGGCCTCACCGGAATATGCGGAAAAACATCCCATCGTCGCGCCCGCCGATCTACTACAACAGTCGCTCATCTCCTCCACCAGCACCCTGGTAAACTGGGAAAAATGGTTTGCATGGCACAATATTGACCGACCGTGGCTGAACTTTAGCCTGAGCTTTGACCGCTCCTATATGAGCTTTGAAGCAGCGCGCATGGGGCTGGGGTTTATTCTGGAGAGCAAAATGATGGCAACCGATTATCTGAACGATGGCTCCCTGGTACAAGTGCTGCCGGATAACATGGGAATCGCTATTAATGCACATCATCTGGTAATGCCGCACATGAATGAACGCGCCAGGAAGATCCAGCAGTTCGTCGAGTGGATCGACAAAGAGCTGCAATTATCTGGGTATCATTTGTAATGTCGGGGAGCTGCTGTGCCTGTGACTGCAGGATGATATACATTCTCTTAAATACAGCTTACGTTGTCGACACAGCCCTCGAATACCACCCTGGCACCCGCTCATAGTCCCTCACATTGTTCGTCACCAGCACGACGGCGATAGCGTGACCAGCAATCACCATGTCATTCGGGCCTATCGGCGTTCCCGTGAGGCGTTGCGCGACCCGGATGTCTGTGGAGGCATCAACCGCTGCGCGGTCTCAGGGCAGGATGTCATCGAGGCTGACTCAGAACGCGTTAGCCAGCTCAATGGTATCAAATCAAAAAGCGGCAGGAACGTCAAGGTCTGCTATGAGCGAGGAGCGGAAGTTCGCAATTGCTCCGCCTTTGAGGACGTATTTTTGCTGACGAGCATCAGAACACGTCTACAAAGATGATAAGTGAACCTAACGACCCAGACATTCCCGCATACAGTCAATGAAAATTTTCATCGCCGGGCTTAATGTTCTGCCAGCATGGTGAGCGCAAAGAGCAGTAATTGACAATGAGGGAGTTGAGAAAGGAAGCTCTTTCAGTTCACCGGATTCGAGTTCGCGCAACACGCTAAATCGCGGCAAAAATGAAATGCCAAGATTTCCGGCTACGCATTTTTTTATGCTCTCAATACTCCACAGTTCAATCGTGTTGTCTAATGTGATCTTTCTTTCACGAAGGGTGGATTCGAAAATCTGCCTGAAAACGCACTGAGGCTCATTGATAATGAAGCTTACCGGAATATGCTGTTCAATCTGGGTAAAATCGAAATCAGGGAATTGCGGGGATGCAACAAGTACTAATTCCTGTTGTCCGAAATACTCCATCTGTAATGCTTCATCATGTCCCACACGGTAAAACACGCCCAGATCGGTATTATCGTTAAGCAGCGAATCTCTGATCACATAGCAATTAACAGATTGCAGTGACAAGCGTACCTTCGGCGCTTTTAACCTGAACAGTCTTAAAACCTCGGGCATTTTGTATGCCAGTAATGTCTCTCCAACCATCACTCGCAAGTCACCAGCAACGATCTCTTCACTGGTGGAAATCTGGCGTATTCCTTCCAGTACGCGCGTCAGCTCGCGTACTTGCGGTAAGAGTAATTTTCCAGCCGGTGTGAGCGCCATCCGCCTGCCCACTTTTTCAAAGACTGGGTAAGAGAGTTCCTGTTCAAGCTGTTGAATCTGAAAGGTCACGGTTGACTGAGTGCAGCATAGCTTACGTGCGGCTTGAGCGAAAGATCCCTCTTCAACAATCGTTTTAAACGTAATGAATCGACGCAGATCCATAAAGCTTCCTCAAACGTAAACATCTAAATATTGAAACTGTAACTTTAAAAACATTCGCTTTTTTGAATGTTTTTGCCTGGCTACTATGCTCCGGTAACAAGGAGAAGACAAGTGACACCAACAATCATTAGTGGTTTTTTGACATATACATTGATTACCGCGTTAACACCCGGACCGAATAACATCCTGGCGCTTAGCTCAGTGAATCAATATGGTTTTCGGAATAGCCTTCGTACATTGGCAGGAATGAGTGCAGGTTTTTTGGCGCTTATGCTGGTCTGCGGCGCCTTTACCTTTAGTTTGATCAGCATACTGCCGTCAGCAACCCGCTGGCTGGTGTGGGCTGGTGCTGCGTATATCCTTTGGCTCGCATGGCGCATTGCTAACAGTTCATCAGACAGCTCTGAGAACGCAACTCAACCACTCAGTTTTTGGGTGAGTTTCTGGCTTCAGTTTGCCAACGTTAAAATTATTCTTTATGGCATTACCGCCCTGTCTGCATTTGTTTTGCCGTATACGCAAAATGTTTTATGGGTTACTGCCGTTAGTATCCTACTTGCCATCATAGGTTGCTTAGGGAATATGGTCTGGGCTCTGGCTGGTCATATGTTCCAGTCACTGTTTCACAAACATGGCCGGTTAGTTAATCGCATTCTGGCGCTTTTACTGGTTTATTGCGCTGTCAAGATGTTCTTCTGACAAGTCTGAATGAAGCAAAACTACTGCAAAATTGCCCTCATTAATGGATATATTCGTGCGGACAATGTCCTCTCTTGGCACAAATCGTACCAAGTCATAGCGAAAATCATCGAACCCTTAGCAGATCTGAATATCTTGTCGTATACCGCGGCGACAGCATTTCGCGTTTCATCTGCCAATGCTGCTGTATTCCCTGTCCTGCAAAGTAAAGTGTTCCCTTTCCATCTTTGGCGTTAAGATGATCCAGTACCGTCATTAAACGGTCGCTTCCGGCGCGCGGTGCATTCTCGTCGAACAAATTAAGCTGGGCCACACCCTGGCTGAAGAAGTCCCCGAGCATGATTCCTGCCTTCTGGTACCGATGACCGTCCTTCCAGATTCTGTCCAGGCACTTTACTGCCGCGTTGATAATGTCGCGGGAATCCTGAGTAGGGGTGAGAAGCTTCATGGATGCACTGTTGGCGTAATACGGCTCGTTAAGCGCAAAGGGAGAGGTCTTAACGAACGCCGAGATAAAACGGCAGTACTGGTGTTCACCACGAAGCTTTTCAGCGCCACGGGCCGCATAGCTGCAAATGGCCTGACGCATCTGTTCGTACTCAGTAACGCGTTCGCCGAATGACCGGCTGCAGACGATTTCCTGTTTTGCGGGGGCAAACTCTTCCAGATCAAGGCAGGGTTCGCCGCGCAGCTCACGGACAGTGCGCTCGAGTACCACGTTAAAGTGTTTACGGATAATCCAGGTGCTTTGCTCTGAGAGGTCCAGAGCTGTCTTGATGCCCATAGCATTGAGCTTCTTGCTGATACGTCTGCCGACCCCCCACACATCCTCTACAGGCACGATAGCCAACAACCGACGCTGGCGATCGATATTGGACAAATCAACCACTCCGCCAGTTTGCCGCTGCCATTTCTTCGCGGCGTGGTTAGCCAGCTTCGCCAGTGTCTTTGTCTGAGCTATCCCAACACCGACAGTCAAATGAGTTCGCTTCAGAACAGTAGCGCGAATTTCTTTACCAAAGTCAGTCAGGTCCCGGCAGTTACGCACTCCTGTCAGGTCGCAAAAAGCTTCATCGATACTGTAAATTTCGACGCGAGGGCTCATTTCCTCCAGCGTGGTCATCACCCGGTTCGACATGTCGGCGTAGAGCTCATAATTACTGCTGAAGCACACAACCCCGGCGCGCCGGAACAGGTCCTTTTGCTTAAAAAACGGATCCCCCATGGTAATTCCGGCTGCTTTCGCCTCAGCGCTGCGTGCAATGACACACCCATCGTTATTTGAGAGCACCACGACCGGCCGCCCCCTCAAATCAGGACGAAACACCGTCTCGCATGATGCGTAGAAAGAATTCACATCACAGAGCGCAAACATATTCAGCTCGCAGATTTAACGATGAAAGTCACGACGCCGAACACATCAAGCGTGTCCTCGCTGCCGACGATAATCGGCGAATAAGCGCTGTTCATCGGATTGAGTTGAACGGTCGGGCGGAGCTGCAGACATTTGACTGTGAACTCCCCTTCTACTGCGGCGATTACGATATCCCCGTGTTCAGCATTTCGGGAGCTATCCACCACCAGCAGATCCCCGTCGCTAATCCCGGCCTCAATCATCGAGTCGCCCGCAGCTTTAACGAAATACGTTGAGCTCGGGTGTGACACCAGTAACTCATTCAGATCGATGCGCTGTTCGACGTAGTCAGCCGCTGGGCTGGGAAAACCACACTGGACTAAGTCGCTGAAAAGTGGGAGCGCGATAATTTCTCGCAGTTCTGCAGGCCTGATAAACTCCATTACGCGTACCTCAAATACTGTTTTTATATACAGTAGTTTTGTTTTTAAGGGTTCGCAATACACCGGATTCCTTATGGCTGTACAAAACTTCACCGCTTCGTTTCTAAGTTTCTCTCCCGATTCGATTTGTGGCTTTTGTAAATTTTACAATACTGGGTCTAAATGAGCAGAATTAAGACGACTTTGAAGCGGGAAAATACACTTTTATCAGTGACAGTTTTGAGTTTCGACATCCTGTCAACTGCCAGAACAGCATAAATGCTTCAGGCAGCGTTAACGGAGGTGGCTCACTAAAAGCCGCAACTCCATCGAAAGTATGGGCCTCCAGCGATACGCAGAACGCGCACATGTGGTTTTACGGTGCCGGAGAGAATGCATCACGCTGGGTTATCTATGCTGGCAAGGATGGCTCAATGCGCCTGAGACCTGATAACAACGATAATGGTGGGGCGAATGGCTATAGCTTCTGATCTGCCCCCCCTAGATTGACACAGTATAGAGTTAGAACATCAGCTTCTGGCACCAAGCGGATGGACATATGTGGAATGTTCACTATAAGTGGGATGAGGGAAAAGTTGATGCTGCGCAACATATCATCCCATCATGATTGAAAGGTAACGATACCAGGCGTATCAAAAGAGACGGCAACATTGCCATTCTTTAAGGAAACAGAAATATGGCGGACAGAAGACCACTTAATCCAGGCGTTGTTGTTCCTAAACCCGGCGGTGGAACGCAGCCCCGTGATCGTAACAATGATGGTAGAGTTCGAGAAAAACGCTCGGATGCTGGGAAGCCACGCAAATAATGACAAGCCGCCTCAGGGCGGCTTAATCCGCCATACCGTGTTCTCTAACCGGTGCCTGTCGCACCAGTAGATTCTGAACGTTTTGAGATAACAACGCCTAACTTTGCAGATACGCATCGTCAGTTCAGTAATGAGCGTCCAGAAAACTTTCATAATTAGGTCGCCATGAATGTCGCTAACAGCGCCGTGTGTCAATCAACGGAGAACAGGTCAGACGCTCTATGTTATTTTTGCTATAATAAGTGAATATTTCATTATTTAGTTCCTTTCAATACAATACGTTTAGTCAGTTTTCTATATCTCGATTGAGGTTAGTACTTATTTTCTTTATAGCAGACCAATACATACCCTCGAAGTTATCATCAATCACATCAATTGTAATAACCTCAACACCGAATGCCTCAAGTAGTCCTTTTTTTTCATCACTGATGGCATGAGTGTAAAAATATATTTTGTTATTAATTGTTGTTTCAGATGAAAAACGGGCTCGCTTATTTAGCAACCACCATATGTCAGTCTCGCTATAATCTAATGAAAAGCCGATAATGTGTACATTACTTGAGAAAAATAGATCCACCCATGATGTGTGACAAAATGAAGCATCTCTAAGTTTTTCTAACATGGGTTTAACAGAAACTTCAGCACCATTAATTTTATGTGAGTAGTTGCCTTTAACATAGGCATCGATTTTGCTCACTGAACCACAATAATGATCTAAACCAAGCATAATAGATTTGGGGTTGTCTATTTCACCATGTATGTTCCACAGAAATTTTGTATTATTCTGTGATTCATACATTCGTTTTCTTCTCAAGCTATAAATATCCTCTGAACTTAGTTTCACTGGCGAAATATCAAGCGCCTTTTCTAAGGCGTAATCATAATTAGTAGTAAGATAATGCTTAAAAGGTAGCGATGCTAACTCCTCAAGAACATCATTTGATCCTTGCTCTCGTAGTTCGTTAGCTATAACATTTTTTATTTCAAGCTCATCTTTTTTTTCGCTTCTATCTGCCACATGTTTTTCTAGATAGATTCGCTCATACACCATAGTGTTTGGCAACTGCCCGCTTTCGAACTTATTGATACCTTTAATGTTATCGAGTAAATTACTCCAGGTGACGTGATTTTCAGAAAGTCTGTTTATTCCATTACCAAAAAAAAGAGTGTTTGTCATATGTATCATTTGATTTTAACTCGTAAAATATATTGTTGATTTTTTGTGCTAAAAATCATTCACGATCATTGTTGCTCATTTGTAGAGTGAAGAGATCTAGTGCTCGTTCGTAATTAATTTTATGTTTTCCGTGTGGTGTCGCCTCGATGAACATCCGCATCTCCTGAGGAGAGAACGAGAATTTCCTCGGCAGTTTAAGCTTTCTTTTTACTGTTCCATCCGCAGAATTACACTGACCACAAATTAGTGTTTCAGGAAACCGAGGCTCTCCTAAGTTCATGTAATCATTAGAATGGTCATGATGTTTGTGCAATGCAGCAACCCAATCCATAAAGGCGTCAGGCGTATTCGGGAACCGGAGGGTCCATCTCATGATCTGAAATTTGCTGCGTCCACATCCTGGGCAGATCCAAGAGTCTCCCGTTGCTTTCCAGAGTTTATGATAATGGAGTCCTGTGTGGTTCAGATATTCTTCATATGTAGGCGTTTTTTTCATGAAAATTTCACGTGCTCCACTCTACGGCCCTTCTGCAGTTAGGGTGCTACTCAGGATGGCTTAATCTGTATCAATAACCCACATGTGAAAACAATTATGACGACTCCAGAACCGTCCTAATTTATCATCTATTATGGCTTTACACTCGATGACATCGAGCAAGACGGGCCTCTTTGCTACCAATTGAAAGCCAGAAGACTATAAATTTCGGCTCTTTGCGGGCAAGGATTTGTCCCTGGTTAACGATACGCATCCTACTAGTCAGTGGGTTTTTCACATAGATAGCGAATAGGTATAGCAAAATTTTATCTCGGTTTCACTATAGCTATACAAATCGACCACTGAAACGATCGCGTCTGTATTGGACGCCCTTGCAAAGGCAGTTTCCCTTTCCCACAACCAAACCGCTTGCCTGGAGCCAGGGCTGGTGGAAGACACGACGTGCTCTGAACCGGTATGATTCTGAAGCGCGTTACAGACGCATCACTTCATGCATATCTGCTCTTAGTAAAGCAACCTATGTTTCCATCTGAAAAAAATCGGTGTGCACATGCCTGAATGATTCGCTACCGAAAAATTCAAACGCGAATACCACGAAGGACATTAAGGAGCGCAGGCTCACGCTCAATAAGCCACAGCATTTTTAATGCAATACCCGAAGGTACGCGCCGCTGTTGTTCCCAGCTACGAACCAAATCGACACTGGTGCCCACAACCTCAGCAAATTCTGCCTGCTTCATTCCCGCATGTTTGCGGATGGCCTTCACGTCCGGCAGGGGGTGACGGTGAACATTTTCAGCTGCAGGCTGGATCTGGCCGCTTTCTATGGCCACCATTTCCTCCATGCTGTTGATCAAGGCGTCAAAAAGTTTCTTTTCCATAAATTTACCCTCGTTACGGAGAGGCCTGCCATCGCAGAGTTACGACTATTTCAGTTGCTGCGTTAGTGCCTTCATCGCAGCTTTTTCATTCTCGCTAAGATCGTCTTTAGCGTTCTTTGAATATATCAGCAACAGGTATAACCTGCCGCTGGCAAGGCGAAGGTAGTAAATAACCCTTACCCCACCCCGCTTGCCCATTCCCGGGCGACTCCAGCGTATCTTTCTGCATCCCCCGGTATGACTGATTGTGTCTCCACGCTCATGAGCTTCCAGCAAATATGTCTGCAACTCCCGGAATTCATCATCATCCATGAGATCCTTACGCAACATACTGAAAGCGCTGGTTTCGATAAACTCCAGATAGTTCATCCCACAGGCTCCTTATGTTTTCTGAAGATAGAATACTCGTACTACGTACTACAAGCAATATGCTTTTAGTACCCTGTACGAAAAGAATCTGCCATAAGGTGTTGTCTAACCGGTGCCTGTCGCACCAGGAGCCTCTGAACGTCTTGAGATAACAACACTTAACTTTGCAGATACGTATCGCCAGTTCAGTAATGAGCGTCCTGCTGACGTTCATAATTACGGTGCCATGGATGGCGCTAACAACGCCGTATGTCAATCAACGGGGAACAGGTCAGTTGCATAAGGATCTATATCTGCTGGCTGCGATGATACAATTCGGCAATCCAAGGTGAATGTTTACCCTTTTCATAGACCATGTGCAGCTCTTTTCGGGGACGGGTGACGCCTACATAAAAGAGCCGACGGGCCTCGCGAAGGGCATTATCTGAAGCTAGATCTCGCTTACTCGGGAAGTCATATTTATTTACCCCAAACATTATGGCTACATCAAATTCTCGGCCTTTTGCACTATGAAGAGTGCTAAGGGTGATGCGTCCAGTTCCCTCTACTTTCCCAGCGAATATAACCAGAGCCACATCCAGTCCCCTAAGGGGATCGGTTCGTTTCAGTAACTCAGAGATGACATCCCATTCCTGCTGAGTGTTCTGTGAAATAGCCATCCAGGCGGTGATGATCTCATCATTTAAACGTCTCAGCCACTCGTGAGCACTTTCCGCTTTATCAATTCCGTTTCGTAAAAAAGTGATCAGCTGTACCGTCAGTAATTGCTCTTCAGCACGGCTTGCGCGGCGGCCATAAACAAGAAAGAGCGCCTGACTCAGTAAGAGGTTAAATGGTGGAGAGGCTTCTTTCCATCCCCCAGTTACCCACTGACTGCAGGCTTCGATGAAACGGGCAAGACGAGAATTGCGCTTGATAAGAGCATTACTGTCAGCACGTATTATGGCAATATTTCTGGCCTTGAACTCATCCGCAACTTTATCGCCAAGCCAGGCTGCCCGGTAAAGAACCCCGATGCGTTCAGGCTGAAACCCTCTTTCAAACAACGAGGGAATAAGATCATGAGCGATAAAATGCGCCTGTGCGTCATAATCGCCGTTAATTCCATGGAACCCTAACTCTCCTTCAGGATTACCATCGCGGCCAATATAATCGCGGTCTTCTCCCAGCGCCCCTAGTGATGCCCTGATAATTTTCGCGCCAGATCGATAGTTGAAGCGAAGACGGAACGGTCTTACATCTGCCCGTGAGACAAGACTATCCAGTAGCCCTGGATTTGCACCATTAAATCCGTAAATGGACTGATCTGCATCACCGACCGCAAATAATCGTATTCCACCATTGAAGCAAAGCAGCAGAACCAACTCATGAAGAGCGTGCCCCAGATCCTGGTATTCATCGACAAACAAAACAGGATAGCGTGACCGGATAGCATTACGAACCCATTCATGCTCGCTAATAATACGAAAAGCGATGAGTGGCATATCATCAAAGTCAATCAGTCCTAAACGCCGAAGTTCTGCCTCATAACCCTCAATAAAATCTGCCAGCTCCGGATTGTTATTCCTCCAAGCCGGTAGGAGTCGGTTCACATCCCGGCGTCGTTTCTCTTCTGCAAATTTCCACCGTGCATGAGGATCTCCGACAGCTCCGAATCTAGCCTGGTAAGCCACTTCAACAGCCGCGCGACTCTCATCTCTGGTCGCCACACGAAAATCATCCGGCAGCAAACCAGGTATACATCGTGAGTAGGGAATTAAAACCTGATTTAATGCAAAGCTATGCACAGTACCAATAAAGTTCCGATCATCGCCAATGACGTTAAAGCATGCCAGACGTCCTTCAAGTTCAGAAGCGCATTCATTGTTGTAAGTAATACAGGCCACGCCTCGGGGTTCAGCGACGTCTTCAATCAGGGCACGTGCCATGGCAGTCGTAAGTGTTTTGGTTTTCCCGCTGCCTGGCCCAGCAATAACTACGCAGTGGCCGGAGTATGTGGCCGCAGCGTACTGCTCTCTGTTTGGCAATAGCTCATTCAGAGCCTCTGAAAGTGCGCGCCGGTCAGACATTCGACACCACATACTGAATAGCTGAAGCAATATACTCCGGCGGCGCAAGCCCAGGTGCTTTTTGCTTCAGCTTGGCAGCCAATCGTCCTTTACCTATGTCAGATATCATCGCGAGAAGTTGCGTCGGGTCTGGAACCATACCGGCACGCCAAGAAGCTATCCTTGATGAACGTAACTGACCAAATCCCTGTTCATCGAGGATATCCAGCAGCGCTTCTTTGAGGCCAGTCGTATTGGCCACGGCGACTTCAAACGTCTGATCGTTTAAAAAAATGCCTATCCTTCCAAATACAGCCTTACAAGCTTCATAAGAATTGTTATTCAACCAATTAATATTTTCAGGGAGCAGTTTTTTCAGTTTTCCCGATACCTCGCTAAATGCCTGCCAGATACCAATTGAACGTGTTTTACCCATCGGTTGTTTCGTGCCATCCAGTGGGTCCCAGTCGGTTATAACGGAAAAGGGTAGTCCGAGGCTGGCTGCCAGCTTCACGTATGGTTCAAAATTTACTCCCGCTACGTTACATATCGTAATCCCAAGCTGGTCGAGATTGATCCCCATGGCCTGTGCGAAACCCGGAAGTAAAACCTCCTCAGCATCACCTTCAACAAATATTACTCCGTTAGCAAAAAGCAGCTCCGATCTGGTTGCTGTTAGATACCGTTCAATGTCGTCGAGTTCTTCACTGGTTACTGGCAGTTCAGCTAGGGAAAAAGCTCGCGATCGCCCTCCGGGATCCCTGCAAATGCGAACGATAGAACGAAGAGGAGCAATGGTTGCCAGCGTGGGAGAATGGCTCGTTACAATCAAAGACTGATCTTTGTCGGCATTATGGAAGAGTTTGTCAAAAACAGCGCGCTGAAGCTGTGGGTGAAGGTGTGCTTCGGGTTCTTCAATACAAAGCAGGGAGAAATTACGTTCGTTTTTTTCACGTCGCCATGCAAACTCTGCTAGCTTGAGTGATATCAGAGCCACGTTCGCAGAACCTAGGCTCGCTTCAATAATGCCTCTCTTTCCATCATCAATGAACATAGAGATAGAACGCATCAATCTGAGCGGGTCAGCAGGTGCAAAACGGAGGCGGGCATCTAAATCGTGAGCAGTTCCAGCCAGGTCAAGAATACCATCGCGCAGAGAATCTTCGAGCTCCTTAATTGATGGGAACTTCTCCATGGTTTCCGTTGCTGTCTGAAGCTCAGTGGCTACCCGATCCAAATCGGCTCGGCTTAGTGAAGAGAATGCATCTTCCAATAAGGGGCGTAGCGGGGAGTTTCGCCAGGAAGCAAGTTGTGCTTCTGCATCGCGTAACGCGTCCAGCATATCAATGGAGATGCGTCGCCTTACACGTCCAGGAATGGTTCGCGATTCCTGACCTCCGCCAAAAACAATAAATTCACAGTCCTCACCCGAACGTGGAGCCCCATCGACTTCTTCCTTTTTACGAAAAATGTAGCTCAACCTTGCTACGGTAGGATCCTCTGCTATACGAAAATCGGTCAACAGAGCTGCGAGGGAAGGGTCACTGTCGAAATCGGCGAATTCAAGGTGCACCTCAATTTGAGGGTTTGATTCAAGGCCACAGCCATCCCAGAAATCTGATAGCTTAAGCTGCCTGGATGAATCAGGCAGAGTGGGATCAATAACCAGTCGAATTGCGAAAAGCAGATTACTTTTACCGACACGATTTTCCCCCAATAACACAACATTACCTGCAAGGGGAATATCAACCGCCTCAAAATTTCTGAAGTTACGGATTCCGAGTTTTGATAAATACATAAAACTCCCTCTAAATGCATTACATAGACTTTGGAAAGACGTCTTCTAGTAAAAAGCTCTTAAAATTTAACAGCGAAGGTTCTGAGCAATTTTACTTTATTCTTTTCTTATCATCGGCCGTTAATTGCAAGAGTTCAACACTTGCATTTAAAACTTACTGTAGTGGGGGCAGCTCACTACGCCTGTTTTTGGCACAAAGCGGACGACAGTACCCAAACGCAAATATCAATGACATACCACCTGGGAAAGCTATGCCCTTCCCTTGCCCACAACCAAACCGCTTGCCTGGCGGCAGTGTGGTTGGAAAAACACGACGCGCTCTGAAGCGCTATGATTCTGAAGCGCGCTACAGCCTCATCGTCTTCCTGCATGTACCGGAGACCAATGTCGATCTGCTGACGCCGGTACAGCTCAAAGTGGATGCGCTCATCGCCAGCCAGATCGAAATTACATCCTGAAAAAAAGTGATGCGTTTTCATCCGGCGCTAAACGCATTCGGCTCTCTCACCGGGAATGCGTCGCCACAGGTTTAATCACCACTGCTTCCGTATCACCTTTTTCACCTGGCAGAACACGCGCTGGCAGACTGACCAGAACGTTGACCCTACGGGGGATGAGCGGGAGAGAGGGTTGTCCTTCAGGATTGGCCGCACATCGCCGGAAATGTTTTCTTGTTCCCCTACAACAGGCACCGCAGTGCTCTCCACCGCGACAGGCGGAACCTCAGGCGCCAGCGAAAGCGGATCCTCAGCCGGGATGTTGTCGCCCTCTGATGCTGTCTCATCCCGGAGTTTAATCCCCTGCGTTTCGAGCCACGTGATATCCAGTTGCCAGGCGTGACGAGAGCGTTCGCGCCATACGTCAAAGGCCTCATCCACATAATCAAATGCCCCCTGAAGGGACCAGCCGTTGACGAGAGCCAGATGCGCCACCGCTTCGTCCTTTTTACCCCGGAGCTCGCTGAACCCCATGTGTTTGACTTCATGGCAGGATGGGCATAATGCGATGAGTCCGGTGAGGGTCTGACACTGCCTGTCATCATCGTAATGCCAGATTTCATGGCACTCCACAGGCCATCGGGGTCCCTTTCCGCCGCAGATCTGGCATTTCCACCCTGCTGTTCTGGCCGTTTGTTGGCGTAACCGTTTCCAGTCCGATGAAGAGACCGCACTTCTGACATTATCGAACCAGCATGACCGGGGCACCAGCTCTATCGTTAGCCTTGGTGGATAAAAGCTCACATCAGGTTCACCCTCCAGAGCCTTCAGCACTCCCTTCTGAAGATACTCCTGGTAGATATAAGAAAGGTTGTTTTTCCTGCATATCTCAGCAAGCCACTCTTCCGACCGGTTATCACGGATTTTACATACCATGTAACGGAGCACTTCTTCATGGGGTAAGGGTATAGCCTGTTCAATATCAGGGAAGAGATCCATGAAGAAATCCTTTTGTCGAGGCGCGTCGAAGTCCATTATGCGAAAGGCGATGAGGTGATTAAACGGGGTAAAGCCGCGGTCTTCGTCCTTAGGTTACAGGAAGCAATTTGGTCGTGCATCCATCTGTTTCAGAGGATGAATAGGTCAGACAAGGCTTATCACTTCCTTCGCAAAATCTGCGGAGTCGCATCTCAAGGTGTCATATGGAATTAATGTGAGAGACAGATTGTGTCTTCCGCTGAGGTCAGTGTTTACCGGGCCCGACTGCTTACCTAATTGTCCCCGTTCATTGACCGAAACCGATGTTGAGCTGCTGACGCCGGTACAGAGCTAAGTGGATACGCTCATCGCCAGTCAGATCGAATGACGTCCTGAAAAAAGTGATGCGTTTTAATCTGAACCTCATCAAAATCCCCCCCCTCTGGCCCGGATGTAGTCTTGCCGCGAGATTTATTGTGCGAGGAGTAGACAGTGGCTTCAGAAAGACATTTCTTGTGTGGGGTGTATTAAACAATGGGGAACAGGCCAATCTCACTATGCGTTAAGTCCTGGATGCTATGCGTAAAGTTTGTTGTTGAGCTTAACGCATTAGCAAAGACCTTTTCCGGAGAGGGTAACTCCATGCCTGGCAGGCAATATGACTTATCCCGCTTTTAACCGCTGGCAACAAGAAATCCCCTGTCCACTAACGTTGAAAAAGCAAGAGTCACATCCCGGGAATGCCGGCTCGTAAGCTGACATGCTCTCTCATGATTTTCCCATCCTTCTGTCGCCGCCGTGATAGCAATCATTCGTTCTCAGCGTCATAGGCGAACAAAACATCGGGCATGAGCCCGGTTTTCTCTATGGTTGCCAGCACAGACTGCGTTGAAGCCTCGGAGATAACCCTCATTGCCTGATCGCGAATTTCAACATACGCAGGATCTTCACGGGAGACGAAAGGCTCCAGGAGGTGGGCAATGGCTTTACCGTTAACAGAAAGGCTGAACGTGCCAGCAGTACGATCCACATTCCAGATGTAGATGAGAGGCCATAACCCCAGATCGTCACATTCGGCCTCACTGCGGATCCCCGGCAGGTAAACAGGCATCGACAGCTTTTCATCACTCAGCGTCAGCGCGATAAACTGGTTTGCCGTCAGTCGTGGACCTTGCCCGGTCTCAGCGTCAGGTTTTTTCTTTTTAAAGAATCCGAACATGGTCTTTCCTTGTTTATGACGAATCGGAGGAATAGTCACTGTCTTACTGAGCGGATGAATCAGAGCGTCACTGACCTCAGCGCAGACTCGCGGTGACTCGCATTCAGCAAAAGTGATTTTTACACGATTCCTGCCGTCAGTAACGAGCGTAACTTATCGCTTTTCGTAGCAAGAGAATCATGTGATGGCCAACACCCAGCTAGCGTGGATGATGGCACTATCTCGAAGATAAGAGGGAGGATCCTTGGATTACACATGCGGTATTATTTGGTTGCCGCTGTATCAGGGTTGTATATAGTCACTTGTCATAACTTGATCCTGCCCTCTTCCGCCAGGCCGAGCCAGCTTAAGTTTATTCCGGCTCCAGGTATACAATGACAGGCCTTTTTGTGGTTCACGCTGCATTTCAAAGGCGAGAGCCCTATGAGCGAATATTCTGTTCAGAGATCAGCCGTTCATGCAGATCAGATGCCCAACAGTCCTCTTCTTGCTGCTAGCCAGTCCTGTTCTGTCCTGCATTCATTTGATATGGCCTTTTCAGTAAGAGGCGGAAGCTGACAAAACAATGCTACCTTCACGATATACTGATCGACAGGGAGCAGGCCAGTTAAGTGCATTAGGCCTGCTCCAATTTCAGGAATACAGGACGCTGGTTAACCTCACCAATGTTCCGCACTATCTGGAGCGTATTCGGGTGGACCGCTTTGGACAACAGTTTCTGAAGTTACGGCGCCACCTGGAATACTTTGCCAAAGAACGCACCAAGGCATACAGAAAAGAAGAACGCTCATTTGGGGAAAGTATCAGGAGAACCAGTTCTACACTGTATGGAGACATTCCGCCCGATTTTGACAGAACTCAGATCCTTTACAATGTTCTATTGTGATCCCCCCCGGCAAAACGCCCGCTAGCGAAAGTCCGTATGATTTCGGGTCCTTGCGGACTTTCGACTTGGCTTGATGTGTATCCAAAGGCTACACTTGGAGCCATGAAAGAAAAAGATGCTGGAATGCGAATCCGTGTCGAGCGGGAGCTTCGCGAAGAATTTCTCAAGATATGCCGCGAGCAGGATCGTCCCGCCGCGCAGGTCATTCGAGAGTTCATGCGGGAATACATAGCGGCGACGAAAGCAAAGCATGCTGGTCAAACTAAGAATGCCAGCGGCAGGCCAGTTGTTCCAGAGGGCCAAGGATGAATACCGTAGAGAGAGCCGTTCTCGGCGGACAAGTTTATTTTTGCATTCAGGTAGTTAGAGTGAAAGAAGCAACATATGAAAAATGAGAATAATATAGTTCAGAAAATTTGGAACCTTTGCCACATTCTTCGTGGTGATGGGATCAGCTATCACCAATACGTGTCTGAATTAACGTATCTCCTTTTCCTCAAAATTGCAGAAGAGAATGGTGTTGAACGTCTTCTGCCATCTGGCAACCGCTGGAAAGACCTCCTGTGTCATCCTAAAGATGGGTTGCTGGGCTTCTATCAGGAGATGCTGACCCACCTTGGTACTAGCGCAGAAAGTGAAACGATCCAGGCAATATACGCCTTTCCCACTACGGTTTTTTCGCATGACGAGAATCTTCACGCCGTAGTGCATGGCATAGATAAAATTGATTGGAATGATCTCTCGGGTGATAAATTTGGACACATCTACGAGGGGCTTATCGAAAAGAGCTCGCAGGATGTGCGTTCTGGAGCAGGTCAATATTTCACTCCAAGGGCATTGGTTAATTCCATGGTGCGAGCCATGAAACCAAAATTGGGCGAGATAATTCAGGACCCAGCGGTTGGAAGTGGCGGATTTCTAATTGCAGCGGACCGGTTTGTTCGTTCGGATAATACGAAACAGGAATATGAGAAAACGCCCCCGAAATATCAAGGCGTTGAAATTGAAAAAAATACCCGTCGGATTTGTTTGATGAATACGTTTCTTAATGGCCTCGATGCCGAGGTCATATACGGTGATGCGCTGACGGACGACGCTAATGGGCTCAAGCCCGCCGATCTTATTCTTGCGAACCCGCCATTTGGGAGCAAGGCCGGGAGCAGACGATCGCTTCGCACCGATCTCCCACACAACAATGCCAACAAACAATTGGCCTTCCTTCAGCACATATATCTTGGCTTGAAACCGGGTGGACGCGCTGCGGTCGTTTTGCCGGACAATGTGCTGTCAGATGACGGAGTTGGCAGAATAGTGCGGCGCGATCTAATGGATAAGTGCGATCTACACACAGTTCTGCGGCTCCCAACGGGAATTTTCGCAAGTGCGGGCGTCAAGACAAATGTTCTGTTTTTTAGCCGTGGAAATAAGAAGGATAGTAATACGAAGTCTATTTGGCTTTATGACTTGCGTTCAAACATGCCTGTATTCGGGAAAACTACACCGTTGCTCGATGCGCACTTCTCTGAATTTGAGAAATGCTTCGGAAATGATCCGCAAGGTAAGTCAAAGCGCGTAGATCAAGGAGAAAGTGGACGGTTCCGTTGTTTTTCACGACAGGAAATTGCTGACCGAGATGATAGTTTGGCTATTTCTTGGCTGCGCGATGAAAGCGGTGATGCCGAGGATGCTGCGGAAACTCCAGAGGAGATTGCCGCTTTGATCCTTTCTCATCTTCAATCGGCAATGAATGAAATTGAAGCCGTCGTCGGAGAGCTCATTGAACCTTCTGAGGTTAACGAATGACGATGGGGGGAAAATTTACGCAAATTATCCATTCGGTTTTGGTTGTTGGAGCAGCCGTACTGGAAATTAAAGGGTTCAAAACAGCGCAGCTACGACTGGCAACATGTTCGTGCCGCAACATGGGTGGTGGGCATGAGTGATTTACCAAAGGGGTGGGCGTCTACGACCCTGAAAATGGTTGTCGAACCATATGAGAGTATTGATCCCAAGCGGCAACCTGAGAGGCAATTTCGATATGTCGATATCGGCGCCATTGATAATCGGATACAGAAGATAACAGAGCCAAAGGAATTCCTCGGGCGGGAGGCTCCCTCCCGTGCACGTAGATTAATCAAAACTGACGATGTTCTATTCGCAACGGTAAGAACATATCTTAAAAATATCGCTCTAGTAACTGAGGATTTAGATGGCGAATTAACGAGCACTGGAATTGTACCACTTCGTGCCAATAACGCGATAACACCAAAATATCTGTTCAATTGGGTTCGTTGTGAACGCTTTATCGCATCTATTTCAAAATCTCAAAGTGGAACGCTTTATCCTGCGGTATTGGAAACGCACATTTTAGACGCAAAGGTCTTTGTTCCCCCCCTCGCGGAACAAAAAAGGATAGTTGCCAAGCTTGATGAGTTGAATTCTCGAACTGCCTCTGCTCGCGATGCACTCGATCATATCCCAGCATTGATTGAAAAATTCAGGGCGCGTTTTTTGGCTCTCTCTTTTAACGGCAGATTGATCGGAAAGATAGAGAGCGAAACAACCCTACCCGAAAGCCGATGCTGGAACTTACCAGCAGACTGGCGCTGGGTAAGATTTGAAGAGGTTGCTACTGTTGCTGCGAGTTTGGTCCGCCCGGATAGCATTCTTGATTTGCCACATATTGCACCTAACAACATCCAAAGCGGCACGGCGAAGCTTCTGTCATATCAGACGATTGGAGAGGACGGCGTCACAAGCGCCAAACAACGATTTTATCCGGGGCAGATTTTGTATTCAAAAATTCGACCTTATCTCCGAAAAGCGGTTCTTGTCGACTTTGACGGCGCTTGCAGCGCAGACATGTACCCAATAAATGTTGGTTCGCAATTAGAAGCAAAATTTTTGCTTTATTGGCTTGTTAGCGAGGATTTCGCACAGTTCTCTGCCTTGCGTGAAGGACGTACTGTACTACCAAAAATCAATAAAAAAGAGCTCAACAGCACGCCGTTGCCGTTGCCACCAAAAGAGCAACAAGCAGAAATTGTCCGTCGGATTGAAATCGCTTTTGCTTGGCTAGACCGTATATCTGACGAATACTCTGCAGCATCAAATCAGCTTACTAGACTTGACGCGTCTATTCTTAAAACAGCATTCAGTGGAAAGCTTGTTCCACAAAATCTGAATGATGAGCCCGCCTCAATCCTGATCGAGAGGATAAAGACAGAAAACACGGCAATAAAGGAAAAAACAAGCTCAGGACGCAAGGCGGCAGCGCATCCCAACAAGCCAATTAAGAAAGGGGCGAAAATGGCGAATTTGATTGAGGTTATGAAATCCAAAAAAGGTTGGGTTTCAGCTAGTCACGCAGCACAAGCGTTGGGCATTGGCGATGGCGCGACATCTGATGCGGTTGAGGAGTTCTACAACGAGCTGCGAATACACCTGCAAAATGGAGTCCTTGAGGTCGAGCGCCGGGGAAATGAAGATTGGTTAAGGCTGATGCCGATCAGTGAGGAGTGATCATGCGTATCGATTGGCTATGGATTGGCGAATATAAAAACCTGAAAAACCTGACTATTGACTTCGCTCAGGGGCACCTGATTACTGTATTGATTGGCAGAAACGGGACTGGCAAGTCAAATGTTCTGGAGGCAGCTACAGTTCTATTCCGGGACCTGATCATGGGTGAGGATGGGAAGGGGAATAAAAACAAACCGTCCTTTGCTTATCGTATTTGCTATCAGATCAAGGACAAATGGGTTCGGATTGATGCAGATCCAGCGGGCAAGGAAGCATATCGCATTAAGCTCGCAAACTATAATACTGATGCTAAATCTCCGCCTGCTTCCCTCAGCTTTGATAAATCCCCCGGCGAGGCCTTGGCTCTTTCCAAGCTGCGAGATCCAGATGACGGCTATCTACCGAGGTTTGTATTTGGCTATTATTCAGGCCAAAGTGAAAGGATGGAAAAGGTTTTTCACAAATATCTCGAACGGTACGATAGAGACCTGCGGGCTGGAAAAAATCCTGGTTTGAAGCGTCTGTTCTATGCGCTTCCAGTTCATAGCAATTTTGTTTTGCTGTCTTTCATAGTGAATAACGCCGAGTTGACAGACAAATTTTTGCAAGAACAGCTCGGCCTTGAAGAGGGGGGAATCGAATCCGTTCTCTTTGTTCTTAGACAGCCATCATGGACATCCAATGACGGCGATCCACGCTTCTGGAATGCACGTGGCGTCGTAGCCGATTTCTTGACGACGCTTTACGATATATCTCTTGCGCCATTGCGGATCACCCGCAAGGAAAAGGTCAGCCTGTGGAACTGGCGAAAACTGGAGTTCTTGTATCTTTTTGTGAAAGATCTTGGTGCACTGCGCAAGCTTGCTGGGGGTAAGAGCACCGCACAGTTCTTTCAAGATTTGGAAAGTACCTATGTTTCTGAGTTAATCGACGAGGTACGAATCAGGATCAAGCTGCGGAAAAATGATGGGTCTGTTACATTCCGAGAATTGAGCGAAGGCGAACAGCAACTTCTAACTGTACTAGGCTTGCTTCGCTTCACAGCGGAAGAGGAAAGCCTGTTTCTGCTCGACGAGCCCGATACGCACCTTAACCCAAGATGGAGCGTCGAATATCTTCAACATATCCGCAATTTTTTGAATGTGAATGGGACAGAAAAGCAGAGTAGTCATGTTCTTCTGGCAACGCACAATCCAGTTGCCGTAGCTGAGCTTGAGAAGGAGCAAGTTCAGATTCTTACGCGTGATAAGGATACTCAGGCGATTTCGGCCGCAGAGCCGGACACGCACCCGCGTGGAATGGGCTATGCGGGTGTGATGACAAGTGAAATGTTTGGACTGAGCGCGGCCCTAGACACCCATACCCAAGATCTGCTTGCGAGGAAGAGACATCTCAGTGGACAGGATGTGTTAAGTAAAGATGACAGGAAAACGCTGAAGGAAATCAACGAAGAGCTCAAAACTTATGGGTTCCGCTATGAAGTGCGCGATCCCGAAATTAAAGAGGCATTGCGAAGGTTAGATCAGGAGGAGATGCCAGTAAGTGAAAGGGAAGAGCTGCCTGACGAAGCTGAGAAAGCTCGCCGTCTAGTTCAGAATGCCTTGAATAAGAAGGGGGATTGATACGTGCGCTATATTAATCTGGAGCTATTGGAATTACCAGATGGCTGGCAGGTACGTGCAAACGCCGCTATCGCAAATGGGCCTGGAAAAATTAAAGATCATTCAGATATATGGCGCGATCTAAAGCGACCATTAATGAAGCTTTCTCATAATAAATGTTTTTATTGCGAGATTGTGCAGGAACGGTCTGATGGAGCAGTAGATCACTTTCGTCCAAAGAGCAAATATCCGTGGTCGGCTTTTAACCATTCCAATTATAGATTCGCATGTACATTCTGCAACAGTGTGCGCTCGGATAAAGAAAGCGAGAAGACAGGGGGAAAAGGAGATAATTTCCCCCTCCATGATGAGAATAAGCGGGCAACTTGCTGTGCAGATGAAGCAAATGAGGCACCAATTCTATTGGACCCATGCAAGCCAGACGAACCTGGCCTTATAGATTTTGACGAAACTGGAAGGCCCATACCGACATATTCGGAGGAAAAACATGGCGGTCGAAATCGGCGAGCAGTTGAATCAATCAGGCTTTACCACTTGGATCACTCTGATCTTGTTGACAAACGCAAGACGCTCGCTGTTTCAATAACGCGAAAGATTGATGCCGCCGATAGGTTATTCCCGCTAACAGAATCTGGAAATGTGGATATCGATAATTCGTTTTCAGAACATGTGCGTGCTCTTGCTGATTATATTTCTGAGAGTGCGGAGTTGTCGGCCTTTGCTCGAAGAATTGTGGCCGGTCACCGAGATATTTTGTGGGTTGATAATTTGCTTCGCTCGGCCTGAAAATGCTCTTCTATCCGCGCACAGTTGCGTATTCTGGCACGCCATACACTGCGCAAGCATAAGTATCTGCCGGATGAAACACCGGCTTGGGTTATAGGCTATGGATAAAATATTAGATATAATAAATGGGAGAATCATTGCAGATAAAACAGATTCATATCTTCATTTAATGACAGAGCCATTGGCTCTTATTATCTGAAAAATACGGGAAATAATATATTTTATTAAGAAAGTCATGAATAATGCTGGATTTTAGACATAAAAAAAGACCTCAGTTGAGGTCCATTTACATGCTTTTGGTGCCGAAGGCCGGAATTGAACCTAAGATTCTTGAAGTCTAAGCAATACCCCTTCCCCACTCTCGCACATCGCTTTCCAGCTGAGCAGATACGCCGTCAAGTACACGTTTTAATACTCTTGTGCACTGTCATAATGTCACCGAGATGACATGCTGTTAAGTAATTCAAAATACCATCTTATTTTTATCGACATGCTGGAATAGTCCTCCATCATCATCATGAAATATAAGCCGATCTAGAAACTATTTTTTAATAGCATTAGTAGTACTATTTATGACTTTGTATCAAAATTAAGATCAATTCCGAGATTTTGTATGAGTTTTTCTTTATCAGCTTGGTTCAGAGTATTGATCTTTACTGCCATGTCAATAACCGGAGATGTGAGGTTTTCTAAATCTTTCTCGCTCACATCATGATATTGATTTGCTAATGCCGATAACACTAGCTTTAAGGTCATACGCCGATGCATTCCTGACAAATGCCTGAACAACATTACCAGTAAAGATACATCTTGTTCTAGATCGGGTTTTGATTGAAGGTCTTCACCCTCGCCTATTAACCAAGAAGCTCTAATACCCAAAGCTTTAGATAACTTAAGAAGTTGGGCAATACTTGGAGATGATTCGTTTTTTAAATAACCCCTAATAGCAGCTTCTGAAAGACCAGACTTTCGAGCTAAAGAACTTTTAGTATCACCTGAAAGTTTCATAGCTATTGATAATCTCACTCCGAAAGAGTCCTCACTACCGCTTGGCAGTTCCTGAGTGTTTTTCTTCGTCATATCCATTATCAACAACCTTTTGTTTTTGAATAGATTTCAACAATTGAATGCCAATGAATCGAAAAATGATGCGATTCATGGTTTTAAATCGTATTATTTTTCGATAAACTGTCTTGTATAAAATGCAGGCACTTAAACTCTGCAAATTTAACTCCTGAGAATCGCATAAACAGGGCTGAAATGCCACGCCTGCGCTCGCCCTGAAAAAACTAAGCAGGCGAAGTCTGTACCGCCACTGTTCCCGGGGGCTCTGACTGTTGTAGCCGTCAATGCTCGCTCCTCCCGTCCGGTTAGCCCGGGCACCCCGGATTTTTTTTCATCCAGAGAGGACTGAACATGACACTGCTCAGCCTGACCGGGGGCGTGTTTGGCTTTATCCACTGCGCCTACGGCCATTTGATCACCCTGGCGGTGACCGTCCTGCCCGCCTTTGTGCTGCTGCGCATCCTCCTGACGGTCACCCTGCGCCTCGCCGGGACCGCCCGGACCGAAGCGCTGGCCAGAACCTTCGGGCGCTCGCGCATCCTGACCTACGGGCTGTTGCCCGTCATCGGCTGGCTGCTGCTCCGGGCCCCCGGCGCGCTGGCGCTCGGGTTCGTGCTGCCCGAGAAGAGCAAACCCGGCTTTGAGGATGCGCTTACCACCCTGGCCCATCCGATGTCCACCGCCTTTCCGGGGGTGGTTACGCCCGAGCTGGTCGCCTGGCTCAGCATCTGCGCCGGGCTCCGGGCCCACGGGCTCTCCGTTACCCAGCTGGCCCTGCGCTACGTACTCACGGCCGTGGTGGTGGGGCTCATCCGGGGCATCGTCACCGAGCGGATTTTCCTCCGGCTCTCGGCAAGGAGGAAAGCCTGATGCAGCTCTATCGCGCGCGCATTCGCAAGCCGGGAACGTATGTCGAACGCTGGCTCACCCGGGGGATCCTGATTGCCTGTCCGGACAGCATGACCGGGCGGCTGCGGGCGTACGCCCTGCCGCTGGAGTGCACCTTCCGGGACGAGCAGCAGCCCTTCGGGCCCGGCGACGCGCTGCGCCTCGGCCACCGGCTGTTTCTCATCACCGCCACCGGAGACCGGGTCCGGGAGTCACTTTTTAGTACCGGGCTGCTGGTGATGTGCTTCGACCACGCCCTGACACCCCTGCATGACGCCGCCCTGCACCTGGGCGGCCCAGCCCCGGACATGCGCGACCTGCGGGGCGACTTTATCATCGAGGAGGGATACCCATGGAACTGATCCACGTCCGGCCCGGCCCCGGCGGAACCGGCACCGGCCTCTGGCTGCCGGTGCGCAGCGGGCGCGTCATTCTCAGCCTCACCGGAGGTGATTTTCACCCGGTGGCCATCGAGCTCGCCGCCCTAACCGAGTCTGAGCTGGTCAACGGCTACGCCATCCTGCCCCCGGACGAGCAGGTCCTCTGCGTGGTCCTGGACGATCCGGGGTCGTTCCTCTGCGGCCTGTATCCGCAGAAGCATATCCCGGTCATCAACGTCCGGCCGGGCAGCTACCGGGGCCGCCTCGCCTGCTTCATCGACGATGACACCTTCGTTTCCGGCGTCACCCTCACCGAGCTGGCCCAGGCGGACTGGCAGACCCTTCCCGACCCGGAGCCGCTCACCCTCCCGGTGAACGACGCGGTGGTGCATCAGGAGCCGGAACCCCTCCGGGGCGTGCGGCGCGTGGTGGCCACCGAAGTGCGTCTCGCCGCCCTGCTCGGGGAGATGCTGCCCCTGCTGCGCGACGCCGCCCGGGATGCGATCCAGGTGGCCCTCCGGGATATTCTCCCTTTTATGGCCCTCATTGCCCTGCTGATGGCGTTCGCCGAGGACTCCACGGTCGGAACCGCCCTCGCGCACCTGCTCACCCCCCTGGTGAGCTCGGTTTGGGGGCTGGTGCTGCTCTCGGTCATCTGCAGCTTTCCCTTTCTCTCGCCCCTGCTCGGCCCCGGTGCGGCCTTTACCCAGGTGGTGGGGGTCGTCATCGGGACGCAGATCGGAGCCGGGACGCTGCCCCCTGCCCTGGCCCTGCCCGCGCTGTTCGCCATCAACGTCTAGGTCGGGTGCGACTTCATCCCCGTCGGGCTCGCCACCCAGGGGGCCACCCGGGCCACGATTGCCGCCGGGGTCCCGGCCTTCCTGCTCTCCCGCCAGCTGACCGGCCCCCTGGCAGTGGTCATCGGCTGGGCCTGCGCCACGGGGCTCTTCACCTGACGCCGGGCAGGTGACGGTTCGGGCCTGACGGACCGGACGTCGCCGAAGCGGGTGCCCGCGAGGGCCTGACAGCACGCGTTGACAACATCCTTCACCGGGTGGGGATGACTGTTGCCTGAATTCAGCTCACCCGACAACAGGGAGGAACCTGATTCTCACGATTGGCCTGTGTTTACCGACGCCGGTGTCTGGCGGTCCCCCGGCATATGCCGGGTGCCGCTCGCGCCCGGAAATAACAACAAAATCTGTTCCTTACCCCTCAGATAAGGAGGCCCTACACCATGAAAATCAAGAATCTGCGATGGTACATTATTGTCCTGGTCATGCTGGGCACCATCACCAACTACCTGTCCCGCAACACGCTCGGGATTGCCGCCCCGACGATGCTCAAGGACATCGGCTTTACCGAGCAGCAGTATTCCTGGATCACCGCCGCCTTCAATTTTGCCTATCCGGTCGGCGGGGTCTTCGCCGGCTATATCATGGACCGGTTCGGGGTGCGCGCGGTCTTCTCCCTCATGGCTATCCTCTGGTCAGTGTTTAACGCCCTGACCGGGTTCTTCAGCTCCTGGATCCCCATGATGATACTGCGCCTCGGCATCGGCCTCACCGAATCCACCTTCAACCCCGCCGGGATGAAGGTCTCCACCCAGTGGTTCCCCGCCCGGGAGCGCGGGCTCGCCTGCGGGGTCTACAGCGTCGGCACCTCGGCAGGGGCCATGCTCGCCCCGCCCGTCGTCGCCTGGTCCATCCTGCACTACAACTGGCGGGTCGCCTTCGTCATTGCCAGCGTCTTCGGCATCCTCTGGGCCGTCCTCTGGTTTGTGGCCTACCGCTCCCCGGAGAAGCATCCCCTGATGTCGGGCGCTGAGCTCGCCCTGATCGGCCGGGACACGTCACCGGTGGTCCGCCGCCGCGTCTCGATCAGAAGCCTGCTGCCCCGCCGTGACCTCTGGGCCATCTCGCTGCCCCGGATGTTTGCCGACCCCACCTGGGCGGCGCTGGGGTTCTGGATGCCGCTCTATCTCGTCAGCGTCCGCCATCTTGACCTGAAGCAGATTGCCCTCTTCGCCTGGCTGCCGTTCCTCACCGCCGACGTGGGCTGCCTCTTCGCCGGGTTCTGCGCGGAAATGCTCAACCGCTGGGGGGTAACCCTGGTCAACGCCAAGCGGATCACCTTCACCTTTGCGGCCCTCCTGATGACCCTGGTGCCGCTCATTAACCACGTGACCAGCGCCGGGATGGCCATCACCCTTTTCTGCGTCGCCGGGTTCGCCCACCAGAGCGCCTCCATCACCGTCATCAGCATGTCCGGGGACTACTTCGACGAGAGCGAGGTCGGGACCGTCACCGGCTTTGCCGGGCTCATCGGCGGCGTGGGCGGCTTTACCGGCACGCTGCTCATCGGCGCGGCCGTGGCCAGCATCGGCTACAACCTCGTCTTTGACGTGCTGGGCTTCCTCGATCTCATCGGGGCCGCCCTGCTCTGGACGCTGCTCCGGCAGCCCCGTCCCGCCCCCGCGCGCGACAGCGCGTTTATTCCAGGTCTGTAACCCCACAGGGAGAAACCACCATGAAACAGTTCAGTGAAGCCGATATCCAGCGCCTGAGACAGGCGTATCAGGACGATCCCCGCATCCTCACGAAAATCCGCGAGGACAATGACGTGGTCCTGAACAATCCGGTCCTGGTGCCGGAAACCGGCTGCGCCAGCTGGGAGCTCTTCTACTTCTGCCCCACGCACGGCGTGCCGCTTATCTGGGACCGGCACGCCTCCGAGCACTACCGCTGCCCGGTCGGTGACGAGGTCCTGACGGGCGAGCCGTTCCGGGGAGGATGGTGGCGCAGGCTCAACGATCTCAACGCCCGGGCCTGCTACCAGCTCGGCATCGCCTGGATGCTCACCGGCGACAAAACCTACTTTAACCGGGTGCGGGAGATCCTCATGCAGTACGCCCGGTACTACCCCGGCTACGCCGAACACGGGGGGATCCCCTACAACGGCCCCGGCAAGATGAACGCCCAGACCCTCTGCGACGCGCTGTGTCTGTGCGAGTTTGTGAAGGGGTACGATCTGATTTTCGACGAACTGACGGAGAACGAGCGGCTGGTTATCGAGCGGGATCTGCTTCGCGCCTGCGCCGAGTTTCTTATCAGCAAGCGCTGGGAGCAGCTCCATAACCATGAGGTGCGGATCAACAGCGCGCTGGCCATGGCAGGCGCAGTCCTGGACGACGCGCACTATCTCGAGGTCGGGGTGAACGAGGGATGGGGGCTGCGGGACCAGCTCCGCTGCGGCGTGCTGAAGGGCGGCCTGTGGTTCGAAGGCTCCCTGCACTACCACCACTATGCCCTGCAGGGCTTCTTCGAGTTTGAGCGCATGATCCGCTATGCCCATCAGGAGTACAGCCTGATGGGCATGCCGCAGTACCGGAAGATGCTCACCCTGCCCTTGCACCTGCTCATGCCCGATGACACCGAGCCTGCCTTTAACGACTGTATCCCGCTCAAGGACACCGTGAGGTACCCGGACCTGTATGAATTTGCCTACGCCTGTACCGGGGACGAGACCTGCGCCCGAATGCTCTCCATCATCTATGACCGGGAGCCGCGCACCGGCCTGGCGGCGTTCCTCTACGGCGACCCGCGCCTGCGCCTCACGGAGCCGGTCCGGGAGACCGGGAACTATCACGATCCGGACAACGGCATCACCATCATCCGCCGCCCGGAACACGGCCGTGCCGTGGTGCTCAAGCACACGCCGTACGGGGGCGAACACGACCACTACGACAAACCCGGGCTCATTATCTACGACCATCATGTGCCGATCCTCCCGGACATGGGGACCACCGGCTACGGTGCGCCGATGCACTACAGCTATTACAAAAACACGCTCACCCACAACGTGCTGTGCGTGGAAGGGTTTAATCAGCCCCCCGTCAATCCCCAGACCCTGAGCTTCACGGAAACGGATGAGTACACAGAAGTCACGGTCGAGGTGGACTGGCGTGAACCCCCGGCCGACGTCCCGAGTCTCACCCGCGTGGAGTGGAATGCCGATGCCTACCGGGATATCGTCTACCGGCGAAAGGTGGTGGTGTATGAGCACATGGTGATTGATATTACCCGGGTGACCAACCCGCACGACCGCCAGCTGGATAACAGTCTGCACGTTGACGGAGAGCGGCTCCTGACCACCGGGGCGTACACGCCCCTGCACAATTGTGACCCGCACGATCCGATGCACTACTTCAGGGAGTGTTTTGTCAGCCGGATGGGGCGCACCGTGAGCGTGCCGTTCCGTACCCTGACGGAAAAGAAAATCCAGATCCACTGTGCCTGCAGCGATCCGTATGCGGAGCTCCATCAGCTGATTGGCCCGGCTAACCCGCCCATCGGCTCCCTGAGCTACCTGAAAATCCGTTCCCGGGCCCGGACGGTCGTCAGCGTGTACGTGATCGATCTCCATCCTGAGGAGGAGCGGATGCGTAACGTCTTTATCTCCCTGCGCCAGAATACCGTCAACATTGCCTCCGATCTGCAGGAGAACATCATCACCCACCCTATCTGATTCCGAAGCACGACGTCCGGGCCGGAGGTAACAGAACAGGGGGAAATACCGGCCCGGAAACATATGGCTCCCGCGGTCTTTGTTGCGAGCGCTGTTCTCTGCGGCTCCGGTTTATGAGAGTGAAGACTGGCATGACGTTAACGATATGGACACGCGTGGTCATGAATGCACTGCCTTCCGAAAGACGCAAAGCGCCTTTTATGACGTCAGACGCAAGGGCAAAGAAGGGCCTGATCAGAGAGCATCTCCGGAACACCGAAGGGAATAAAAGGGTCTATCTGTTCGGGTGGGTCATGACGGCATCATCCGGCGCTTCTATAAAAGTCACAGACATCGCGCATTTTTAACTTTTTACCCGGAGAGAGAGCCCCATCAATGGACCATGAATGACCGCAGGTCCCTTCAACAAGGGGGTTGCGTCCATCAGTTGAGCTCACAACCAAAAGCAGACGCGGGTACTCGCGGCCGACTTCATCATCATAACCGCAGCTAAAGAAGACGGGCCCCTGAACCTTCATCGGCTATCGGGTTGCGATGCCAGCCCGACAATCTGGCGTGGCGGGAAGGTATACGTGGCCGTCGCGATGAAACCTCTCTTGTTGCGTGTATTCCTTATACATTATGCATTCCTTATCTGAACAGATAAGGAATGCATTTACTCTAAGTATTAGCGCTTTTGTTTTTCGTAGCTGTACAGATAAACTATGATGAAAATCTAAGAAAAAAACATTTTCTTCAGGAGCATCCGCAGTGATTCAGTCAGAAAACCCGCTTCTACAGGATGTGACCTCAACCCTTGAAAGCGTCTTTGTAGCCAGGATAAAAATACGGGATGGTCTGCCGGGCGACGACGATATTGATTGTGTGGACTGACCCCAGTCCTGTAGACGATCCTGCCCTATAGTTTGAGCGCAGGAGGAGCGTATTGGCACACCGCGATTTATACCTGAATTTAAGGAAGAAGCCGTCCGTCAGATAACGGGCGCAGTTATTCCGTTGCCGAAGTATCCTACCGTCTGGGCATTTCTGCGCACAGCCTCTACAAGTGGTTACGGGCTATCAAGCCTGATAACAGCGAACAGCATGCCCGGGATTTACTGGAAGCCAAAAGCGAGATCCTGAAGCTCAGGGTGCAGCTGAAGCTCCCTGAGGAAGAACGGGACATTCTGAAAAAGGCCGCGTGGTACTTTTCAAGGGAACCCGACTGAAGCACCGCTTTATCAATGAGCACCGCACTGTATGGGGTGTCATGACGCTGTGTCGGGTGTTGTGCGTTGCCCGGGCTGGGTTTTATGCGTGGCTGCATAACCCGGTCTCCACGCGGGATAAAGATAACCAGCGTATTCTGACCCTCATCCGCGATTTATATTCCCTGAGTGGTGGCGTATATGGCTATCGTCGGGTTCGCCGGGTTCATGGCGATCTGAATGAAATCGATGAAACCTGCGGCAAAACCGGGTGGGTCATATGATGCAACTGAACCGGATTAAAGCCGTACGCGGCTATAAAGTTCCGCGTCGTATCGCTGGCCGACCCTCAGTGGTTGCGCCTAATCGTGTGCAGCGGCAGTTTACCGTTGTCCGGGCCAATCAGGTCTGGGTCACCGATATTACTTATATCCGCACCTGGCAGGGCTGGCTGTATCTGGCGGTGGTTATCGATCTCTTCGCGCGTAACGTGGTTGGCTGGTCGATGAAGCCCACTCTCTCTCGCGAACTCGCGCTGGACGCGCTGATGATGGCCGTGTGGCGTCGAAAACCGGACGGCGAGGTTATCGTACATAGCGATCAGGGCAGCCAGTACGGCAGTGACGACTGGCAGCACTTCTGCCGGGCCAATAACTTGGCGCCGCGCATGAGCCGGCGTGGCAACTGCCAGGATAATACGGTGGCCCAGTCGTTATTCAGTTCGCTGAAAAAAGAACGCATCTGGAAGAGGATCTAAAAAAACCCGGGATCTGGCCCGGGCGGATATCTTCGATTACATTGAAGTGTTCTACAACCGGGCCCGGCGTCACAACCACCTCGGCGGCGTCAGTCCGGAGGCCTTTGAACAGGCCTCGTCGTGAGGACAGGAAATGTCTACTGTTGTGGGGTCAGTCCACTCAATTCGAGTATTTTCTCCTTTAGCGGCATTGACTCCGAACACAACTGCTCACCCGATGTTATGAAATGATGAGGTTTAGCATCTGATAGCACTGAGGAAGTTGAAGAGATACTCGCTAACGAAAAATAGACTGGATAAATGGGGGTAGTTCAGAACGGAATGCTCGGGGGCACGTCAGAGTCTGGAAGCTTTTGCGTACCTCGCCAGTTCCGTCATGATGACCGGATCCCTGCCAAAGGCATGTGCATTGACCGGGAAAATCGCTAACAGACTGTACACATCCTGAACACGTATATGCCTTGTGTACACCAGCGCGCTATTACTGGTTTTATTACGCTGATTAGATCCTTTTTGTCCTCGGTATAGGGGCCATCCTTTCCAAAGATGGCCGGTATCACGCCAAAGGTGCTGCTTTTCAGCGTAATAAAGTCATGCAGAAGGTCACGCTCCCAGTCAGGCTTGATTCGGAACGTCGGTGCCAGGAATTTCTCATAACTTTCCGTGTTCCAGCTGGCCTTCATTGCTCATCCTTAGTGAAAGGAAAAACCGGCAAATATGTCCTGATCAACACATTCTGTACGTGACTCCACCACTTCACGTTCAACAAATGCCTGGTCAAGGATCATCAGAAGATCGGAAAGCGCCACACGATAGTCGGTGATGGCCTTTGCAAGGTTCACAAAGCTGGTGTGAGGGCGCTCCTGGTTGCGTAAAATGTTTGAAACCAGTCCCTCCAGCCCGAGGATCATAAGTTTAATATTCTGCAGCTGAGGGTATTGGTACCTACCCACGCAACCACGCATTTGTTCGGCACTGTAATCAGAAATCTGGTGTATCAGCCAGATATGGCTGACCATCATCTGATGAAGTTTTTCCGCGTAATGGTGAAATTTTTGAATTTCATTCCGGTCAGGCTGACGACCTGGCAAGGAATCGATATGAGGTCGCTCGCGGGCTTCCCACTCAGAGAAGCCTGAAAGCTTAGCCACCTGCTTAACAGGTGCGCCAGGGCGCGGCAGTCTGTACCCGGCAGAGTGTACATGTCTGGAGGGTTTGTTCAGATACTGAGAAGCATCCCAAGTCACACCAGCAATCACTCTGCTGATAAGACTTAAGTCTTCACAACAATTATCCAAACGCATAAAACCTCTTAATGGCGATCCCCCGAGCCTCTAAGGATACGCTCTGACGGAAAAAGCGACAACTTTCAGCAAACCCTGACTGAACCTGGGTTGTATAACAGACCGCTGAAAAAAGCAGCGCTTTCGTCACGACCGTTACTCTTCTGAAGAGCGATTGCGCGAGTTATTGCCCATTCACTTTAAGGCCTGGCTCACCCTGTTTAGTCCGAACCGGCACGCCTGCGTGTCATAGCGATACCAACCCACAGACTCCCCGAGAGCAGACGATATCTCCCGATCTGCGATCATCCTGCCTACCGACTAATCCGGCCTGATTATCTCCCTGTACCAAAACTATCTGACTCAGATGCCCGGATACAGGAATACCGTTGCCGACACGTCGCCTGACGGGTAACACTCTGTCATCATTTAGTTATGCAGGCGGTCTGGCGTCGAACGGTTGCACAAAACGAAGCTATTCAGAACATTACACAGATCCTCGCCCTGAAGCGGTTCGACTGGGCCAGACATCTGCGCCGGGCATACTGGCGATAACCGTCACCGTCTCTTATGGTTAAGCTTCCTGTACCACCAAAAAGGAAAGACCATGAGTCACGAACCGGATCTCAGCATTGCCAGCGATCTCTCCGCCTTCACCGGCACCCACTTTGTCTATACCTATGATAACGGCTGGAAGTATGAATGGTACGCCCGGAACGACACCACCTGTGATTACCGGATCCATCAGGGCCTGGTCGGCGGACGCTGGGTGACCCACCAGAAAATGCACGCCGTCCAGTTTGCACCGGGCATTTACAAGGTGGACTGGCATGAGCCGACAGGTACCTGCGTCAGCCTCCTCTTTGATCTTCACCGCAAGGTGATCCACGGCACCATCTTCTTCCCGCAGTGGATCGCGGGCGAAGGCCAGCATCCCGAGAAAACCATCTGCTACCAGAATGAGTTCATTGAGGATATGCACCGTTTTCGTGATGAAGGCCCGGCCTACCCGTATGTGGTGATCCCCGAGTTTGCGACCGTCACCTACATGAAAAACGAAGGGCCTGACAATGATGCCGTGATCAATATGCCGCCCGGGCAGCTTCCGGCGGACTATTTTGACAATAAATGAGGCTTAACCGGAGCGGCAGACAGCAGCACGGCTGTCGTCGGTTCAGGGATAAAAAAACGGCAGAGTGACATCATCGCTCTGCCGTCAAAGGTTACTGCTTAATTTTTCGGCGAGTATATAGAGTAAGATCTGTGATGTACATCACATTCTATTCAAGAATGAAAAAAGGAACGGGCCATGTATGAGGTCATCGAAGCCGGGCGCGGGATAAAGGCAGAAGCGCCTGCAGCCGAACCGGCTGGGGCTCATCTGGATCCTTATGAGCAGCTCAAAAAGCTCTCCAGGCTAAAAGAGAGCGGCATTATTTCGGAAGAAGAATTCCAGGCGAAAAAAAGCAAATTAATGGAGCTGATTTAACGTCCCTTCCCCGGGTTAACCGCGGAGCATTATGGATTTGCGCCGCCCGGATCGCGTAATCCTTCTGACAGCCCGCCTGACACGGGCTTCACTTCCACTCCCGCATTAGCGCAGAATGTTATCCTGAGGGCAGTCACATCGCTGCGCAGCGGCTGGCTGCTTCTGCGAGAGGGTCTACGCTTCTTGCCATTCTGAAGGCGGATGTTCCGGCGGAGTAAAGCGGTACATACAGCAATGCGTGCGTGGCTTTCCGGTGAACGTACCGCCATCATGCCTCTAAGCATCGCCATTTTTTTGCCCGGATGACCTGATCGTCGTATCGCCCGAACCGTTCGTAAAATCGCTCACCTGCTGACAACGCCCGCGCCCCGATAAAGGTCCGGCCGATATTGACGTTGGTGTCGGAAGGCAGGCGGAATTAAGAGTAATTCTGATGTTTAACAATCAGAAAACACACAGGATCTTTTATCGGCTATGATAAAATTACGATATTAACTTTTGATTTCACAAACTGCGCAGCCTGTCAGAAGGCAGGGTTACAGGGGTGTACCAGGCCTGACGACAGGCTGCGCACTTCGCCTTATCTTTTCAGCTATTATTCCCGGCCCCTTCGACAGGGTGTTCCATCCGGACCGGCAGACACCTGTCCGCTGCCGGGAGTCCGACACGTGAATATTTATTCCGGTAGACGTAAAAGGGCTGCCGGTAACAGACCGGATCCCCGCGACGCACCGTTTCACATTTATCAGGTTTGCAGCGGAAGGTTAACCCCGCCCCACTCTGCTGCAGCAGCGCCCGTATTTTCGCATTATCCAGTAACCTCACCTCTCCCTTAAACCCCTGCGCCCGTAAATTCTCAAGCGCATCATGGAACGCCTCGGAAAAGAGTAGTTCACTTCCGACCAGCAGATTGAGTTCCGGCCAGCGCGTCTCGGTGGCGTTGTGGCAGGTCAGGTACAGCTCCAGACAACGAACCGACTCTTCAAAACAGGCCGGACAGACCACCGGATTCAGATGGATAAAGAGATCGTCGTCTTCATGAATGTGCTCGGCGTATTTGATGACGGGGCATTCGTGGATGTCCGGCACCACGATCTGCAGGATTTCATCAAAAAATGCGGCATGCACCACCGGCGAGGAGATGGTGACGGGGGCACGGCTTTTCCGCTTCGAAAGATTCTGCAGGGACAGATAGTGCGGCAATATCTGACGGTAGATGTTGATGCCAAACGGGGTCAGCGTCACGCTGTTACGTTCTATAATGACCAGCTTTTCACCGAACCAGTTTTCGGTATTTTTCAGCATTCTGGAGACAGGCGGCACGGTGAGACACAGTTTCTCTGCCGTCCGCTTGAGACTCTTTTCCTGCGCGACCGTCACGAACGCGGCCATAGCCTTCGATATAAACACAGTTATCCCCTTCACATCGACATCTCAAACTTCACCATAATGACCAACAGGGACAGAAATCATTAGCCTAATTTTTATTTCTAACGAAACAAAAAACGTCCCAGAGATAGCAAAACGCAGGTAAACCCTTTCTAAACAGTCAGGGGGCATGAGACCGGAAGTTGTAACCAGTCATGATGGTGCAGTGTCATCGCGGGTATCGCGCTCAGTCCCCTTCCCTGCATCCCGCCAACACGCAGGAGCACCGGCACGGTCACAGACGTGTCCGCGTCGGAGAGCCGGTGTCGTGGCCGTCATCCGGCTGAGGGCAGCAACTGAAGCTTACGCCCTGCACCCTGATGAAAAATTGCACATCATTACTATGAAATTCAATAAGATAAGGAACATAATTATCCAGAATTCAGGCGGGAACGGGATAAGACATTACTGACCTGACTCCTGGCCGTACAACACACCGGGTCAAACCCGAAAGCCCGTTCCGGCTGCCCCTCCCTGACCGATATCTGGGGTATCCTGCTCTGAAAGTCCCTCGTACTGGACTCCCCTGTTTCGGGCAACGCTCCTCAGCGTGAGTGTTCATCGGCTGTGTTGAAGACAATCCAAAAGTGGGACCGCGGTCCCAGCGACGTGTTGTCTTTTAAAGAGACCTGACAAGGTCATCTGAACTGCATTAGCCCATATAAAATATATCCTGTACTTAGTGCTGGAACCCGGTCTCCCCTCACCTCCCTCCTGGCGAATGAACCTCTACGTTTACCGCATTCCGGGCGTATCCTGCCACGTTCGTCAGCGGCAAATGCGGACGCTTATCCGAAGCAAAATCGCTGTTCACGTCTCCGCTTTTCAGGAGTGCCCCCTGTACAATAGATACCGGCTGGCTCGCATAATATGCATCAGCGTAGCAAATCAGCGGTCAATACAGGCAAAAGCAGACGGATTTTCAGAGGGAATGAACCTTTGGTTCTCAGGTGGGACCACGGTCCCAGCCTTCCCCCATATGACCATGAGGTAATGATATCTCGCGTTAATCTATGGGTCGTGATTCATACCGTATGGGCAGGTCGCCTGAAAATAACAGATGGCGGCCAGTTTGTGACGACAAAAACCAGCCCGGTTGTGCTGTGTCTAATCGTTCTCAAAGAGGCGGGACTCTCCCGCGAGTCATCACAGACAGACCAGTGTTGCCGTCAGACAGAAGAGCCAATCCACTCTGAACACGGTTTTACGGCCGGGACCATGGTCCCGGCAGCAGGCAAACCTGTAGTGAGCATTTTCTACAGGTGGTATGGTTTCTCACACCACCTCACATATCTTCTGGTTCCAGGTTCAGCTCATAACGCGGACACGGTAAAAGTGTTTCCTGGACCGTAAAACCGTTCATCCCGAATGTTCACAAGGTCTAGTCGTCACCAGAATAGCCGAGCCTAAAACTGGGACCGTGGTCCCAGTGGATTAAGACACGCCGTGTTTTTTGATGTGTCACGTTGAGACAAAGAAATCGACGTTGAGGAAGACCGTGAAAGGATACTGGCTACCCTCGCCAGTCCCCGGAAAAGTGTGGTAACCCTGGCTTGACTATACGGTTACCATTCGCACGCCTTGTTGATCTCGGAAATCAGTTTAGCGACACCTCCGCACAAATCGCGTTTGAATCCCGGAATGTCAGCGGAAGTACCTGGGACCATGGTCCCAGGCATCTGACAAAATCATCAGCGTCACTCTTACAGAAATGAGATGCCACTGTCAGGACAAGCTGAATTACGCATCACCCGTAATGATATTTAGCTCTGGTTCATTTTCATCTCAAGCGGATGACCGACCGCAAGTCCGAAATTTCTGACGAGCAGAAACGCAAAGCGCGTATATATGCCATCAACATCGAGTGGGACCGCGGTCCCAATTGGGTGGTAAGGATCTGCTTTTTTTTTCAGCATTCCCGGATACCGGCATCGCCTGGCAGGGAAAGTGTGAATAAGCCGATTGCCGTTTCGCCGTCAGACAGGATAGTGGACACCGGTCTCAATAACCGTCGTTCTGCCGTTCTGTCAGGGATGAGGCAAGCTCGCCTTTGCCACCGGTTCGCTGTCCCTGGCGTTCTGATAATAAAAGAGTATGTGGCAGGCTGTTGGGACCGTGGTCCCGGCACCATCGGGTGAAAGTCGACTCACTGTTAAGACGGTGAAGAGAAGGGCGTGCAGCACATTGCCCCGGTTCATTCTCCGGATATCTGAATTCTGGGTGGTTCCAGCCAACGTGTAAGAGGGTAACCCTTGAGACCTGAGAATTTCCCCAGGTGAAGGTTATCGTCGCATAATCACCGTGGAAATCACCTGCCAGGAAGACAGATCAGGTTGCCGCTGGGACCACGGTCCCAACGGCATATATTCTCAGCGTGTGCAGGCGTGAGACAGGCAAGTCCATGAAGAGGATGGCATTTTTATACAGGCATTACGCATCGCATAGCCAGGCTTGCCTGGAGAGTGAGCATTTCTGTCTCTGAAAAATCCAAAGGGTAGTAGGGGAGGGAACATGTGGGACCACGGTCCCAACCTGTCAGGCAATCGGGCGAAGAAAGAAATTAGCATCTTTTCAGGGCAGAAAAAAAGGGGCCCTCAGGGCCCCTTTATAAAGGTTTACGGAATCATTTCAGCGTCTTGAGCAGCGTCTCAATCTGCTCAATAACATGCTCCGGCAGAAGTGAGCGGTCCAGCTGGAACACAACCTTATTGCCTTTATAAATGGCCGTTGCGCCTTTAACAATCTCCTGACGGGTCGAGGCGGAAGGGCGCCTAACGGGCTCCGCCTTCAGGCTGTTATTCAGGGCCTGAATGACCTCATCGGCTTCAAAAATCACCCCGGCCGTTTTCCGTTCGGCAAGCTGGCGTACCTGCTCCTGGAGCAGGTCCTCTTTCTCACTGAAACTTTTTTGCAGGGCATCCCCGGCACGGGCAGACAGTTCACCCGGATGAGAGAAGAGGGCGATCAGCTCTTTCGGCAGTTTCGCGGTGTTGATGCAGCGCGTAATGATTTTACGCGAGATGTTCTCTGCCGCCGCCAGGGATGAAATATTCCCGCCAAACTCGCTGCTCAGACGGGTGGCATAGCGTTTACCGCGTTCGTATGCGCTGGTCGGGCGATAATCATTCCCGAGTTTGCACAGCGCATCCATCTGCTCATCGTCCAGATCGCCGACCAGAACCCGGTAATCGCTGGCGGTCAGGATCGCCGTTTTGCGACGACGGCTGCCGTCCGCGACCTCAATGCCTTCCTCAACCCGGCGACCAAAGGCCGGATTTTGCTGGCCGGTCAGCAGAAAGGAGGGGATCAGGTCATCCAGAGATTCTTCGGTAAGCAAATCCTGATCGCGCTCATTGCCTGCCCAGACGCGGGTGGTACGTTCCACGGCATTGCCCGGAACCGTTTCCAGCGTAAATTTGACATCACGGCCACAAACGGGGATCACAATGGAGTTTCCACGCGCCATCGCCCCGACGCGTGCAATCAGAGAATCCACCATGGGTGCTGCTGGCGCCTGTTCCGTTTCAACAGGGGTTGCAGGAACGGTTGTTTTACGGATCACCGGTGCACGCTTCATTATCTCATCTCCCAGCGAGGCTTAATCAGACGGTCAAAAATTTCATTGCAGACAGGCTCCCAGATGGCCAGCGCGTTACGCCAGGCTCCGGTCGAAGAACGCTGATCGATGGCCTGTTCAAAGACCGTGCGCATTCGGATCTGGCCTTTACCGACTTCATCAGTTTCCCGGACAACGTTCTTCAGCACCATGCCGCCCCAGGCATCGCGGATCTGCTCTTCCATCCACGGAGACTGGGATCCGTTGTTGTTGCTGTATTTGGTCAGCAGAATACGGACATCCGGCTCGAACCCTTTCAGATCCACGTTTTTCAGCAGATCGCGCAGCATGTCGAAGAACTGCAGGGCAGAGGTGTAGTCGAACAGCTCCGCCGGCGTCGGGACGATGAGGACATCCGCGGCGCAGACGACGTTGATGGTCCCGATCCCCAGGTTAGGGGCGCTGTCAATCACGATCACATCGTAATCGTGGGCCACTGTTTCGATAGCCAGACGCAGCATCAGGTGAGGATCGGTGGGCAGTTTGCCTTCATCATAGCGGCCCATCAGCTCGGTTTCGATACGGTGAAGCGCCAGGCAGGAAGGAATAATGTCCAGACCCGGCCAGCAGGTGGGTTTTACGGCGTAGCTGGCATCGTCCCGTTCGCCCAGATAAAAAGGCAACAGGGTATCTTCGGCATGAATATGAAGATCGGGTACCCATCCGTGATACATCGAGGCGGTGCCCTGCGGATCGTTTCCTTCCACCAGCAGAACCCGCAATCCTTTCAGCGCCAGATCCTGAGCAAGGTGAACGGAAACCGACGTCTTGTAGACCCCGCCTTTATGGGCAGCGACCCCGATCACCGGGGGAAAGGTATCTTCAGAGCGTCGCAGTCGGGTGCCAAACACATCCCGCATGTGGTAGATCTGTTCGATCGTATACCCGACGCGCTGTTCGACGCGGCCGCGGGTTTCCATATCAGGGTGGGGGAGACGCCCGGCTTTTTCCGCATCCCGGATGGCCTGGGAGGAGACGCCCACCAGATCGGCCGCTTCGCCGATACGCCAGCGTCGGGTGATTTTTCTGGCTTCCGGGCTGTCATCGTTAAATTGTGCAACAGCAATCGCTTTTGTCATTTCATGTCCAGCAGAAATGCACTGGTTCAGAGTATCCATCAGTCCCATAGTGAACATCCTTTAATCATCGCTTTGCGCCATTTTATTAAATCTTGGATATTAATGCAAAGCATCAGTTTATATGCAAACCATCAATAAAACTGCAAAGTTCATTCAAAGCTGCAAAGTTGATCGCGTTTTATACACTTTACCGTATCTGCCAGAACGGTACGTCATGCCTGAGTCATCATTTTGCATACCGTAGTGAAGAAAAAATGATGTCTTCTTTACTGCGAAGTGAGGAGAAGGTCACTTCAGTGACTGCGGTACGTATGAGTTGAGGGGATAAAGGGCGCATTCTGGCGATTCTCGCATCGTGTTATGACTGCGATATGCAAAATTTATTGGATAGGAAATAAGAATGGCGATGGATTTATTGACTGAGGTATGCGTTCCGGGTGGAAGCAGGCTGCGATACCAGCATTCTATTACATACCGCAGTCATGATTTGATTTCGTGATATCAGGTAATACAGGAGGTTAGCAAAACGCTGTTGGTTTTATTGACTACGGTATGGAAGAGAGATGACTGCGATGCGCAGTGTGTTCAGGAAGAAGGTCTGATTCGCATCTGCGCATTTAGTGTTGATCGCTATAGGATCTTCAGGTGAGAACTGGTTTATGCTCGTTATTCACAGGGACGATCCAATAAGAGATCCCTATAGAGATCCTAGAGAGATCCAAAAGAGATCCCCGCTTCGCTGCGGGCCGCGCCATGACTGGTCCAGGATAGGATCGATCTTTACTGAAGGATGTATTATATTGACTGTAGCGTGCAATTACTAATACTGTGATATGCAAACACATTTACTGGGGTATGGATTTCCATTGACTGCGCTATGTAATGGACCCTTCTCATGTGGATAACTCCTGGAATAACAAATGAAGAGTGAAAAGAAGGACTTACCTCTTAATCTTGAGGAAGTTGATAAAACGTCCGGCGAAGTTGTTAACCTGGATGTCAACAGCACCAGCACGGTTCAGCCCGTGGCGCTCATGCGTCTCGGCCTCTTTGTTCCAACCCTCAAGTCCACAGGGAAAAGTAAAGCTAACCGCAAAAACGTCACCGACGCGACCGATGAACTGATCCAGCTTTCCGTTGCCCGCAGCGAAGGGTACACCGACGTGAAGATCACCGGATCCCGTCTGGACATGGATACTGACTTCAAGGTCTGGCTCGGGATCATCCGTTCCATGTCTGAGTATGGCGTCAAAAAAGATACCCTTGAGCTTTCCTTTGTTGAGTTCGTCAAAATGTGCGGCTTCGATTCGCGACGCTCTAACAAGAAGATGCGCGATCGTATCAGCAATTCACTTTTCAAACTCGCCTCCGTTACCCTCAAATTTCAGAGTGAGACGAAAGGGTGGACCACCCACCTGGTCCAGTCGGCGTTCTATGATATTAATGAAGACGTCATCGAGATCAAAGCAGAACCTAAGCTCTTTGAGCTCTACCACATGGACAGACGCGTTCTGCTGCGTCTGAAGGCCATAGATGCCCTTCAGCGTAAAGAATCCGCCCAGGCGCTTTACACGTTCATTGAGAGCCTCCCACAGAACCCTGCGCCGATTTCAATGAAGCGCATGCGGGATCGCCTCAACCTCACCTCCAACGTCTACACGCAAAACCATACCGTGCGCAAGGCGATGGAGCAGCTCAAGGATATCGGCTATCTCGATTACACGGAGTTTAAGCGCGGCCGCTCCTCCTACTTCAGCGTTCACTACCGTAATCCCAAGCTCATCAGCAGCCCCGCGAAAGTCGTGAAAAAAGAAGAGGCCCCGGCAGGCCAGGAACCCGAGCAGAATTACGAAGAGGTCATTAAGGCCCTGCAGGCGGCCGGTATCGATCCGAAGAAGCTCGCGGATGTGCTTGCCAACATGAAGCCGGAGGGCTGACTGCGGTATGTGAATCTTTACTGCGGTATGTGTGAATTAGCATATTGACTGTGGTATGCAGAACCTGCTGAAGACTGTGTTCTTAATCTCATCTTTGAGGCCCTGTCAGTGCATACCGCAGTCAACACGATCGTAAAAGGATCGTTCCTCTCTCCCGTCTGGATCCCCTGAAATAATTGACTGCGATATGAGGCGGGTTCACAAACCCCTCAAATATTGACTGCAGTATGCGTTAAGTGACTGATAAACAGATTTACTTGACTGTGGTATGCAAATTTACATGCCGCAGTCAAGACTGTCCGGTGGTATGAAACGATCCTTTATCGTGGCGGTAGCTGGCTGAACGTACGGCGTATCGGCCTGAGTGGGGGATAATTGCAGCAGCGGATATTCCGGGGATGTATGCCTGCCAGCGCCCTGAAGTGGGAGAGGGGGACGCCTTTACATCGGCTTACGGCCGCGCCTTACTGCGTCATTCAGAGGAGCGCGTGTTACACAACATGTCATCCTGGATGCGTAAAGTTACTCCCGATATCAAATAAACCCGTCTGAACGTCGTCCGGAGAGATAAGCGTGCGCTCTGAACGGGCAACGGAGCAGGGAGTTATGGCAGGCGGGTTATTCTCATCTATGGCGTGACAGCCAGACCGGATGCCAGTGTGTTGACCTGTGATTTAACGTTGAAACGGGATAATAACAGCGTAGTCTTTCCCGGGCGGAGAGCGCTGCGCTGGGCATGCCCGGATGGGGTTAACTGAGGAGTAGAGCGATGAAGCGAATTCGTCATGTCTGTCAGGCCGGAACGGCCGCTGAGCGGGTGCACGCCCTGACGGGAGGAGACGTGCTTGCGATTGCGGACGATACTTCTGTGGGACCGCTTCAGGATAGTGATTTACCCGATCCCCGTCTGCGGGCCGCTTTCTGGGAAGCGGTGTTTGACAGTGATCCTGATATGGCGGGTATGGACTGGTACCGTGAGCTGGGTGAGATCCGGTTTCAGCTGTCGACCCTGCTCAGGGAGGCTGATGAGATTGTGCTCTGGGCCGGACATCATCCGACAGAGCAGCTCCTTCGTCGACGGATCCACGGATGGCTTCAGGAGACCAGCATCCCCGTATACGAAGTGCTACCCGGACGGGATGACAGACAGCCTGAACCGGGAGAGGCAACCGGCGTGATGCCGATTGCCACGATCCCACCTGATATTCTTCGTCAGCGCTATCAGGAGCGACGCCTTGTCTCGGCGGGGTTACAACGCCAGCTGGCGAGCGAGTGGGAAGACTGGCGGGAGAACGGGAAAGGCATTCGAACGCTGAAAAATGGTGTCCTCACCGAATCCGCCATTGACAGCGTCGATCCGGCGATTTTATCCCTGTTCAGCCAGAGACCGCTGGCATTGCACCGTGGTATCGGTCATGCGATGGCGATAACCGGCCTGACGGATGCGCTGTGCCGCTGGCGCATAAACATCTTGCTCTCTGCGGGCTTGCTAAAACTGGAAGAGGGCGTGATCAGCCTCTCTTCTCCCGCCAGATAAGAAATGGGCTATGCCCAGTGCCTTCTGCAGGCTTGTAAAGGGCCGGGGGGCGCAGTCGGTCAGGCAGGAGGACATCAGATCAACGGGAAACGGACGTGTTGTGCCTGACCCGGGTTATAAAACACGTCATTCTGAGTTATCGTTGCGGATAAGAGCAGGGAGTGTCCATCTGCAACGCCAGGCGCGCCTTAACGGCAACGCCGTATTTAAATCAGATCCTGCCACCGGAGCGCGTGTCATTCCTGTGAAACTCATTTTTGTACGACATGCCGAAACAGAATGGAACCGGCACGGGGTTATCCAGGGCCACAAGGACAGCCCGTTGACGGCCCGCGGCACGCAGGAGACATCGGCGTTACTGAATGCCTTAACGGATGCCGGTTATCCCGTGGACGGTGTCTTTACGTCACCCCTTGGACGTGCGCGGCACATGGGGCAGGCGCTGGCGGGCTTTTTTCAGTGTCCGCTGGCGATCGAGGCGGCACTGACAGAACAGTCATTCGGTCAGTATGACGGCATGACGCAGGCGCGTCTGGCGCGTGAACACCCCGATCACTTCCTCGCGTTATTTTCACAGGATGCCGCGTTTTGCCCTCCCGGCGGCGAGTCGCTTGCCTGTGCTTCTCAGCGTATTCTCCGTTTCGTGCACGAGAAAATGGCACCCGCAACGCATCAGACGTTTTGTGTGGTCACGCACGGGCAAGTCATGCAGGGTATGCTTGCGCTGCTCAGGGACGGAAACCTGGAGCATTTCAACCGCTACGCACAGCCCAACGCCAGCTATACCGTGCTGGAGGGGGGCGGAGGGCAGGACATCACTCTCCGCTGGGGGATCGCCACCCACCTGCTTAAGTTGCCTGGGAGGGATTGAGTGAAGGGGAGAAGGCCAGCGCGATGCACCGGTCGCTGCAGGACGGTTAGCCGCTCCGGCCCGCAGTTAATAGAGGAGCGTGTGCGACTGCAACATCAGCCGCGCACGCTGCCCGGTTGCCTGCCGCATCCTGTTGCACAGCGCAGCGGGCTCCACCAGAACATAACCCCGGGTCTGGTACCTGTTGAGCACCTGCACCTGGCCGACGGAGGCGAGATAACGCGACGGTGCCCGCCTGCGCCAGATACCGGCGCAGACGCCCTTGCCGATCACCTCCTCATACCGTGCCGGGGTCACCCGGTCCTCATTGAGGATGACGGTCACGGTGTCGTGATGGCGCGTGACGGCAAGCGGATGCCAGGGACGCAGCGCCTCTTGCAGCCGCCCGGCATCGCTTCCCTGCGCGCAAAAGCAGGCAAGGATGAGCGCCATGACGCACAGCCTTTTTCCCTTGTTCATGACGGACAGAACGCCAGCTAGCCGGATCTGCCGGGCCGTACGTCCCGGCGGATCCGGCTGCACTCAGAAATACACGGTCCAGAAGCAGGAGACCGGCATGGCGAGCACCAGGGAAGGCAGCATGCCCGCCACCGGAAAAACCTTGATCCCGGCGATGCGCAGGCCGGTTGCCACCATCAGGACACCGCCCACGGCCGAGAAATCAGCCTGCATTTCCGGGGTCGTCAGCGGGAGAATGAACACCGCGCTCCAGGCCAGCGCCAGCTGAATAATGAGCTGCGGAACCGCAACCAGCGCCACGGCATAGCCGAGGGTGGTCGCGAATATCAGGGCCGTGAGCAAATCCAGAAAGGCTTTGGCGATCAGCACGCTGTTGTCGCCCGTCATGCCTTCATGCATGGCCCCAAAAATCCCGGTGCCGCTGGCGCAGAAGAGCACGATGATCGCAACGTATTTTTGCAGAAACTCGGCCTGGGCGTCCGCGTCACCCGGATCTTCTCTGACGACAAGTGCGACCAGACCGCGGGCTTTTTCACCCAGATAGCCGATGCCTCTCTCCAGGTAGCAGAGCTCACCCAGCAGCGTGCCGAGCAGGACAGACAGCACCATCACCGGCATGTGACTCACGCTGGTGACCAGCACGATCCCCATGCACAGCGAGGCGGCCCCAAAAATCAGGGGCATGGAGACGCGCAGCCGTTGGGGCAGGCGGGCGCTGATAATGGCTCCCGCCAGTCCGCCGATTACCACGGCGGACCCGTTAATCCAGGGACCTGTGATCATAATGATGTTCTCCTGTTTCCAATTGATGCGTTTCCCCCCACCGGGGCAGGGCGTCGCAGGTCAGGCCCAGCAGGCTGAGCGCCCGCGCCACGCTGTGCGCGATGATCGCCTCGCAGCCGGTGGGACGGGCATACCAGGCCGGGACCGGGGGAAAAATAATGCCGCCACTTTCCGTCACCTGGAGCATGTTGCGCAGGTGTCCGGCATGCAGCGGCGTCTCGCGGACCATCAGCACCAGCCTGCGGCGCTCTTTCAGGGTCACGTCTGCCGCCCGCGTCAGCAGGTTACTGCCAAGGCCGGTCGCCACGGCCGCCAGGGTGTGCATGGAGCAGAGGGCGATCAGCATGCCGGCCGCCGGAAATGAACCGCTGGCAATGGCGGCCCCCACATCGCCAATGTCATACGTCACCTCCGCGAGCGCGGCAACCGCCTCTTCCGTCAGGGTGGTTTCATGACGGCGGTTCAGCTGCGCGGCGGGGGAGATGACCAGGTGGCTCTCCACCTGAAGCGCCCTGAGCGCCCGCAGGGCCGCCACGCCGTAGCCAAACCCGGATGCGCCGCTGATGCCAACGATGATGCGTGCCGGCGGCGATACCGCTGTACTGGACATCGTTCCCCCTTAACCCCGTTCACCGTCGGGTAGAAAACGCCGGATATCCACGTCCATAAACGCGCTGCGGCGGAAGGCGTCTTTCATGCTGAAGGGCACCGTGCAGTCAAAAATGGTTTTACAGGCAATGCCGTGGTCGCGAACGGAATAGCTGAAGGCCGGGTCGGAAGACGGATCCAGAGGATGGCAGCGGACACCCGGAATAAAGACGGTGCTGACATCCCCCTGGTAGCGTGTGGTCATGGCCCAGATCACATCGCTGAGATCGAAAATGTCCACATCCTCGTCCACCAGCATCACATGCTTGAGCTCGGAAAAGGCCGAGAAGGCCAGCAGGGCGGCCTGGCGCTGACGGCCCTCATCGCTGGCCTGACGTTTGTGCACCTGGATGACCGCCAGGTATTTGCCGGTGCCGGGGGACGGGCAGTGCACGTTCAGGACAAAGCCGGGCAGGGCCCGTTCAACCAGCTGCAGAATACTGGCTTCGGTGGGGATCCCCGCCATGTTGGTGTGTTCGTCGCTGGGGCCGATGCACGTCTGCAGGATCGGATGGCGGCGGTGGGTGATGGCTTTCACTTTGATAACCGGCACCCGCGGCTGCGCCTTGCCGGTATACCCCGGGAATTCCGGCATGGCCTTCCCGCTGTTGGTATGCTGATCTTCCCTGACCCGGTAGTCCGGGAGCAGTTCGCCCTCGATCACCACCTCGGCACTGGCAATCGCGCGCGCCTTCACGGTCAGACAGTCCACCAGCTCCACGGGCTGCTGGCGCAGGCTGCCCGCCACCGAGAGCTCGTCATAGCCGATCGGGGTGGTGGGCGGTTCAAAACAGGCGCCAATTTCAATGGCCGGATCCACCCCGATACTGATGGAAATGGGCAGGGGCAGACCGGCATCCTCTGCCTTCTGACGGAACGTATCCAGATGGCGGCCCGGGACGAAGTACATGGAAATCTCGTCCCGGCCCTGCACGCAGAGGCGGTGGATCGTAACGTCGTGCTCACCGGTTTGCGGATCGGCGGCATAGCACATCCCCAGCGTAAAATAGGGGCCCGCATCTTCCGGCGTATTGGTCGGGGCCGGGAGGATATCGAGTATGCTGAAGTCCGGATCGGTGGCCAGGTGTACCTCCTCCTGACAGACGGCATTTTCGGGGGGAATGACGACCGGCGGGACAGGATGGCTCACGGCGTCCCGGAGTAAAAAGGCCAGCTTCTCCGGCGTGCTGTGCAGCAGCCGGGCCACGCGTTTGCGGGAGGCCAGCAGGCCAATCAGCACCCGCATATCGGTATAGCCTTTAATGGCGTTGAATAACATCGCCGGGCCGACACGGGTGGGACGCATAACCGTCCCGTGCGCGCCGATATAGCGATAGACGCCCGAGAGCTCCGCGCTCGGGTCGACAGGTTCATCGGTTTCGATGAGTTCATTTTCGTACTGGCTCAGCAGCGCCAGCGCACTGCGCAGGTCGGTGACCTTGTGGATATGGGACATAAAGCATTCCTCCTGACGTGGCCGGAAGACCCGTCTCCCGGCAGGATGATGCGGGGCCTCTGCCGGACCGGCAGAACCTCCCCGTGACACCTGTCAGTGTGCGGGGCAACCGAAATTCTGGTCCAATCACATTTCCCCTTGTTTATATGTGGGATTCTTATAGGAAGAACGGTCAGGAGGAAAGGGTGGACTATCGGTATCTGCACGCGTTCGTGGTGCTGGCCGGAGAGCTGCATTTCGGCAACGCTGCACGACGACTCCATATCACACAGCCGGCATTAAGCCGCCAGATCCGGGTGCTGGAAACGCACCTCGGCATGCCGCTGTTTATCCGTGACCGGCGCCATGTGGTCCTGAGCACGGAGGGAAGGCGTCTGGCTGAGGCCGCCCGGATCTCCGTCAGCCACTACGAGAAGCTGATGTCGCGGGCGCGCAACCTGCGGGAAGGATTCAGCGGTCAGCTCAAGCTGGGGTATGTGGGCTCGGCGATCATCGATCCGGCACTCACGTGCCTGACCAGCGGGTACCGCAGGATCCAGCCGGATGTGGAGATCGTCATTGAGCAGCATAACGTCAGCGATCAGCTTACCCTCCTGCTCGATCATGAGCTGGACGCGGGGCTGATCCGCTCCCCCGTGCCGCGTTATGCCGGCCTGAATTACCTCAATATTGCCACCCGGCCACTGATCGCGGCCGTGCCTCATACCCATCCGCAGGCTGCCGTTGAGCGCATTGCGCTGGCGTCACTGGCCGGAGACACTTTCATGGTACAGCAGGATCCGCCCGGCGTGGGGCTCGGCTGGTCGGCCTTACACGCCTGCGATCAGGCCCGGTTTGTGCCGCAAAAAATTCACTATACCCGGGATGTGGCGGTGGCCATCGGTATGGTATCCCTGGGGATCGGGGTCACCCTCGTGCCGGAAACACAGCGCTCGGTCACGCTGCCAAATGTCTGTTATTGTTCCCTGGAGGATGCCGGGGCGGTAACGACCCTGACGCTGTGCTGGCCAAAATCCCGTAAAAGCCGCGAGCTGGTAGAATTCATTCGCTATATCACCCCCGATGTACTTGCCGCGATGACGCCACCACCGGCGACGGCCCGTTCCGCTTTCGGCGGTTTTTCTCACCCCGCTAAGTGAGAGGGGGGTACGACAGGCGGCTGGATTTTTTCATCGGGCAACTCAGCCGTGTCCGCACTCCGGACCTGAAAATGAGGACGATTGTTGGCGGCAGGCAGAACGCCGCCCTGAGGCACGGTCTGCGCCGCAGTAAACAGTGAGAATGCCAGCAGGAGACCGGCATAAAGGCTACGGTGTATCATCATAACGTTGCTCCTCTCGGTGTGAACCGACCGGGAGCATAGCCGATGAGATGTTGAGAACGGTTTTGTCACGTTAAACCTTTCAGGGATTTTGTTGGATCCCGGTAAACCGGTTTTCAGCGCGTTTCCGTGAGTATCCGGATGCGCGCAGGGGACCTCCTTTGGCGTCTTGCTTACACGTCGTTTAAGTATTTCTACACCCACCCGCCCGGCATCCACGTATAATGTCCTTTGCACAGCGAGGAGGGGAAAATGAACGAGGGCTTCTACTGGATCCAGCATAACGGCGTGGTGCAGGTGGCTTATTACAGTCACGGCATGACTGACGATCTTGAGACGGGACAGACCATTCACGGTGTCTGGCATTTGACGCAGGGGGACGACCTCTGTGACAACGGAGAAGCAGAGATCCTCGCGGGTCCCCTTTCTCCCCCTGTTCCCTGAAAAGAGATAGTTCCCTGAATATCCGGCATTTTATCCTTTCTACACGACGCTTCAGGCTATCCAACGGAAGGGACCCTGAGGGATCCTATGCTTTTCACTGACAGCGTGCCTGTTGTCAGCCTCCGCCTGGCTGCTCTCTGAGCGGGCGTTTTGTTGCACAGGCATAAATCATTGACCCCGGGAATCAATAGCACGTAAAGTATTTCCATGGTGAATCCTTTCTGTGCGAAAGGGCGTTCCAGTCAACTGCTCTCTGCAGGTATGCGCGCGTCTTTACTGACTGGGGTAGAGGCACCGGGAGGCACCCGGCACCATGAAAACAACAATACTCGTTTGAAATTCCTTGAGAGCCTGCCTGAAAAGCAGGCCTTTTTTTTATCTGCTGCTACGCTTTGACAGGTGGGAAAACTGACCTGCCGCAGGTTCTTCTGAACCTCAGTGAATCAGCCGATACAGCCTCACCCGGCAGGAAAGGTCAACTCACACCTACCTTATACTTAGTCAACTTATTCGCCCGCCCGCAAAAGCGGGCTTTTTTTGTCCCTTCAGGTCGCGGCTTTCATGACGGAAGGGGAAAATGTCCGGCACTCGTTGTCCGCAGAGCGATGAAGGCGTGGTGCGGCGCTCGTTAAAAAAACGAGCAGAACTGATCCGTCAGCTTATCCTCCGTCTGAAAGTACCTGCCCGGAAGAATCGTGGTGTGCAACCTCCCATCAGCCTCTGGGCGCATCTCTTTCCGCGGTAATTCCCTCGAGAAAAAACGCCGGAAAAGATGTCGCTTTATGCCCCGGAGATAATGACGGTGTTACATCAGACTGAACGTTTTACGTTAAGTATGGAAAAATCATCTTTTAAGTGACGCTTTAATGCGTGGGTTTGCCTTAAAAACTCGAGAAATCAATCACAAATATATCAATGACAGCGCTGATCTGAGTGACTATAACTAGATACCCACCATGGAAAAGGTGCGTATTCTCAAGATTTTTCCTCAGTGCTTACGGGGCCTGGCTGATGTCGGCAGGCGCCCGGTTTTTCTTCGTCGATGAACCCTCACCCGAAATATTTACAAATAAAAAAACGCGCAAAGACGTGTACTTATAAACGAAGCGGTTAAAGAGCCATCAAACAGCCGTCTGCTGGCTTGATCTGTTTCGGTGTAAAAAATACTGTATATATAAACAGCATTAAGGGTATTCACGATGGAGTTTATCAGGCCAGCAGAGTTACGCGAGATAATCGCGCTTCCACTTTTCAGTGATTTAGTCCCGTGCGGCTTCCCCAGCCCCGCGGTGGATTACGTTGAACAGCGTATTGATCTGAATGAACTGCTTGTTGCTCATCCCAGCTCAACGTATTTCGTTAAAGCTACAGGCGATTCGATAACCGGGGCCGGGATCGGCGACGCCGACCTGCTGGTGGTGGACAGTTCCCGCACGGCCGGGCACGGAGACATCGTCATCGCGGCGGTGGAGGGAGAGTTCACGGTTAAGCGCCTGCAGCTGCGCCCGACCGTTCAGCTCATTCCGATGAACAGCGCTTATTCACCGATCGTCGTCGGCAGCGAAGATACGCTGGACGTTTTCGGCGTCGTGACTTTCATCGTGAAACCAGCGAGTTGAGCATGTTTGCACTCTTTGACGTGAATTCTTTCTACGCATCATGCGAGACGGTGTTTCGTCCTGATTTGAAGGGGCGGCCGGTCGTGGTGCTCTCAAATAACGATGGGTGTGTCATTGCACGCAGCGCCGAGGCGAAAGCCGCCGGAATTACTATGGGGGAGCCGTTTTTTAAGCAAAAGGATTTATTCCGGCGCGCCGGGGTTGTGTGCTTCAGCAGTAATTATGAGCTCTACGCCGATATGTCGAACCGGGTGATGACCACGCTGGAGGAAATGAGCCCTCGCGTCGAAATTTACAGCATTGATGAAGCTTTTTGCGACCTGACTGGCGTTCGCAACTGCAGGGATCTGACGGACTTCGGCAAAGAGATCAGTGCGACGGTTCATAACCGTACTCACCTGACTGTCGGTGTCGGCATTGCCCAGACAAAAACCCTGGCGAAACTGGCCAACCACGCAGCCAAGAAATGGCAGCGCCAGACCGGGGGCGTGGTGGATTTATCCTGTATCGATCGCCAGCGCCGGTTGCTGGCTATCGTGCCTGTGGAGGATGTATGGGGTGTCGGAAGGCGCATAAGCAAGAAGTTAAACGCCATGGGGGTCAAAACGGCCCTGGACCTCTCGGAGCAGAGTACCTGGATTATTCGCAAGCACTTCAACGTCGTGCTGGAGCGAACGGTCCGGGAGCTGCGCGGTGAACCCTGTCTGGATCTGGAGGAGTTTGCGCCAACAAAACAGGAGATTGTCTGTAGCCGGTCATTCGGCGAACGCGTCACAGAATACGAGCAGATGAGGCAGGCCATCTGCAGCTATGCGGCCCGTGGCGCGGAAAAACTGCGCGGCGAGCACCAGTATTGCCGGTTTATTTCTGCGTTTGTAAAAACCTCCCCCTTTGCGCTGAATGAACCCTATTATGGCAACAGTGCATCGGTGAAATTGCTGACGCCGACGCAGGATAGCCGCGACATCATTAATGCGGCCGTGACGTGTCTGGACAAAATCTGGAAGACGGGTCAGCGATATCAGAAGGCCGGCATTATGCTGGGTGACTTTTTCAGCCAGGGCGTTGCCCAGCTTCACCTCTTCGACGAGAACGCGCCGCGCGCTGGTAGCGAAAGGTTGATGGAAGTGCTCGATCACCTGAACGCAAAAGACGAAAAGGAACACTCTACTTTGCCGGGCAGGGCATACAGCAGCAGTGGCAGATGAAGCGTGAAATGCTTTCTCCAAGGTATACAACAAGATTTTCCGATCTACTTATTGTCAGGTAGCAGGTTCGGTTTATGCCGATTCTTTTTTATTAGATAGATGTTAGGCAAGATCAATGCCTTGGAAATTATAAACCCGCCGAAGCGGGTTTATGTCATGCTACCTTTTTTTGCCTGGTTTCACGCTTGGGTCTTTCCAGTTCTTTAGAATGCACTTCCTGTAGAATGCGCTTCTTCTCACAGTCAGCAAAGCGTGTCAGAACTTGACGAATCAACGGCTGGTAGCCCAAGCCATGAAGGTCTGCAATCATTTTTAGATCTTCTATCAGGGATTTGTTCAACCGGATAGAGATTGGATGCAATTCCAAGGCATCATTGATATCCATTTCTGACAGGTCGTCTGACACTCTGACGTGAGCTTCGCTGGAACCAAGCTCGCGAGAGTCCCATGCATCATCAGTGGATGCAATCAAACCTGCGGAAGCAGTTCTTTTGTCGGCGGATTTGCTCATAAATTGACCTTATTTTCCAAATTTATCATATATACGAATTTCTTCGTCGTTGGGGGAGTAGGCTGTACGGATAAAGATGCCTTTCCCCGGGCGTGCAATGAAAACAATCTTGAGAGGTACACCGTAATCGGTTTCAGCAATGAACCATTTTGTCGGTGGTGAGGTTCTATTGTCCTCTCGATCATCTTCAAGAAGATGTCCTGTCCTGTTAGAAAAACATTGTAGAATGTCGTCTTCATTAACGGGTGGTTGTTTGCTTGCCAGCTTTTGCCGTATAGCTGGTGAGATTATCAGCTTCATCACGACCGTTCCTTGTGCTGCTGAATGTTATTGTATATACAAACATGCGTCTAGTTTAGCTCATTTCAAGTACTGCATAGCACAGAAAATGCCTATTTTTCCCTATCGAGACGCTTATCAGAGGCGCGGCATTGTACAACATAGGTTTTTTTATTGCACTATCTGTATATACAGAATCTTTGCTACAACTAGGTTTATCACAACCATATGAAGAGTCAAATGAAGAATTAAAAAATTTGTAATACAAGATGTTGGATGTACGAAACATACAAAAAAGCTGCTGAACTTCATCCTAAAGTTATGAATAGCAGGGGAAAGAGTTAGACTGGTTCGATCAACTCTCGCCCCTGATTCTTCGGGTTCCCCACGGCGTGAGACACTGCGTGCCAGATAAACGTTTCGGCGGGCACGGTACCGTCGGCAGCTATCTCTTCAGCTTCTTTGCCGACAACATCCTGGCGCATCCACTCGCGTGCTGCTTCTGGTGACAGAACCAGTGGTCGGCGGTCGTGAATGTCGACAAGGCCTTTGTCAGCTGTTGACGTCACAATGAGAAAACCTTCTGCTTCGTCTCCACGCTCGAACGGCGTGCTTCCGATCGCCGCCATGAAAATTGGCTGCCCGTCTGCCCGGTGAATAAAGTAGGGCTGTTTCTTGTCACCTTCCTTCTTCCATTCAAACCAGCCATCAGCGAAGCAGATCGCCCGGCCATACTGCCAGGGGGCTCTGAACACCCTGCTGGCGGAGGCTGTTTCGACGAGCGTTGAGTTGAAAAGCGGCGGCTGATGCCACAAGACGGGGGATAATCCGACAGAACAGGATCGAAATGCCGGTGCCTGGCGCGCGCGCTCAGTCACCACACTTTCGTTCCCGGGTCTTCCGTAAAACTTCAGCGGTAAAAATGGCGGACGGGAGGCGCAGCCTTCCTCCCGGCCAAGGTTTCAGAAGCGTCCGGCAGCACGGACTGCGTTTACCGTCATTTTTTACTGTTCAGGTAACCCATTATCCCTTCGGCTAGTGCACCGGCCATCCGGTACCGGAATGACGAGGTGCTGAGCCGTTTTTCGTCCTCAGGGTGGGTGATGAACGCCATTTCGACCAGGACGGAGGGAATAAAGGGCGACTTCAGCACACTGAACGCGGCCTGTTCCGTCTCCCGGGTGTGCAGGGTGTGGACCGGGGCGATGTGGTCAATCAATTGCCTCCCCAGTGCCAGACTTTCCCGGATGGTTTCCGTCTGTTCGGGATCGAAGACTGCCTCCTGCAGATACCGGTCTTTGGCGCGTGAGTTTTCTCCCGGGACGATATCGGCTGCGTTTTCACTCTCTGACAGATAGCTGGCCATCGCACTCGTCGCGCCGCGGGTCGAGAGGGCAAAAACGGAAGTGCCCTGCGCGTTTGGGCTGGTAAACCCATCCGCATGCAGTGACACCAGCAGGTCAGCCCCGTGATGATGCGCCATCAGCACCCGTTCATACAGGGGAACAAAGATATCGTCTATCCGCGTCAGGCGGGCATCCACATCATTCATGGTCAGCATTGCCTGAAGGTATTTTGCCGTGTCGAGAACGACGTGCTTCTCTTCTGTGCCCCCGTATCCGATGGCTCCTGGGTCTTTTCCGCCGTGCCCCGGATCTATCATCACCCGGGGTTTACGCGTACTCCGGGGGTGGGTCTTCAGCGGAGAGGGCGAGCAGGCGTATGAGACCGGGTTGAGTAGCGTGCTGCTGAGAAGCGTCGTCAGTCCGGTCAGGATGAGCTGACGTCGGGTCGTGCCTGGAAACATGCCACTTTACTCCTGTTAGAATTGGAACGATCCGGCGACGATATTTCAGTCGATTTACCGCGATCGGACCTGCGCTGACGTGGGTCGGATTTGACGTACTGAGAGGAACACACGGGACGGGGACCTTCGTCCCCCGTCCCGGGCTGAATAACCGCAGTGACGTGGGCAACGACGCTGAGCGGGAAAGGGACGTTGCCTTTCCCGAACTCGCATCGTTGTTGTCGTCTAAATAAAGACGCGAAGCCCTACCGCGCCCAGATGATCGTCAATATTCCAGTCGTCACTGGCGTTGCCCCAGGCTTTCTGATAGCTGTATTCCACGTAGGTGACCGCATTTTTACCCAGCCAGTAATCGGTTCCCAGCACGGTCGATTCAAGATGTTGTCCTTCCATGGCATCGCCTCCGCGCAGCCAGCTGACATCGGCGTAGACACTCCAGTTGTCAGTTAAATGGAGCCGGGAATCGTATTCGAGACCCAGGATGGTCTCCTGGTCGTCTCCCCGCAAAGGATTATGACGATACTGCCCCCGGGTCGCTGAGGTGACGTTATCCACTTTATTCACGTACCACGTGGCCTGGGCACCGTTGTACCAGGCATGATCCCCCACGTTTGTCGTGTATTTGGCATTCATCCCCAGGGAATAGGTGTTCCCGTCATAGGGCTGCCCGTTCGTTGCGGTCCAGGGGTAACAGTGACTGTCCGGGCCAAAAGGCGTGCAGCCCTGACTGAGGCCGCTATTCACCGTATAGTGGTTGTAAGCCGCTGCCGTGGACAATGCCAGGCCATTCTCCCACTGATAGCGGGCAGCCATCGCCGCGCCGTTGTGAACCAGCGCGGCGCCGTCACGAAAGGCATTGTGCAGGTCGGGACCGTTTCCGTAGTCGGCAAAACCAATCTTGTCGACGTTGTCATTCCCCTGCGCCATGACCCCTACGGTCAGATGATCGTCCGTGTAGTACCAGATGCCCGCTGAATTGACGATATCCGTCGACATGCCGGCCTGATCGTGTTTACCTTTGCCGCCCCAGGCATAGGTGGTATCCACCCCCAGTCCCCAGTCCGTCGGCGCATACTGTTTACCAAACGTGAGGATACCCAGGGTTTCGCTGCCCACCCCGGCGTAAGCCTGGCGGGTATAGACGTTGTTGCTGAGGCCATCCGTTGAGGAATCCAGTCCGTGAATGCCCGTTTCGTAGTATCCCAGCGCAAAGGTATCGCTCTCACCGGCCCTCAGGTTATGCCGCATGGCGATCCCCAGTCGGGAATCGTTGTTCTGAATATCGTGTTTCTGCGTGTGCGCAGAATCGGTCTTTCCGAACAGACGTAGCGAACCCAGCACGCCAATCGCGTTGTCATTATCGCTCCAGAGGGTTGCCCCCTTGGTTTGTGTGGCGGTATAACCCGGTGCGGCCTGCAGAGAATGGCTATCCTGCGCCATAACAGAACCGCTGAGAATAAGGGTGAGTGAGGCGGCTATCGCCGTGGGAATCATTTTCTTCATTTTGTTGTTTCCTTTTTTAAACATTATTTGCCGTTCCTGAACGTGTGTCAGTTCCACTGCTGGTGAAAGCAAAACGGTTCTCCGGCGATGCGCCTGAGACCGTGTCAGGTTCGTTAAGAAAAAGAAGGTCGGCTATTCAGCGGATTTATTATCATCATGACTAACTAAATGAAATGTGACGCATTTATTTATTCCTATGTTGTGCACAGAAATGCGCGTTATGTTGATTTGTGGTTTATTATATAAATGCGCTAATAATATTTTTTATAAATAGACCTATAAGCGGACTTATTCTTTTATTTATATTTTGCAGTGTTTTTGAATCGTCTGGCTGTGAATATGGAAAGAAACAGACAGACTGGTCATTAAAATGTGATGATGCCGTCTTTACCCGCAATCTTATTCCGCCGCATTATTGCGTGCGGAAGAATGCATCCCGGACGACATATTTTGTTAATTATCCTTTCAAAAGATAATGATTATCATTATCGTGTTATGTTATAACGTCTTCATCGTGGTGAGCAGGGTACAGGAGGGGATGTGGGCGGGTTACTGGATACAGACACTAAACCGGTCAGCATGATTGCCGTGCTGGCGGTCTCACTCAGTACGGTCATTGCCATGCTGGACAGCACGATTGCGAATGTGGCGCTTCCCCTGATTGCGAAAGACTTTTCGGTGTCCGAATCCGCGTCGATTCTGATCATCAATGCCTATCAGTTCGCCGTGATTGCATCATTACTGCCTTTTTCGGCCCTGGGGCGAACGTTTGGTAATACGCGGATATTTATGACGGGAGTCATTCTGTTTGCGTTGTCGTCTCTCGGTTGTTCCTTATCGGGCTCCCTGAATATGTTGACGCTTTTTCGTGTTGTTCAGGGGCTGGGCGCGGCCGCAATATTAAGTGTCAATGCCGCCTTAATTAAAGAGATTTATCCGGCACGACTCCTTGGCAGGGGCCTGAGCATTAATGTCATGGTCGTTTCGGTTTCCGCCGCTGCGGGTCCGTCTGTGGCGTCCACCATCCTGTCACTGGCTAACTGGAACTGGCTGTTTACAATCAATATTCCTGTGGCCTGTCTTTCACTTATTTTGTGTTTATTCTCATTAAGATCATCGGATTATACGGTCAAACCTTTTGACAGAGGGGGGGCAGGACTGGTGTTTCTGACCTGTCTGTCATTCGCATTTTTGACGCTGAGTGTGACAAAAAATCATGCATGCTTTGCGGTGGTCAGTTTTCTCGTGCTCGTGTGTCTGGGAAGACACTTAGTTCGCGATCAAAAGATAAAGCAGTCCCATGCGATGATCCCGGTGGCAATGTTCTCAAGCTCCGTGTTCTCACTTTCACTGGCTATGTCGTTACTTTCCTACAGTACGCAGCTCCTGGCCTACGTCGCGCTCCCTTTCTATTTTCATAACACGCTGCACCGGGACGTTGTGCAAGGCGGTCTGATGCTGACGGCCTGGCCACTGGCTACCATGATGACCTCTCTGATTGCAGGGGAGTTGAGTACGCGATTTGGCGCCGAGCGGGTGGCAATAGCTGGCCTGCTAATGCTGATCGTCGGCATGTTTCTGATGACATGGCTTCCCCATATGCCATCGAACGGGCAGATCCTCTGGCGGGTGGCCCTCTGTGGGTTCGGTTTTGGATTGTTTCAGTCCCCGAACAATTTGATGATTATGACCGCCGTCAGTCCTGAGCAAAACAATATTGCAAGCGGCCTGCTGGGGACATCACGCCTGACGGGACAAATCATCGGCTCAGCCCTGGTTGCGGTCATGTTTAACGTCTTCGGTGGGGGGGCCATTCGTGCCAGCATGGCGGCGGGGACTTTGTTCTCACTTTTATCACTGGGGGTCAGCTGTCTGCGGATCAGACAGAAGCATCGCAGGAAATCTCTGCACACTCATGCCCGATAACCGCAGTCGCGATCAGTGGCGACGTAATATTCACCTTCATCCACGTCGGTGAGGGGCTGTCGGCCAGCCGGCTGGAAGGACGACTGGTTGTTATTTCCCTTAAACCTGGAGGCTCATCTTTATGCTTAAAGTTCTGCACGTCCTGTACACGCTCCTGCTGGCCCTGTGTTTTTTTCCCGCCTTTGTGCATGCCGCCGTGGAGAAACCAGGCACTCATCATCGGGTTATCATCACCGGTAATTGCCCCTTCGGGGTGATTCTTGCCAACCCCCAGGCATACAGTCAGGTCGTTGGCGTAGGGCCCTGGGCTTTTTTGCATGCCAACATGAACGTACTGAAAGATATGAAGCCCGACATTGGACGGATCACCACGCGATTTATAAACGAAGATTATTCAGTAAATCTTGAAACGTTACTGAATCTTCATCCGGATATCATTTTCTATTATGGAAAAAGCCAGAATGACCATCTCGAACGCGCGGGCGTGCCACTCGTCAATCTGGATACTGGCGGCAGTGCTAAATACGATCCCGAAGAGACGCAGAGCTACTGGGAAACCGCCTTTGAGGATTCGCTCGGCCTGCCCCGGACCGACAAATTTCATCGGGCGTGGGAGACGACCCGGAAAGCAATCCAGCCCTATGCCGACCGGATACGTCAGCAGCACATTAGAGCGTTATACCTCGAACAAAGTGACGGTAAGACCCTGCGTGTGAGTGGTCCCCATACTTTCGGCGACACCTACCTCAAAATGGCCGGCATGGAGAATGTTGCCGGAAACCTTCAGGTGAGCGGTGATGCCGGTCGGTACATTACGGTTTCTATGGAGCAGATCATGGCGTGGAACCCGGATGTAATTTTCGTTGTGTTCGGGAGTGCCCGGGCTCTGCTCGATAACCGCAATCCCGGACAGATGTGGCAGGGGATACGCGCCTGGAAAAACAAGCGGATCTACTCAACGCCGGTGGGATTACACAACTGGGGTGGATTGTCTGCTGAAACGCCCCTGCTTCCCTTGTTTATGATCAGCAAACTGGAGCCTGACTTTGTGAGTGATGCGGATATGAAAGGCCTGACGAGGGCGTATTACAAAACCATGTTTGACTACGCGATCCCCGATCGGCTGTTGAATGAAGTCCTCAGCCAGCGTTAAGCGACGTCCCTTTTCAGCCATTCCCGAGAACGTTATGCCGGAACAAATAACCTACCGTCAGCTGCTGGTCCTGTTGTGTGTCAGCCTGGTTCTCATGAGCCTGGCCTCGTTGTTTATCGGCCGATATTCTCTGTCGGTGCAGGATGTGGTGCATATCCTGCTGGGGGCACCCCACGCGGAGTACACCAAAGAAAAAGCGGCGGTGATTTTCGATCTGCGCCTGCCGCGTATCCTCGCTGCCGTGATGGTGGGGGCAGGACTGTCTGTCGCGGGCGCAACGTATCAGGCCGTGCTGAAAAATGCCCTGGCCAGCCCGGATGTCCTCGGCACCTCCTCGGCGTCAGCTTTCGGCGCAGCGCTGGGGATCGTGATGGGGTTGTCTTATCAGGTTTCCACGGGATGTGCCTTTATCTTCGGGATGCTGAGCCTCGCTCTGGTGTTCGGCCTCTGCTTTCTCCGGCAAAGCCAGGAGGCGATCGTGACGATCCTCTCGGGTCTTATCGTTGCCTCGGTATTTGTCGCTTTTCTCTCGGTCCTGAAATATCTGGCCGATCCGGAGGATACCCTGCCCGCCATCGTATTCTGGCTGATGGGCAGCTTTTCATCGCTGGTCAAAACAGAAGTCTTCAGCCTGATCCCGCTCTTTATGTTCTGCTATTTCGTGATTTACAGGCTACGGTGGACGATGAATATTCTCTCTCTGGGCGACGATGAGGCGAAAATTCAGGGCTTACATCCGCTGTTACTGAAGATAATACTGCTGGTCTCAGCCTCTGTGATGATATCGGCGTCCGTCGTTATCTGTGGCGTGGTGGGATGGGTGGGACTGGTGATCCCCCATCTTGTGAGAGCCCTGGTCGGAAACAACCACGGAAAATTAATCCCCGTCTCGGCATTATGTGGTGCGTTTTTTTTGCTTGTTATCGACACGCTTGCCCGCGCGCTCACCTACGCGGAAATTCCCGTCGGTATTCTGTCCGCCCTGACAGGGGCGCCGTTATTTGCGTATCTGTATGTCAGAGGAGCCTCTCATGATCATCGCTGAGAACCTGACCTATGGCTTTAAAGGTCAACGGCCGGTTTTTGAGAATATCAGCTTCCGGCTGGGGCAGGGAGAAGTGCTGTGTGTTCTTGGCCCGAACGGTGCGGGGAAAACCACGTTGCTTAAAGTTGTTGCCGGGATCCTCCGTCCGCTTTCAGGACGCTGCATCATTGAGCGTCCCGACCATAAAAAGGTCTGCCTGGCCTGGGTACCACAGACCCGACATATCCCCTTTGACTATTCCATTCTCGATTTTATTACGTTTGGTCTGGGAGGGGATAAAGGTTATCTGAGGACGCCCACTCCTGATGATTACGCCCGGGCTGAAGCCGTGCTGGTCAGGTTAGGTGCCGGGCATCTTAGAGGCAAGCATGTCAATCAGATCAGCGGTGGCGAGCTTCAGCTTTGTGCTATCGCAAAAGCACTTGTTCCGGACCCCGATGTGCTTATTCTGGACGAGCCGGAGTCCAGTCTCGATTTCACCTATCAGCATCGCATCATCAGCCTGCTACATGACCTTGCAAAGAAGGAGCAGAAGACCATCATCATGAACACCCACTTTATCAGTCATGCCAGTCAGGTGGCCGACCAGTGTTTACTGCTCCGGCCGGGATGCTATGCCTGCGGGCCGGCAGACCATATGCTCAGTGACATGCAGCTTGGCCACTACTTCGGGTTATCCATTCGTACCGCGACCGGTCCAGTCTCTTGAAAAAGACAGGGGTGGTCGCTGATGTTCATCATATGTGTGTTGTAAAAAGGGGGGCGCTCAGTGGCTGTGCCGTGATAGTCACTCTGTTTATTTAAACCCTACCCAAGAACATAAACATCACCTGTTGCCGGAGAGACTGCTTCCGGCAACCACAAATGGCCCCATTTACCAGTACAATGACAACCCATTATTTTATCTGGTTTGAGAAGGTGTAGATACTGTCTTACCTTCCAGAGCCTAAGGGGTGACGCACAGCGCAGATGAAAACCACCGAAAATGGCATGAATATGATTTATTCCGGTTATATTCTGGCAATGACGTACGATATTAATCAACCCACGATGACCACAACCGATAAAAATGATCAGCCCAAAGTCAGATTTATATATTAAAACCCCCTCATCTTTTACATAATCCGCTTTCGTATTCTTATGGCCGATAACACCGTAAGCACGTGGTCTGGCTACAGGGATCTCTCCTGACCACATAAAACGTTCCCCGATATGTAGGGGGGTACTACTGTACTCCATGCGAAAACGTGAATAATCATTATGTTTCGACAACTTTTTTATTCTCGCGGTATAGCTTGGAAATCTTACTACCGAGTAGCGCTCATCCGCCACCAATGGATGGCATACTATCCGACATGCATCAGGCATCCACGGAACACCGCCACAATGGTCATAGTGGCCATGGGAAAGTACTGCTGCGGTCAGGTTTGTCAAATCGACTCCCATTAAACCTGCGTTATGCATGAAGCTATCATCAGGGCCGGTATCAAACAGAATTGAATCATTTTCATCCTGTATCAACAGACTAAGCCCGGCTTTAGCACGCAGCAAATTTTTGGAGCCGGGCTTAAGTCGGTTTTCCAGCAGGACGCTGATGGTTATGGACATGTTCGCTCTTTCCCTGAAGTGATTCGTTACCGCCAGACTGCGATAACTCTGTGAGGCACAGTCAATAATACTCCACTTCCGGAGTGGAGCACGATTTATATACAGGCCGCTTTTGCTCATCTTCGGAGTCAGGACGAAACGCTGCATGATGAGGATATTGCCAGACGAGAGTTTTCGCTCCACTGAGCATCACACCCTTAAAAGGTGCGCTCGCCCTTACCCAGGACAGAAGAGATAAACGAGACGTCATTCATCAGAGCGTTCAAAAACCGCACACATCAATAAGGTCTGGCTTTTTGACGCGTTGCGTCTTTTTGCGGGTTAACTCACCGTTGACTTTATCCCCACCAAAGGATAAATATGCTATTATCCGTTTGTGGGGATAAAATGATCGGAGCAGCGGCGCCATGAGCACACTCGCAATTTACAGCCCAAAACAATTAGCGAATCACCTCAAACTCACCCGCCAGAAACATGGATATACTCAAGCTGAACTGGCCGCAAGAATCGGCATCAAGCAGGGTACGATTTCAAATTTTGAAAATAATCCTGATAAAACAACGGTGAAAACATTTTTTAAACTGATTCAGGCGCTTGAAATGTCTCTGGTGCTCTATGAAAAAGACGAAATGCGGAATGGGGATCCTCATTTCCGCCAGAAGGAGGTGGACTGGTAATGCCTGTGCTCACAACATGGATGAATAATGAGCGGGTCGGAGAGCTCACGAAACTCGCGAACGGGGCGCATACATTCAGATATGACCGGGAATGGCTGTACAACCGCTATGCCAGGCCCATATCTCTGTCTCTTCCCTTGCAGTTTGGCACGATAACTTCCGACGCAGTCATTAATTATTTCGATAATCTGCTTCCCGATAATCCTGCTATCCGGGACCGCATCGTAAGACGCTATCAGATATCATCCAGGCAGCCGTTCGATTTGTTAGCCGAGATTGGGCGTGACAGCGTCGGGGCCGTCACATTGCTTCCTCAGGGAGAACACACTCCGGCGCCGGTGATGTCATGGGAGAGATTGAATGAGACCCGGCTTGAAGAAATTCTGAGTTCGTATCAGTCCGATATTCCCCTCGGTATGATTAACGGGGAGGACGATTTTCGCATATCCGTTGCAGGTGCACAGGAAAAAACCGCCCTTCTCAAAATCGACAGGGAGTGGTGTATTCCGAGGGGGATCACCCCAACCAGCCATATCATCAAATTACCCATTGGTGAAATACACCAGCCCAGCGCGACCCTCGATCTGAGTGAAAGCGTTGATAATGAGTATTTTTGTCTCGCGTTAGCCGCGGCGCTGGGCATTGACGTTCCGGATGCCGAAATCATCAATGCAGGTCGTGTAAGAGCATTAGCCGTTGAGCGTTTTGATCGGCGGTGGAACAGAGAGCACTCGATGTTATTACGTCTTCCCCAGGAGGATATGTGTCAGGTGTTCGGTCTGCCTTCCTCGGTCAAGTATGAATCTGATGGTGGTCCTGGGATCCCTGAGATAATGGCGTTCCTGCTTGGCTCGAGTAATGCACTCGAGGACCGATTTAATTTTATGAAATTTCAGGTTTTCCAGTGGCTGCTTGGTGCGACTGACGGGCATGCCAAGAATTTTTCTGTTTTTATTGAGGCAGGTGGAAGTTACCGGCTAACCCCGTTTTACGACATTATCTCTGCGTTCCCCGTGCTGGGTGGACGAGGTTTGCATATTGGCGATCTCAAACTTGCAATGAGCCTCAAAGCAACCAGGGGACGGAAGTATGAAATCAACCAAATCTATCCCCGACACTTCTTCGCCTTAGCGGATGAAGTGAACTTCCGGAAAAGTGAAATGGATGAGATCCTGGACTTCTTCGGTAAGAACGTGCCTGCGGCTTTACAGAGGGTATCAGAATCTTTGCCCGAGGGTTTTTCAGTTGAGGTTGTTGAGTCGATTACCCGGTCCATGACTAAGCTGCATGCACGGCTGGTTTAACCGCCGATTGCGCTAAATTGATGAGGGGTTGACTCTCTGCAAACAGATAAAGGCTATATCCCTTACCAGGGATATAGCCTTTATTATCCCCTCATGGGGATAAAATCAGCTGTATCCCCAGTAAGGGATAAAACCATGCGTTACGGTGAAAGGGACAATGGGCCATACAAGCGTCACCACCATGCAGCAATATGATCGTCGTGGCGGGGGGCGGGCCTGGCCAGCGTGAGGACGCCTCAACCTCTTCTCATGGGGAAGATAAAGGTCAACGTACAGGATGGAGCTGCCTTATCCCGTTGGCCGTGTGATGCACCGGAGCCGGTGCTCGCTGAATCGGTTGCCTGGCCAGTCGGCTATGCCATCAGGCACATGGCGTGTCGCATTTGCTCGTCCCGTTCAGGCTGTACAACAGTGCTGCCCGCTCACCATTTTGGTCAGAGCCGAAGAACAGGACGTTTTTACGACCCCAGCAGACCATCCGGAGGGCATTTTCGGCGACGTTCTTGTCTGCGTCGGACCTGCCATCGTTGACTTTTTTAACCCATCAGTTTTTCGGACTTCAGCAGCGTTTCCGTTTTTTGCTTGCGTTCTGTGCGCATCGACCTGCTTCGTATCTCGGCCCTTTGGGCGGCCATCCCTGAATCAACATCAGGATAACCACATTTCACCCGCGCAGCATAAGGGGCGGTAAGCCCGGGTATGCACCCCGTCATTTTCTCCAGTGTTGCCTTTCTCCTTCGTATCAGGCTTCCGGTAATCGTCCCCCGTCTCAACCCGGCCCGCAAGGGTAAATAGCACGCTACGCGCCCTTGCGGGCCAGAACGACTCCGGGGAAGACGAACCGTCAGGCGATACGAAGACGAAATTCACACGAAAGGAGAAACTGCCATGACGATGAATCTGCATACCCAAACAACCGCCCCTGTTGCCGCACAGGCGACCAGCGTATCCCCGCTGGAGCCGTCAGGCTCCTCAAAAACGAAAGGGTGTAAAGACAAAATCAGATCAAAAACGGATTTATACCAGACGGTAACCAACAGCATTATCGAGGCCCTGGAAAGGGGGGTTAAGCCGTGGGTATGTCCGTGGAAACATAACGGCGCAGTGTCGGGTATTCCGTCAAATTTCAGTACCGGCAAGGCCTACACCGGGATGAATATCATGTTGCTGTGGTGCAGTGCGGCAAAACATGGTTTTCAGGATCCACGCTGGCTGACTTACCATCAGGCCACAGAGCAGGGCGCACAGGTTCGTAAGGGGGAAACCGGCACAACCGGCATTTTTTATAAGACGCTGGAGAAGGAAAACGACGCCGGAGAGCTGGAGCGGATCCCGATGCTGAAAACCTTCACCGTGTTCAACATCGAGCAGACTGACGGACTGAACCTGGACGACGAAATCAGCCCGCAGCCGGTGACCGGATTTGATCCGCTGCCAGACGTTGAAGCACTTTTTCAGCGCACCGGCGCGAATATTCACGAACGCGGCCAACGGGCGTATTATCAGCCTTCAACAGATGAAATCTGGCTGCCTGAACGCCATCTGTTCGCAGATGCCGCGAACTTTTACGCGACTGGGCTGCATGAGCTGGTTCACTGGACGGGCGCAGAAAGCCGCCTTGACCGCGAGAAGGGTGGCAAATTTGGTTCAGAGAGCTATGCGTTTGAAGAACTGATCGCTGAGCTGGGCTGCGCATTTTTGATGGCTGATCTGGGCGTGAGTGGAGAGGTTCAGCACGAAAGCTATATTGCGTCGTGGCTGACATCACTTAAGAACGATAAACGCTATATTTTTCAGGCGGCCAGCGCCGCCAGTAAAGCACATCGATTCCTGATAGACTGCTAAGAGGTCAAGCCCTGCGGTGCAGGGCTTCACGTGCTCTGGCAGCAGGATTTACCGTGCCGACAGTCATCGGCGGACGTTCAACGCTAATGCCTAACTCTGCGACTTCTCAACCAGCGAGTCGATGAGCTTCAATAAAGGCTCAGAAGCTTTTTTACAGGCGGAATAGCAAAGATGGTAGCCGGGTAAAGGCTCGCACCAGTCCTCCAGAACCCTCTTCATTTTTCCTTTCTCAATAAAGGGAAGGACGTCACCTTCCGGCAGATATCCCAGTCCGGCATTGGATAAGACGGCGGTAATCAGATGGGCCGGAGACTGACACCCTATCGAGCCGTCGACAAGAATATCCTGTTGATTGTCTCCCTTTTTAAAAATCCACCGGCTGGTTTGTTTCTCGCCATGCTGTATCTGCCGGACACAGTGATGTGCAAACAAGTCCTGCGGCCGTACGGGCTCGTTATGACGCTCAAAATAGGCTGGCGAACCCACGACCGCCATTCTGACAGGGGGGCTGACAGGGTGACTGTTCCACTCTTTACGCTTACCCGGCCCCAGTCTGAGGTATGCATCGAACGCTTCTCCGGCGAACGCTTCGGAACGATCCGTATCGCCTAACTCGAGACGAAGTTCCGGATTTGCCATAATAAAGCGATTAAGCTTCCTCATCAGCGCGGGACTCATCAAAAGCGAGGCGCAGTTGATCCTGATCGTTCGGTCATGCTGAAGGTGGAATTCGCTGAGTTTATTGAGTTCTGACTGTATTTCATCAACGTGTGATCCGATAGCATGCAGTAAACACTGGCCGCTTTCGGTCGGCGTAACCCGACGGGTTGTTCTTAAGAGCAAAGGAATATTCGTGCTCTTTTCGAGTTCAGCAATCGCATGGCTCAATGCGGGCTGACTGACACCGAGATGTGCCGCCGCACGGGTAAAACTTCGCTCGCGGGCAACCGTGACAAAATACAGTAAACTGGTGAGATTACGTTTCATCTGGCAATGGCCTTTTAAATGAATCCTGGCGCGCGTCTAAACATCATTCGTCTGCTGAGAACGGGAGGAGTATTTTTGCTGGAAAGTATTCATCATCGTGAAGAATAATGGTTACAACTCGCCTGATCTTAACGAGTCACTGGCGCGTCTGCGCCATGCACGGACATATTATCCTGTATGTTTGCATAAGAAATACCCTGTGCCGCACAGAAATGAAGGGGTTTTCATTAACGAAATATTAATGAGTTACCGCTCACTAAATATGGGCTTGTTTTGCTGAGCGCGTAATGTCCTGGGGCGCCAGCGCTCATTTTTTTCTGCAATTGTAATGAAAGAAAAGGTGGGCGATTTTTTACGATCTCCTGATGTTGTGAGATATTCATTTGAGGGCAATATGCCTGGTTTTCTTATCAGGCAAATTACTGCTGAGTCAATCTCCCGGAGAACGGAATGCTATTTTCAGATAGTATTCTTAATCGTCATCGTCCGACCGCATGGTTTTTATGACTCTGTAGGTTCTTGCTATCCTGCTGGCATAGGCGTATCGCCGCATCGCTTGTCTGGCCGAATGCTGAAAACCGGCGTTGTAGGCCCCGACAGCCTGCCAGCTCACGCCCCATTTCTGAAACGCTTTTGCCAGATAATAGGTTCCCGTGTAGACATTAAGACATGGATCCTGCAGAAGTCGCTGTGGAGAGATGCCATATTTTTTCAGTTCAGGAAAATGCTGGGAATCTATCTGCATTAAGCCTGAACCGTAACCCGAAACCGTATTCCTTCCTGTTACGCTGTTATGGAAGTGAGATTCGTTCCAGGCTACCGCCCTGATAAGGTCGGGATCTATTTTGTAGTCCCTTCCGGCACGCTCGAAACAGTCTCCAGCATAAAGGGGACACGGCAGAAGGACTGACAGGATGAATGCAGTTGCTCTGACCATTTTTCCTCAATTCTTCATATCAGGGGAGGGTGTAAACCATCCCGAACACATGCTCAGGTGTATGGCGCTCCTCATTCACTTTACAGCACACCCCACGCAAATAAATGATTTTCGAGATTAACATTTGCATTCATCAGCTTAAAAATTATTCTTTGAAGCAATGCCTTATTCTTCAGTATATTGGCCGAATAAGGGCTGTATAATCGCTTATGGAGTGCCGGGGTGTGGTTTTATAATGGCTAATTAATAAAAATTAAAGTGTTAGGATAAATACGGTAGCACTGCAGAAGTGATACATTTGTCTTACTGTGAATGAGGCGATGGTCTGTTCTATGACACCATTCTAACCTTATTCATGTGCATTTTCTCTGACGAGGTAAGGGTGATGCCACGGCAAAATGTATATATGAAACAGAGAACCCTGAATAGCATTCTCGCGATTGTGAATGAGCGACGCGAGGAAGGTGACACTCATGCTGAAGCAAATATCTCAAGCGTTTGCTCAGAAATGCTCGAATTAGGGATAAGGGTCTATCGCAGTGCTAAAGCAAAAAAAGAGGATGAGACACTTTCTCAGCAGGATAAAATTCAGCAGGAAATCATGACGGAGGCCGTCAAGTCACGGCTTGTGGTCCAGCAGATTTTGAAACTTATGTTTGATCTTCAGGATATCAAGGCCGATACCCGAAATAATTACGCCAGTCTGATTGACTGGTTGAAATCACAGGCACAGACACGGATTAGAATGATATTAAGTGATGATTAGCTAAAAGTGGCGTTGTCATTATCGATGTTTGAGGAGCTGAATATGCAGGCGCAGAAAGACCCACAAGATGAAACCGAAGCTCAACAGCTTTATCGTGATTTTTATTTTTTTCACAAGCGTTCCATAAAGTGCTGGTACATTAAAGATTCCTGCCATCACATTGTCGATGCCAGCGAGGGATTTATTTCTCGCTTTCTGCCCCCTGGGATCACTTTTGATTCTGATCTTCCTGAGTATTACATGACAGAAACTGCAGACAGAAATAGTGAAATTATACACAGTTTTGAATCACTGGTTACAGAACAAAAAAAGACAATCAATCTTCTGGTCTGGGACATTTTCTGCGATGTTAACGGCGTCAGAGCTTTCATCATGACCTTAACGCCCTGCGAATACAAAAACAGGGGAGGTGTGATGGTTTTTCTGGCCGACCTGGCGGAATGTAATCAACGTACAGATTGGTTTTCGTCTCTGCTGCCCGGAGCATTACCGAGAAGGAAGAGGACCAGTCTGATAACGTTATCCGGACAGAAAGAGCTGGCCAGAGTCACGCCAGGAGAATGGGAAACAGCATGGATGATTATTTGTGGATGCTCAATCAGAAAAATTGCGGCTTATAAGGGAGTAAGCCCGAAAACTGTGGAAAACAAAGCCAGAAGTGTTTATGCAAAGTTAGGTGTTTTTAATCGGGAGGGATTGTTAAGTGCGGCGGAAGAGCATAAATGGATCAATCGTATTCCTGAAAAATTGATTTCATCACCTGCCATCATCAGACTATGAATAACCTTTTTCATTCATAGTGTGACTGTCTGTAGCCTGTCTTAAAACGTATGCGTTAAACCGTCCCCTCTTCGATTAAACATCTTTTAGAATGATTATTATTGAATAAGGAATGTTTTTTATAAAAAAGACAATGGTTTTTAAGTGAGGACATTGATTTTTCTCACTACGCGTAACGAAGATATGAGGATGCGTTAACTTCAGGCTTAATTATAGGCGCTATGGAGTTATTATCACTCGACACCTGTCTAACTTTTTATCCGAACGGTTTTTATCATAATGAATAAGCGTTGGTGACGGTTTTAGTGTTTAGTGAAAAACACGTCAATTACCTGGGCTTAAATTATATCCGGAGAGTCTTTTTCCGGGTATTACGTGATGCGTTCAGGAAAAAGGGGAATTCTTTTGTCGCAGGCGTTGTCGGGTGTGTTCTCCCCACGACAGGGTTGACATCCTGGGGCGGTAGCGTCCACGAGCAAAAGACATTGCCCAGAATGACTTTCATGACGAGAGAAATATGTTCTCCTGTTAACCCTGTTTGAGGAAGAAATATGGTTAAGACGTTGCATAAACAGCGTGAAGAGCGTTTAGCCTGGCCACCTGAAAGGTTGTGGTGTTTACGCGGTATGGCTGGGGTGATGACCCTTTTCCCGAGGTGGCCTAACCGTCGTCTGGTGCCAGTGGTGTTAAAATATCTTGCAGTTTCGCTACTGCTCTGGCTTGCCGCACGGGGTATGGTGCACGCTGAAGATCTGACTTCTGCAGGCAAAGCAGACGCTCAGGATACGTTTGGTCCGGATTCCACTATGATGTACTACTTCATGCTGGCTGAAGCGGTACTGGTTTTTCTGCTCTATCTGCGCAACCACAATCCGGCTACCTTCCTTTTTATACCGGTATTCATCGTGGTCACAAAAGTGGTGTTTGCCATTATTTCCGCCCGGTCGGGTGGCTGATAAGCTGGCCAACCGTCATGAATGAAACGCGTGCTGCGCGCTTTATTTTTCCCCAGACCCTGAATGAACGGTCAGGTCCCGTGGGATTACCCACAGACGAAACTCTCGCAGTTTTTTGCCCCATGGCATGGGGCTTTTATACGGGACAATATCTAACCGGCCTGATCATGTCAGTCATACTCTGGACGGGATTAAAACATTTCAAAAAGGGCAAAGGTTCCACCTGGTTATTTAACCTTTGCTACTGGTCTTTTCCTTCGATGCTTTTCAAAGGCAGATACAAAGTAATACCTGATTCGTCATACCGGTTGTGGCTTCGTTGAGTAAACCGTAGGAGGGAGAGTGTGGAACTGAAGGCGCACCGCGTTATGGGGCGTTACACCTCGCTCGCATTTGTCATGCTCCTGGGGCTGCTTGTCATCTCCCTGAGTGGCAATACGCTGGCCTGGTTACAGATTGATGCCCTGATTAACAGTCATGAGGAAACCTATATTCCGATGGGACTGGATGCATCTTTTACGCTGTCCCGCAACCGAACGGATGCGAGCTATCTCGAGCAGACTGCCGAATCGTTAGTGTTGCTTCGCTACAACGTTTCTCCTGAATCGGTTAAGGCTAATCATCAGGCATTGCTGCGATTCTTCGACAATGAGACACGGCCTGCCATGCAGGACGTTCTGGCGGAAGAAGCCCAGCGGGTTATTGATAATAACGTCACCTCGGCATTCTATCTCTCAGGCCTGGATACTTACCCGTCCGCAGGCACGGTGGATATTCATGGCACTGTTCAGCAATGGATAGGCAGTCGTAAGCAACCGCCTGAAGAAAAGATTCTCAGACTGGAACTCCGTTACCGCCGGGGGATGGTCACCATCAAAGCATTCAGGGAGAAGACAAATGCGTCTGCGTTACATTAAGTTCGGGCTGTTTTTAGCCGCCAGCGGAAATTTCCTGGTTCTTGCCAGTCCCGTTTCCCTGCCCCCTGTTGATATTCCCGTCGGACCTGACAGCCAGGTCAGAATCGCGATCAGCAACACAGATCCCAATCTGTTTGTCGTACCGGGGGACCGAATTATTGCTGTCGACAGTGTCCAGGGCATGTTTGTCAATGCCAACAAGGTCCAGGGACAGGCGAACGGTGGGGTTGTACTCATGACAACGCAAACAAGGCCCTTCACATTTTACTTACGCACGGCAGGGGGACTGACGGTCTCGGTTATCGGCCTGCCGCAGAAAAGACAGGGCCGGGTGCTGCATTTCATCTCCGGTACACCTGCGCAGAATGAGTCCACCCGTCAATGGGAGAGATCGCAGCCTTACCTCCATTTGCTGACCGATATACAGAAGGCTGTTCTGAAGGGAAAGACACCGCAGGGTTTTCTGAAGGCTCCGGTCGTCGCCCTGCCACGGCTTCAGTTAACTACCGGACTCAAGGTGGAACCGGTGGACATGTGGAGCGGTGGAGAGCTGCGTCTCTATCGGCTGAATGTCCGCAATACAGACCGTCACGTGGTGGCGTTCACTGAGACGCTATTTCAGGCACAAGGCGTTCGCGCTGTGATGATTTTTCCTTTCAAAACCCGATTAATGCCTGACGAAGCTGCCTCTGTATGGATGACCGCCTCGAGTGAGAATGAGGATGGGAAGGCGCATCATGGGCAATATTAACGAGATGACGCGCAACAAGCAGATGGCTTTGCTGGTGACACTATTACTGGGTCTTGCAGGCACAGGTATTGTAGCCTGGTATATTGGGTCCCCTTCCCGGGCTGCGCCAGGAAAAAATCAGCCAGCTAAACCTGTACCGGATATGACCGGGGCGGTGACCTCTACCTCCTTTGGCAAAAAGGTCAGTGAAAGCGCAGTCGCTGACCTGCAGCACACGGCATCTGAGGTGGACAAAAAACTGAACCAGTTTGAGCTGCAGCTGACGAAGATCGCCGGAGAAAATGAGGTGTACCGCAAAACGGTCCAGATGCAAAACGATGTATTAAAACATCTCCAGACGCAGATGGACTCACTGCGTTCAGAACATCATGCCGATTCACTCAAACTGCGGGGCGACAGGGCCGAACCTCAACTTCCTGTCGGCACATCCTTACCAGCATCAGTGCCTCCCCCAACGGCATTTTATCCGGCGCCCCCGATGAACCAGACGGTGACCTCAGACCGTGCGCAGCACCCGTCTGAGCTGTCAACCATGACCGTCGCGTACAGCCGTAACAACGATAAACGTCATTCTCTGCCTTATATCCCTTCTGGCAGCTTTGCCCCAGCGACGGTGATTGAAGGCGCAGATGCGAATGCATCGGTTACGGGGGAAAGTGCCTCCTCTCCCATGCAGTTTCGTTTGACGGGGAAAGTGATACTCCCGAATGACGGTGAATACGATCTGCGCGGTTGCTTCGTGACGGCCGCCGCGTATGGCGACATCTCCAGCGAAAGAGCGCTGTTGCGCACCGATCGGTTGTCATGCCGAATCCATAACCGGATCATCGATCAGAAAATCAAAGGTCATATCTCTTTTATGGGCAAAAATGGCATCCGTGCGACGCCCGTGATACGTAACGGTAAAATAGTCGGGTTTGCTTTTGCCGGCGGAGCCATTGATGCCATGGGAAGCGCCATGTCCAGCGTCGGGTCAACGACGGTCGGTCTTGGCTCCTCACACAGCGTAACGAGTGGAGAAGTTGCTCGCGCGGGTCTGGGCGGGGGGACCTCCCAGGCAGGGAAGACCCTGTCGGAATATTTCATCAAGCGTGCTGAACAATATCATCCCGTCATCCCTGTCGGGGCAGGCGTCTCCGTCTCTGTTGTGTTTCAGGAAGGTTTTCAGCTCAGGTATGTCGATGGAGAGGAAGCAAAATCAACCCGGCAGACACCACCAGAAACATCTTCAGATAATGGCATCACCATCACGAAAGAGGTGTTAAACGAGCTCAAACTGGGTGACACCGTTGGAACGGCGAACCCGTCACCGGCCACATGGAAATAAGGCTGCTATCCGAAGATCCACTTCAGGACAATGTTAATGAAAGTGCGGATGCGGATCCCAATGGGCTGAATGTGTGTTCAATGTCGGAAAGCCAGCGCTCGTCCTCGCGCTTGTCTCACGTGTAACTGCGCGACGGTTGGAAACTTGTCTGGATAACACGTATTCACGCGATTTCTGCCCCCAATCTTCACAACCTTTCTCAGCCCACAGGACCCAGCTATGACCAGGAATCTGACTGCAATGCTTACAGGTATATGCCTGCTTTCAGGCTGCGCTGGAATGAATACGGATTTTGACTGTCAATCGCTGGCTCACGATCGCTGCCTGACCATGGAGGACGCCAACCAGATAGCCCGGCACCTGCCAGCTGAAGCCAGCGGAAAAGGGGAAACCCGCATACCGGCGTTCTCTGATATCCCATCGTCAAAGCCATCTTCGTCCAATCCCGACGTATTGGCAGGCACGGGAGTGTATTCACCCAGCGGGTCCGACGCTGTCATGGCCTCAAACACGCAGACCCGCGCGAAGCTGCCCGGGAGAACCGGCCCGGTTGTTGCGCGCCTGTGGATTGCGGCCTGGGTGGATGAGGAAGACGTTTATCATGCCCCTTCTGTTGTCTCATTCGTTGCGGTACCTGACCACTGGATGGGGTACAGAAAATGACCCTCTATAATGAATTTTTCCGACGCATGCTTACCGGCTGGCACATCAAGGACGGAGCACCGGAAGCGGACGCAGTGCTGACGGAGATGGACTACCCCTCATTGCTCAGCGTGCTTCCCTACCGGCATTTCGACCCTGAAACCGGTATGTTCATCAACAGCACCACCGTCGGATTTGTTCTCGAATGTACACCGCTCATTGGTGCGAATGAGAACATTGTGGATGCGCTGGACAATTTTTTGCGCAATAAGCTTCCCCGTGAAAGACCCCTCAGCGTGCTGCTTCTGGGGAGTAAATGCATCAGTGATATGCTGGATACGGGACTGACGGGGATGAGTTGGCGGGGTGAACATGCGGACAAATTTGCACGCATAACCCGCGCATTTTATGAGCGTGGCGCCCTCTATGGTCTGCCAAATAACAAAGGATATCCACTCTCGCTACGTAATTATCGTCTGTTTATCAGCTACGCAGAAGAATGTCGTCGTCTCGATGACCGCGTCTTCAGCTCGCTTGGCCAAACGCTGAGTATCCTGCAACAATCTCTCTTTGCTGTCCGCCTGCATTCCGTGCTGGTCAATGATGGGGGATTACTGGGGCTGGTACGTGAGCTGATCAATTATCGTCACGACCAGGTCATGCCACCGTCCCGTCAGGTGGATCCCTATGAAGAACTGAACGCACAATGTGTTGAGCCCTCAATCACGCTTGAAGTCCGGGCAGACAGTCTTCGCCAGAGCCTCTCTGCTGCAAATGGTCAACGAATCTCCACGCGCATAATGAGTTTCATGCCGGAGAAAAACCCGGAACAGTTTGCCCTGTGGCAGGCGGGAAATAACCTCAGTAACCTCCTGGATCCCGGATCAACCGTTCCCTGTCCCTTCGCCATCACCCTGACGACGGAGCTGGAGCCTCAGGCAAAGAGTCAGAACGAAGCGCTGCGCAAATTTGCCACTAACGACAAGCGTGCAAACTCTCCCTTCGGAAAATGGGTACCCGGCGTAAAAGCGGCGGCCCGGGAGTGGGATGGTTTGCGCTCACGCCTCTCAAAAGGACAGTCGTCGCTGGCGCGTTACAGCCTGAGCGTCACGCTGTTTTGCGAGGATGATGACGAAAAAGCATTGATGTGCGAGCTGGCATTAAACAATACCTTTCGTGCCAACGGGATTGTGTTGTGCCCGCCCATGTTTATGCAGATGCGTAATTACCTCGCGCTGTTTCCATTCATGATGGCGGAAGGGTTATGGAGTGATATGAAACGCAGTGGCGCTACGCTGAGGGCGGAAGCGTTCAATGTCGCGAACCTGATGCCCGTTGTCGCGGACAACCGGATCTGCTCCAGAGGCGTGCCGATCCCCTCTTATCGCAATCAGCTCTCGTTTCTTGATCTGTTTGACAGTGACTCCGGGCTGGGTAATGACAACTATAACCTTGGTATATGCGGGACGTCAGGGGGCGGTAAATCCTTCCTCATGCAAACCCTTATTCGCCAGATCCTCGAGAGCGAAGGACGGGCATGGGTTTTCGACATGGGGGATTCCTATAAAACATTGTGTGCCAATGTGGGGGGAGTGTATGTCGACGCCACCGATCTGAAATTTAACCCGTTTGCAGGGGTCGTGAATATTGTTGAATCGGCGGAAAGTATTCGCGATTTACTCCTGGTTTTGTCGTGCCCGTCAGGCGGGGTTGGCGATACCACCAAATCCATTCTTCTGAATGCCGTGCAAAGCGTCTGGATGGAAAAAAGAAATGCGGCGCTAATCGATGATGTCGTCGCGCATCTTAAGACGCTGGTTGTATCCGATCAGTATCGTACTGCCGATACCGTACGAAACCGAATGGAAGAAATTATCGTATCCCTGCACAAATACACCACCGGTGGAATATACGGAGAGTATTTCAACAGCCCAAACCCGGCGCTGGATGATTCGGTCCGGTTTTGTGTACTGGAGATGGGCAAACTCAAGAACAAACCCGATCTTCTGGCCGCCATCATGTTTTCAATGATGATTTATGTCGAACAGCGCATGTTCCTGTCGCCACGCAGTGAACGTAAGGCCGCCATTATTGATGAAGCCTGGAAACTGCTCGCAAGTGAGAGCAGTTTTATCGGCGATTTTATTGAAAATGGCTACCGAACGGCCAGGAAATACGGCGGCGCCTATATCACTATCACACAGGGAATTGAAGATTTTGATGGTGACAAGGCCAGTGTCGCAGCCAGAGCGGCCTGGTCTAATTCATCCTTCAAGATCCTGCTTCGTCAGAATCTTGAGGCGTTTCGCAAATATAACCAGACAAATGAAGGTCAGTTCAGCCCCGCTGAACAGAGCATCATTGAAGGTTTCCCGTCTGCTAAAGATGCCCACTTCAGTGCCTTTATGCTTCGAGTCGCCGGTCAGGTTTCTTATCACCGGCTGCTTCTCGACCCGCTGAGTCGGGTGATGTCCTCTTCCGACGGTAAAGATTTTGAATATCGTGAGCAGAGTCTGCGGGAGGGGAACAGTGTTGCCGAGACAGTGTGGCGTCTGGCCTGCCACAAGTATCCTGATGAAATGGAGTTACTTCAGAAATGGACGCAACAGCGATCCCGATAACAAAAGGCATACGGTTTCGACGCCAGCAACGTAGCTGGCGACGTATCGTAACGTCAGTGGCTGCTGTCACCGGCATTCTGCTTCTCCTGAATCTGTGGCTTACGGCGAGAATTTTCTGTTCGCGACAACAGGAAGTGGTGACCTTTGATATGCAGGGCACGGTGAACAGCTTTATGGCCCAGCTCAGCCATCAACATGCCGGCGAGGAGGCGGTTAAAAAAACCACGGGCCGTTTCAATGCTGCACTCAACGGTGCCTTAACTGACTGGCAACGACATCACGACGCGATCATCCTGGTGGCACCGGCGGTGATCGCCGGCGCGCCGGATATTACACAGGAGATCCAGACAGACGTGGCGAAACGCATGTCGGCAGCGTCTGCACGTGAGCGTCCATGATGAGAAAACCAGACCTGCTCCATTGATGACATCGGCGCGTTTTTTGTCATCACACAGTTAACGAATAACTGCGTTACCGGTTATGAACCCGCCTGTTCACGTCATCAATTGTGAGCTTACTCTCAGGGCCCTTAGTCCAGAGCCGGACAATCAGGAGAATTTCGATGAGAGACCGCCTTATCGCGGTATTTTTACTGGCCGGGCTTTCGCCACTGTCCCAGGCGAAAGATCTGGGCACCTGGGGTGATACGTGGCCGGTTGCGGAACAGAGTTTTCTCGCGTTTATCCAGACGCGACTGGCGACAATGATGAACGACGGCACGCTCTCTGCTCTGCAGCACCAGTTTGCGCAGCGGGTGGAAGCACATGCGCTTCGTCCGGTTCCGGTACCTGGCCTGAAAGCAGACTCCCGGGAACATGTCTCCTGGTATGATCCCACTTTTACCGCGGAGCAGGACATTGCGGACGCACGAAATCACGTCTTCGTTCATCAGGGTGATCGCATCAATCCCCTCGACACGCTTTCCCTGAACCTCACGCTCTATTTTATCGATGGCGATGATAAGCGACAGATCGCCTGGATGAAGGCTCAGAAGCCTTCCACACCCCATTACAAAATCATCCTGGTGAACGGAAACGTGCGGGAGGCGTCGGACAGCCTGGCTTCACGGGTTTACTTCGATCAGCAGGGCGTCATATCCCGCAGGCTGCAGTTAACGTATATCCCGGCCCGGGTCGTACAGGACGGACGACGTCTGAAAATCACCTCCGCCGCACTGCCGAAGGAATGAAAAAAACACCCTGTTCGTCGCGCAGCGGAACAAGGAAAGAGGACGTCTGTAGCATCCTGACCTCGTCAGGTTTGACATCGAGAGGAGACGCGAATGAAAGACAGATTATCCGTCCTGGCGCTGGTGGCATTACTCAATGCCGGAGCGACAGTACGGGCTTCTGCACCGGAGTGTCAGGGACATTTTGTCAATCCGATCACCGATATCTGCTGGCAATGCCTTTTCCCCCTGACGATTGGCAATGTACCGGTGGCGGCCAGCAATGAACCGGATACCGAGAATCCGTCCAGTCCTTTACAGGTCTGTCCGGTCAGTGAGCTTTACCGTATTGGTATTGCGATTGGGTACTGGGAACCCTTTGCCCTCACCGACGTGACCCGGGCTCCCTTTTGCATGGTGAATCTGGGCGGATTCAGTATCTCTGCCGGCAAACTCGGCAGTGGTGGGGGAAAACGTCAGGGAGGGGACGATACTGCCGCGTTTTATCACGTCCACTGGTACAAATACCCGCTGACCTGGTGGCTCAACATTATTACCGATCTCGGTTGTATGCAGGGGGGCGACATGGACATCGGGTATCTTTCCGAACTGGACCCAACCTGGAATGACAGTTCGCTTGCGTCGGTACTCTCTCCCGAGGCGTTTCTGTTCGCGAACCCCATCGCTCAGGGTGCCTGTGCTGCGGATGCCCTGGCCAGCGCGGTCTCTATGCCCCTCAATTCCCTGTTCTGGTGTGCCGGTTCACATGGGAGTCTTTATCCTTTCACGGGATTTGTCCCTGACCAGGCCAGCCCCCAGGCTGCCAGCGTGCTGCTGTCAGAACGCATGGCATATAAACTGCACCGGCAGGGCATGATCATGAACAGCGTGGGGCAGAACAATAAAGTCTGTTTTGAATACCCCTCTCCGGTTATGCCAAAAGACCGCTTCCGGTATCAGATGGTGAATATGTTTCCCGATTCGGCGCGGTGTCATCCCTTTGGCCGAACCGTGATGGCCTGGGAAGCCGGTCATGCCACGCCGTCCAGCCGGCAGAATTTCGGTTACCTCATCTGGCGCAAACGCAACTGCGTTTTTCTTTGAGATCCCCTCATGAAAAATTTGATCGTTATCCTGCTGTCTGGCGGGCTGCTGACAGCGACCTGTGTGCGGGCTCTGAGCCTGGATGAATCCCTGCTGTTACCACACCCGCTCCCACAGGAGCGGGCTCTCCGGCCATCCGTTTCCTTTTCACGGAATACGACCGTTGCCGGGAAACCGTTTCGGTCAGCCGCTGAGGGGAAGGGGTGCCAGTTACTGTATTTTCTCTCTTTTTCCGTGCCGCGCGATGGCCTGAAGCAGATGATAGCGCAGGCCAGTCGTCTTCATGTTCCCGTGCTGGTCAATGGTCTGATCGATAATGATTTTCACGAAACGGTACGGGTACTTTTTGAACTCATACGGACAGAAAATGCTGGCGGTGTTCAGATTGATCCCCTGTTGTTTGAACGTTATGACATCAGAGCGGTGCCCGCCCTGGTGGTCACCTGCGAGGCCGGGTATGACCGCTTAACCGGCAATCTCAGGATTAAGGAGGCGCTGGCACGCATTGCTGAAGAAGGAAAGTGTCGCCACGTTGCCCGGCAGTTTCTTGCTGAGATACGGGAGGACAAATGAAACCCATCTTAAACGCCCTTGCTGGCATACTGTACTGCGGATGCGCACTGGCAAACTCGCAGTATGACGAAGCCTCCCATTACGCCAATGATGAAAAGGGAAAAGGGCTGGATACCCTGAAAAATGTCGATCCGGCGAGATTAATCCCCGGCTTTACGGAGAGCCCGGAACAGTCGAAATTGTATGGTGGGGTAACGGCAGACCAGAATACTGCGCTTGACAGCAATGGTACCCGGGAGATGAATCACTCTGCGGCAGGAAAAACCATGCTGGATGTGATCAAACATCGCCCACCGGACCGTATTTCAACGGACGCCCCTTTTATTCACGACTCGCTGGATGTTGAGGATAAGGCGGAAAGCCTGACGCAGGACACCGACACGCAGTGTCGCGACGTCGTGATAAATAACACGCAGATTACCAACTTTACCTGTGAGCGCACGCCAGCAGTAGAGCTTACCTGTACCCGAAGCGCCGGGCCGGGCGGGGGACACGCAGAAGAAACCGTCCTTACGAAAACGTTCAGCGTGAGCAATAACGATTTCGTCTACCGCTACGATGGCGACAAACGTGTGACATTTCAGTTTCGTGCACCCGCGTCAGGAACGGTGATCCGTGCCACGCTTACTTTGCATTTTACTGACAAGAATCTCTCCTACCGCATGCGCTGGTGGGGAGTGAACGCCGAGTCCGTGGCCAAAAAGGAGAACACATGGGTCTTAACCGGTGCGGCGGGAGCCCCCCTCAGTCAGGAACGATTATCCCCGGTCGGAGAGATTGAAAATCAAAATTGTCTGCGCGGGAATCCGTCCCGCTGCCAGAATTATGCCCGGAAAACCCTGAACTGGTTGAAAAATGGCTCTGACGGTCGCATGGCCCTCACGCTCGAGATGCAGGTCAGAGAGAAAAAGTGGGTGCCCGATGTGGTGTGGACGGAGACCTGTCCATTTGATCCGTCTGAGCAGATCAAAACCGGCAGCGTGTGTACTTCGCCCGGCGGGAACCGAACCTTTATCGTTAACGGACAGCCATTTAGGTTGCACAGCGATTGCTGGCAGTACACCGATACCTATATTTCACAATCGCCGGATAACGGTACCTGCGAGCCCTACATGAAAAATCCCGCCTGTACTGTGGGCAGTATTGCCTGTATTGCCTCGCTCAGTAATACCTGTCTGCGTGAACATGTGGTCTTTTCCTGTGAAAAACACACCCGCGGCACAGCGCACCTGTGTGGTGGCGAGCTGGTGTGTGCCGATGGCAGCTGCGATCACGCAGAAAACAAGGCGAATGATGATTTTCGCTCCGCCGTATCAGGTCTTGCGGCACTGGCCGCGGCAGGAAAGGACGTGGCTCAACTGAACAGCATGAACGTGTCGGCCTTCACCGGCAGGGCCATAAGCTGTCGTAAAGCCATGGCTGGATTCAGTAACTGCTGCAGGGATAGCGGCTGGGGGCAGGATACGGGGCTTGCCAGTTGCAGTTCGGAGGAAAAGGCGCTGGGACAGGCAAAAGCACGGAAGTTGACCATCTATGTCGGGGGATACTGCGCGCACAAGATCCTGGGCGTCTGCACCGAGAGGAAAGAAGGGTACTGCCAGTTTGACAGTAAGCTCGCAAAAATCATTCAGGAGCAGGGGCGACGGGGGCAGCTTGGGAAAGGATTCGGGCGCGGGGAATCACCCGACTGCCGGGGGCTGAGCGTGGCTGAGCTACAGCATCTTGATTTCAGTGCCATTAACTTTGCTGATTTTTATGACGATCTTGAGAATAGCACCACGCTTCCGGAAGACCAGTTCCTGATCGAACGGATAAAACAGCAAATCACAGACAAAATGAAGGACGGTGCTCAGTGAAGGTCTTTTTGATTGGGCTGCTCATCTTTGTGATCGTCCCTGTTGCGAAGGGCGAGGACACCGCCATGGGGCCTGCCACGATAAATACCTATGTTGAACGACCCATTGTGGGCTGGCACTGGTACAACGAACCCCGCCCTGAAGACGAGGCGGACACTCAGGAGAACATTCCCCTCAGCCGCCTCTCTCCGACCCTGCAGATGGCCCTGTTGAAAAAGCTGACGCAACAGCGACTTTACCGCGCCATTCTTTCACCTTTGGAACAGCACGCGGCAGATTTTTTGCGTCTGCAGGCTTATCTGATACGTCTTTCCGGCCAGTTCACGCAGACGGCCAAAAAAGCCCTGCTGGATTACCCGGAGCTGGATTACAACCTTGAGCACAGTCGCTATAACCGCACGGCCACTCTGCAGCAAAATGAGAGTCACCAGAGGCAGTTAATGGCCATCCATTCGCTGGGTCAGCGCTATGGGCTTTTTCTGTTTTATCGCGGGCATAATCAGATCGACAGCCTCATGGCCGCCAGCGTGAAAGAATTTGCCACGCAGTACGGCCTGTCGCTTATCCCGGTGAGTGTGGATGGCACGCGCAGCGAGTCGCTCCCTCAGACGCGAGCGGACAGTGGACAAGCGCGTCGTCTGGGGGTCAGTTATCTTCCCGCCGTCATGCTGGTTGACCCGACGAAGGGGCATGTTCAGCCGCTGGTATACGGTTTTATGACGCAGGACGATCTCGCCCGACGTTTTCTCGATGTGGCAACAGACTTCAAGGCACAGTACTGAACACTTTCTGGAACAGAAAGGAGGTGAATGGTGTTATTCCGATGGGGCAAAATGGTTCTCCTGATCCTGACAAGTGGCGCATGTTGTCTCCATGCCGCTACACGGGATGTGCGCCGGGTGCTGGAGGCAGGAAACACCGAATCCGCGCAGCGGAGCGCACTTTCCCTCAGCCCTGACGTCATACGCTACCGTGATGAGAATGAAGGTCCACCACGTGATGCTCTCCATTCTCAGCCTCTTCAGAGGGACTACCAGATTGTGTTGTTCATGCAGGGAAGGTGCCACTTCTGTCAGCAGTTCGATCCGCAACTGGCGCAGCTGTCCCTGCAAACCGGACTCAAAGTATTCCCGTATACCCTGGACGGTCTCGGAGATGCCAGTTTTCCCCGGGCTATTCCGGCTCCGCAGACGGTGATTGAGGCATTCTATGGCGTTGGACAACCCGTCGTGACGCCAACGACATTCCTTGTAAACGTGAATACCCTTCAGGCCTGGCCGCTGGCGCTCGGCATAGCAGACATGCCTGCAGTAAAACAGCGTATTACTCAGATCCTCAACGCTTCGCCGGACTAACCGATCGCGCTTGTCCCTTATCGATAGCGGATTTAAGCGTTGCCTTTACGTCCTGTTGCCATGCTTCGCTATGCCATCGTCGATTCTCATGCACCAGAGATAACCATCATGTTGAAAATTTTTCTCGCTGGATCACTGATCGTTGCCGCGAGCGCTTCCGCCTTTGCCAGCGTGGACAGTGACCTGAATACGTTCTTCAATAAACTGGGGTTTGAGGGGAATGCAACCGGGGCTGCAGCCTGGCAGGGTCAGGCCGCAGGCTACGTCACGGGAGGGAATCTGTTCTTACGTAGTCAGGTCAAACAGATTCAGGTGATGTCGTTGTCTCCGCCATCACTGACGGCGGGGTGTGGCGGGATTGATGCTTACCTCGGTGCATTTTCCTTCATTAACAGCGATCAACTGCAGCAGTTTGTAAAAAACCTGATGGCCAATTCGCAGGGATATTTTTTCGATCTTGCCTTACAGACGGTGGCTCCGGAACTCAAAGACGCCAAAGACTATCTGCAAAAGATAGCAACAGACCTCAACAGTATGAATATCTCCAGCTGTCAGGCAGCACAGGGAATCATCGGCGGCCTCTGGCCCCGCACACAGGTGTCGCAACAGAAAGTCTGCCAGGACATCGCCGGAGATCATAATTTATTTGCAGACTGGGCGGCCTCCCGTCAGGGATGCACCGTAGGCGGAGAGATGGGCCACGTCATGAATAACGCAAGCCCCCAGGAGAAAGACCAGGTGTTGCGCAGTAAAAATCTGATGTGGGAAATTCTCAGCAGCAATGCCATGTTCGGCGACGATCCTGAGCTGAAGGAGCTGGTGATGAATCTGACCGGGACCCTCATTTACGATGGTAACGGAACGCCTTCTGTACTGGTTCCTCTGGTCGATCATCCTGACCTGATACGGGCGCTTATGTATGGCGGTAGAGTCCAGATCCAGCGGTGTGTTTCGCAAGGGGACTGTCTGAAAACGAAGACAGGGTACGTCACTGTCAGTGCAAACAATGCGCTGGTCAGGAAGGTCGAAACCTTGATTACGGGGATCCGCGACAAATTGCGGACGGATGAAGGACTGACTGAGACTGAAAAGGGATTCATCCAGAGCACATCAGTACCGGTATTGCGCTACCTCATCGATCCTATGCAACTCGATCTCAACGTGAATATGCTGTCCAGACTGTCTGACTACATTGCCTATGACATGCTTCTGCAGTATCTGAAAGAACTCGTCGATCAGGCCAGAATGCAGATGGGTAGCAAAAACTATCCCGACCCCCAGATGGCGGCATTGCGTAAAAATGTCACCGAAGCCTCGGCCCAGGTGGAGGCCCTTCAGCAACAGGTACAGACCAAAGCCGATGCGCTAATCGACCTGGACCGGCAAATGAACTACCTGCGGCAGGCAACGTCCAGTCAGTTACTGGAACGCTACCAGCAGAACTATCATTTCAGCGGGAATGAAGGGGGACTCTGATGGATACGGTCTATGTCCTGACCGGAGGAGAGTTTCTCGGGACTGTTTTTAACGGCGTCGCGACGCTAATGGGCACCACAGAGTGGTCCTCCATGTTTCGGATTGCCGCTCTGATATCCGCGATGGTATTATTCTCCTTCTATCTCCGGGGGCAGGATCCACTGGAGGTCATTAAATTTCTGGCGGCGTTTATCCTGCTGACCAGCATTCTGATGGTCCCTAAACGCACGGTACAAATCATCGATCGTACGGATGCCTCCAGTGTTCATACCGTTGAGCATGTTCCGCTCGGGCTGGCTGCACCCGCAAAATTTATAACAACCCTGGGGACGGCTCTGACAGAAGCGTTCGAGACGGTATTCCACGTCCCGGATTCGGTGACGTACAGTAAAACCGGCATGTTATTTGGCGCAAATCTGGTGGGCACGGCCACGGATTTCATGTTCCGCAACGGAGACCTGGCTGAACTGTTCACAGCCTATGTTCGAAACTGCGTGGTGGGCGACATATTGCTGAACAACAAGTACTCCTTTCAGGCTCTCATGACGAGCACAGATCCCTACTCGCTCATTTTCAGCCAGCCCAGCCCATTGCGCGGCGTGATGGTACCTGCTGGTAATACCCTGGCAAACCGGGAAGGTTTCTGGACCTGCGAGGACCTGGCCAGCCATGTCCTGAAAGCCCAGTTGAATGTCGATACCATGTCAGGCGGTAAAACCTGGGAGTATTACGTTTCCCGGATTACCGGTGCCAGGGCGAACAGCAGCGCTCTGTTCGGCACCCTGATGGCAGACAGCTACAATTACTATTACAGCGGGGGAGAAACGGCGAGCCAGATCATGCGGTCTGCCGTGGTAATGAATGGGCTTAAACAAGGCATTTCAACCTACAGCGCGCATAACGGGGATGCCGCCGGGCTGATTAACCTCGCCACGCAGTCATCCTACGCCAAAATGCGTCTGAGTCAGATTACCTCCGGCAGTATAGCCACGACGTATCTGCCGTTGATGAACACGGTCCTGCTGGCGATGATGATCGGTCTCTTTCCGGTGATGATTCTGCTGGCGACCATTCATTCTCTGACGCTTCAGGTACTCAAAGGGTTTCTCTTCACCCTGATTTATCTTCAGGCCTGGGGGCCTATGTTTGCAATCCTGAACTATGCCGTAAGTGCATGGCTGACCAGTAAAACCCACGCTCTCAGTTTCTCGCTGGCAAATCTGTCCGTTATTCGACAGACCCATGCCGATATCGGTGCCATTGCTGGCTGGCTGTCGCTGTCCATCCCGTTTCTGGCTATGGGACTGGTAAAAGGGCTGGGCAGCGTGGTATCGCAGGCGGGTAATTACCTGGGGACGGCCATGAACAGCACCGCCTCATCTGAAGCCGCGCGTGCCGGTGACGGCGTATGGGCATTCAATAATCTGCAAACCGACAATGTTGCGGGAAATAAATGGGATACGAACTATGCCCGACGCAGCGGGATGGCGACCACTCAACTGGCAAATGGTGCCATGGCCAGCCAGACCCCGGACGGCAGTTCAGTCTACGACACCAGTACCGCGATATCGCGTCTGCCTGTCGATATTCAGTTAGACAGCGCCGCGGTGAGTGGATTTCAGCGCCAGGAGCGTGAGGCGCAAGGGCAATTGCACAATCTGACGACCTCGCTGGGACATACGATTAACTCAGGGGTATCGCAGCTGTCGCAGTGGGCACGTCAGCGTGGTCACAGTGATACTGTCAGCCTGGGTACAGACCAGAGCGTCAGTACCAGCGATGCGCAGGCGATCAGCCAGCTTCAGAGTGTGGTCTCACGATATGCCAGCGACAATCACGTCAGCGAGTCGGAGGCCCTCCGGGCGGCGATGGAGAAGAGTCAGCATCTCGCACTCAGTGCCGGGGCGGGTGCGTATGCGAAAATTGACTCCGGTGATGAGATTTTTGGCAAACTGGCACGTCTCGGCACCGGGGCGAGTGCAGGCGCGGATGTGCACACCAGAGTGGATGCCAGCGGGCAACGCGGAACCAGCCATGGCGTCAGCAGCGAAATCAGCCATCGCAGCGGTCAGTCAAAAGATTTTAGCGTTCAGGATTTGAGGGATATACGTCATGGCATGGATGTCATTACCAGCCACCGCGTCACCGATAACAGCAGCCACACAGAAAATGCGTCCGGTTCACTGGTCAACCAGATGGCCGCGACCTTCAGCGACATTCGCGCTCAGGCAACCCAGCTCAGCGACACACAAACCCGGTCTCAGGAGTCTGCCCGGCTCGCAAGCTTTGTCGAAAATCACAGCGCGGCGATACGCAGCCATGCCACGCAAGAATTTGTGGAATATGTGAAGCAGAGAGTGCCGGATGCCGATGCCATTCTGACCGATGTTTCCACACCACAAGCGCGCGAAAAACGCGAACAGCTTGCCGCGAAATTCGTGCAGGAAAGAATGATGCCACAACTTGAAGCCGAATACCGCAAGGGGCAGCAGCTAACAACACAAGAGGCGGGTTCATCCGCATCGACAGGCGTGTTCTCACAGAAAATAAGCAGTGATTTCAACACGCGTCAGCACGAGATCCTTCAGGCGGCTGCGGTTGAGGGTGCCCGCGACGATGGCAGTCTGGAGGCTGACGTTATTACGCGCCATCATGAATCCCGAACATCACTTGAGACTGATCAGCATGATCTTAATGCCCGGCAGGCAGAAATAACGGCTGACGCGGCTCATCTTTCTCAGGCCTATCAGACCGGGAAAACAGAATTTGATGAAACAAGGCAAAAGGAAACGGCTCGCCAAGAGGCCTCTTCTGCACCGGGCACATTCTCTGAGACCAAAGGCGAAAATAAGCACACCGGGTAACCCACGTGTATTCAGTATTAATAAGCTGTCCATGACATCGTAATGCCGGATGACATCCCCTCGGTTTACCTGAAAGAGTGTTTTCACATCGAACTGACCGATCATATTTAAAATCACTGTATATCAGGCAGGAAGATCCCCCGGCCGCCCGGTTCTTTATAAATGCTCAAATCGCTTGCACTCAATATGTTGCCCTTAAATTCGACTGTTTTGCATTCCTACGTGAGCGGGCACTCACTCTTCGTAAAAAGCACCGAGAGTCCGCACTGGACCAGCAAATTCAACCCAAAAGGGGTATCTGTCGCCTCATCCTTTCAGCCGGATTCACGAATGTGAGACAGAACGGTCTCCCGTTTTCTTATTACCGCGGTTTTCTCCGGGCTTCGTGCATGCCTGTTTCGGTTCCGCCACGCTTTTATATTTCCCCGGCCGGGCAGCGAAATGCCGGGAATTATCGCCTGCAGGAACACTGCCTGGAAGGGATATATATCGGGAGGAGAGATGAGTATAACCAAGCATATCACGCAGGGTGGGCAGGTGTTCAGCTATATGCTGAATATGTTTATGCAGGTTAACCGGCGTATCGCTTTCTGGCTGTGTAATCTTTTTATTTTGCTCGTGCCATTTTGTTTCTGGTTGCGGGTTCCCTGGCAGGAAATCTGCAACGGTGCGTTGTACTGGTGGTTATCCATTACCGCGAGGGGGGAACACGCCCTGTTTATTGTTCCGCCTGTTTATACCGTCAGGTACGAGGGACAGATATTGCATTTCACGTCCGGTGCCATCCTGAAAGATCCCTATATGCGCTATGCCGGTCAGCTGGTTATGCAGGAGCTGGGGATTGCCGTTTTACTCGCCAGTATCGTGGTACTGGTGGCAGGGTATGCCATCTATTACTGGCTAAAACGGCTTGGGGCAAACCAGGCACAGGATGTTCAGACCGGTGGGCGGACGTTAACGGAAAATGTGAGATCCGTCACGCGCATGCTGCATCTGTCGGGAAAGGCGTCGACACTGCATATTGATCAGCTGAGTCTGGTTCGCGACAGCGAACTTAAAAATCTGCTCCTGCACGGTACGCCCGGGTCCGGAAAATCGAATGCGCTGAATAAATTGCTCCGCCAGCTTCGGGCGCGAGGGGATATGGTGGTGGTGTATGACAAAGGATGTTCACTCGTAAAACGTCACTACAACCCGACGACCGACAGATTACTGAATCCGCTCGACAGGCGCTGTGAGTACTGGGATCTCTGGCTGGAGTGCCAGTCCACACCGGATTACGATTCCGTCGCCAATACGTTGATCCCGCAGGGCACGCGCGAAGACCCCTTCTGGACCGGGGCTGCCCGTACGATTTTTACTGCGGTTTCTGCTCGTCTGAAAAACGATCCTCAGCGGACCTACAACCGTTTGCTGCGTACCCTGTTGGCCATCAATCTGGAGGCATTACGCGAATACGTTGCGGGTACAGAAGCCTCTAATCTGATGGAGGAAAAAGTGGAGAAAACAGCGATCTCCATACGCGGTGTTCTGACTAATTATGTGAAGGCACTGCGGTATATGCAGGGAATCGAACGCACCGGCAGGCCACGTTTTGCTATCCGGGAATGGATGACACGGGTAAATGAGCCCGGACAGCATCGCGGCTGGCTGTGGATCACATCAAACGCCCGACAACACACGTCGCTTAAACCTCTGATCTCCATGTGGCTGGCTCAGGCCGCAAACTGCCTGCTGGAAATGGGGGAAAACTCGAACCGTAGGGTGTGGTTTATTTTTGATGAGCTCACCTCCCTGCATAAACTTCCTGAATTGCCGATGGTCCTGTCTGAAGCCCGTAAATTTGGTGGCTGCTTTGTCCTGGGTTTCCAGAACAAACCGCAGCTGGATTTCACGTATGGAAAAGACTTTGCCGACGCAATGATGGACCTGCTCAATACGCGATTCTTTTTCCGTTCACCGGATGAAGGTGTGGCCAGCTACGTCATGCGTCAGCTGGGTCAGCGGCGCGCCCGCATCTTCAGTGAGCAGTACAGTTATGGGGCTGATACGGTACGTGACGGGGTCTCATTCAGTAAGCAGGAAGAAGATCGGTATCTCGTTAACTATTCGGATATACAGTCCCTGCCAGATTTAAGTTGCTTTGTCACACTCCCCGGGCAATACCCGGTGGTGAGAATGAATATGCGCTATGAAGAGCTCGATACCATCGCACCTGATTTTCTTCCGCGTGAGCTCAATGACAGCCTGGATCAGGAAATAGACGCGGAAATCAGCTCCCGCGACCAGGGGAATGAACGTGTGATGCGGCTGCTTGCGTCGCTTGAGGGCGGTCCCGAAGAAGTCGTTACCGCGGGCCGTGCCTGCGACGCTGGCCATCAGGCCTCAACAGATGATGCCACCGAAAAGCGGGCGATGCCGGAAGGCATGGTCGCTGAGAAGATGACCGGGGAAAGGGGAATGAACACGGAGGAGGAACGGACAGGCTTGCCGGCGCAACATGCGCTACGTGCAACCGAGCAACATCTTCTCACCCACCCCCGTTCGGATAACACCCAGCCCGGAGATGACTGGTAATGCTGACGATCGCCCCGGTCGCCAGCGGCGGTGCGGATTATTACCTTGCCGGGGACAATTATTATTTTCTGGGGGAAAAGGCCTCCTGCTGGATGGGGACGCTTGCGCAACCGATGGGCCTGCAGGGGTACGTAAAACCCCAGGATTTTGACCGCGCGCTCGCGGGTTATTTCCCGGGCGGGATCAGTCTGGCAAGAATGTCTGGCGGAAAAAATATCCATCGGCCCGGCTACGATCTGACGCTGTCTGCACCCAAAAGTGTCTCCGTTCTCGGACTGGTCATGGGGGATCCGCGCTTTCTGCAGGCACACCAGCAGGCGGTCAGCGTAGCGATGAATGAAATAGAACACCTCGCCACAACACGAATAATGTGTGACGGTGTGAAGCAGACCGTCATGACCGGAAAAATTCTGGCCGCTGCGTTTCATCATGATACGTCACGGGAGCTTGATCCCCACCTCCACACACATCTCATTCTCCTCAACATCACGGAATATCAGGGGCGCTGGAGAACACTTTCCAGCGATAAGGCCGGGAAAAGTGGTTTCATTGAAACCCTCTTCGCCCTCCAGGTGGCCCTTGGAAAAATTTATCGCCATGAGCTTCGTCAGCGAATTGAAGCGATGGGCTTCGAAACGGTCATTACAGGCAAACATGGGCTGTGGGAAATTGAAGGCGTGCCTGTGGGGGTATTTTCAAGGCGTGCCGAACGTATACGGGCTGCGGTGGGTGAGGGGGCTCCCCTGAAAGCACGCGATATCGCAGCGCTGGCAACCCGGCGGCAAAAACAGGGATTGCCGGACCGGTCGATGCTGCTGGCGGACTGGAAGCAACGTCTGGAACAGAATGGCTTTACCTATCCGACGCTGCTGAAGGCGGCGGCTGAACGAGGCAGGCGGGAGCGTGAAGCCATCGCAGAGATGCATACCCTCCCTGCCGATGTTCGCCAGTCAGTCAGGGATGCCATATCGCTGCTCAGCGAGAAACGTACCCGCTTTACGTACTCCGACGTGCTGAACCGAAGCCTGAATAATCTTGATGCCCGATCGCATATTGTCCGGCTGGCCCGACAGGCCATCGAGGAGGCAATCAATGCTCAACTGCTTATCCCCCTCGATCGTGAAAAAGGCCTGTTTACGTCTTCGCTCCATCTTCTGGATGAACTCAGCCTGCAGGACCTGGCGGGCCGGATACGAAATGAGGCCGTGCCCGGAACGGCACGAACGCGATGTGCTGCGGACGTATTGCCGACATCACTGACTGACGGGAGGCTACCCATCGCCATTATCAGTCTGGCCGGAGGGATGCAAAACCTGGGTAAAACGGTTCTGGCTGCCGCTGACCTTGCCAGGTCGCAGGGGCGCGCATTCCGTGTTCTGGCCAGTGATAAGGCCGTTGCGCGGTTTCTGGAAAAAGAATCGCTCGAGTCAGGAACGGTGCTCACCCTCGACATGCTTTCGCAGGCCCCACTGCCGGAAAAGGCCATCTGGGTTGTCGCCGGAGCTGAAACCCTTTCCGTCCGGGACACCGTAACCGTGATGGATACCGTACTGCGCACACAGTCACAGCTCCTGATGATCGACAGCAGCGGCAGGCAGGGAACCGGCAATGCGCTTCAGCTCCTGGAAGATACTGGCGTGGTCAGGCTGCACGGGACATCGACGCCGGTCACTTATGCTGTGAAGAGCGAGGAGGATAAGGTTCAGCGCTATGCCTTACTGGCGGAGGAGTATGCGGGGTATTTCAGGAAAGGTGAAACAGTGGCCGCGCAGGTCAGTGGACCCCGCGAGCAGGCTGCTCTGACCGCCAGGATCCGCCAGACGTTATTTGAGCGAGGATGCCTCGGTAACAAAACGGTCAGGGTCGATACACTGCTGCCTGTATGGCTGGACCGCAAAAATCGCCGTCAACTGGATACCTACCGGGAAGGGATGGTGCTGGAACACCGGGAACCCGAAAAACGCTCGGTGGTGCGCTACACCATCGACAGAGTCAGTCCCGAAACACGGTGCCTCAGGTTACAGGATGACGCTGGCCATAAAACAGGCGTGAAGTTGAGCCAGATGAATGCTGACTGGGGGTTGTATCAACCGCACACGATTGAGGTTGCTGAGGGGGAAAAACTCATCTGGTTCGCCCGCCAGGGAAAAATGAGCGCGCGTGACAGTGTCACGGTGAAATTCATACAAGACACGAGCCTGACGGTGAGGCATCGCGGTAAAGACCGTCTCATTTCCCTGCATGAACCGTTAAAAGCAGGTTATGGTTATGTCACCACACCGGGAGGCTGTGTCCAGGAAAAGGGGGTTGTCCTTGCCGCCGTCGCAGGGCGTGAAATGACGGGCAGAATGCTTGGCACGCTGGCCCGGAGCGGACACTGCATTCGCATCTTTACGTCACTTGCACCGGAGGATGCCCGGCGGCGGCTGTCACGCTTTTCAGGCCCCAGAACCGTGCTTTCTGAGGTAAAACAGAACGAAGACGAGCTGGCGACCGCCCTGGATACCCGGCGGGACGCGTTAATGAGCGTCACGGAAAAAGCAGTCAGACAGGCCGTCAGCCTGACGCAGGGCAGCAATGTATTTTTTAACCGCATGGACGTACTCGCAAATGCACTGCCGCTTCACCCCTCTCTTGGCAAAGAGGCCGTGGACAGAGAACTGCGCCGGCAGATCCGCACCGGCGAGCTGATCCCTGTACCCGGGCCGCAGGGGGCAGCGCTGCAGCGCTATGTGACGGCCGAAACATACGAGGCCGAGAAGCGCATTATCCGGCTTGTGGCGGAGGGGCTGGGCACGCAACCGCCTCTGATCGCGCCGGGCACGGTGACCCTTCCGGCAGGACTCACGGACGGCCAGCGCCACGCGTCCCGGCTGATCCTTGAAAGTGCCGATCGTTTTGTGGCCATTCAGGGCTATGCCGGGGTGGGAAAGACAACGCAGATGAGGGCGGTCCTCACAGCACTTGAGACCCTGCCGGCACACGGACGGCTACAGGTAGTCGGGCTGGCTCCGACGCATCGGGCCGTGGGCGAAATGGGGCTGTGCGGGATAAAAGCCCAGACGCTGGCCAGCTTTCTGATGGAAACGGAACGCGAGATTCAGTCAGGGGGCGCTCCTGATTTCCGGCATACTCTTTTTCTGATGGATGAGTGTTCTATGGTCGGAAACCGTGATTTCGCCGACTGTATGCAGCATATCGCGAACGGGGGGGGACGAGCCGTATTATGTGGCGATCGCGACCAGCTGCTCTCGGTTGCGCATGGCACACCGTTTACTTTATTACAGGAGCGGAGCCCCCTGGACACGGCGATCATGAAGGATATCATTCGTCAGGTGCCCTCGCTGCGGCCTGCGATTTATGCATTGACGAACCGTTGTGTGCCCGCAGCACTGGATATTATCCGTCAACAGGATCCAGATACCGTACCGCGCGAGCCTGACCAGTGGAAACCTTCCGGGTCCGTGATAGCGCTGCCGCAGACGGCTGAGCAGAAAAAAGAGGAAGGCGATCGTGTCCTCGCTGCGGTAGTGGCGGATTTTACGGGACGGACGGAAGAAGGCCGATCATCCACCCTGATTGTCACTCAGACGAATGCGGATAAAAATGCCATAAATGTTGCCATCCATCAGCGATTGCAGACCTGCGGCAAGCTGGGGACGGAAACGGTTATTACGGTTCTGGACAGAGAGAAAACGCACAGCGAGCGGCTCAAATCCGTGCAGGGAATGGCTGAACATGCTGGCAAGACGGCGTTGATTAACGAGCGTTACTACGGCATTCGCGCCAGAAAAGACGGCCAGACAGGCGGGATAGTGGAGCTGGTGGATGACGCCGGACAGGTGCAGCTGTTCTCTGCCTTTGAAAGTAGCCTGCGCGACGTGGCTATTTTTACGTCTCGCCAGATAGCCGTCTCTGTTGGCGAGTATGTGACCTTTTCTCGTTCCGATCGTGAGCGGGGACGCAACGCGGGCGAAAACTGGCGGGTGTCTGCAGTCGCCGAAACCGGCGAAATTCACCTGACCCGCGGTAATGTCACCCGGATACTGAAACCGGGTCAGGAGATGGCAGACCGGCACCTTGATTATGGCTACGCCGGCACGACACACAAGGCACAGGGCGCGAGCGCCAGATATGTCATTGTTCTGGCAGGCGCAGAGGGCGCGCGGGCGTCTCTCGCCACGCTGCGGGAGACCTATGTCGCGCTGTCGCGGGCAAAAGAGCACATTCAGATTTACACCGATAATCTCGCCAGATGGCTGGAACGGGTTTCCGGATCGTCAGACCGTCCAACTGCACATGATATTCTTCTGAGTGAAAAAGAGCGCATGACGGCGCTGGCCCGGCGTCTGTGGAAGGAGGCAAAACCTCTGAAAAAAATGGCCTGCGACCCTCTCATACAGCATCTGCCAGGCGTATGTCGGGAGGCCAGGGTAATCCCGGCAGGAAAAAAATATCCCTCTCCCCATATCGCCTTGCCGGTGTTTGGTCCCGCCGGAAAACTGGGGGCAATTATGCTCTGTCCGGGAGAACGTGATGAGAACGGCCTGCTACGTCGGCTGTCTGGTGAATGGCACTGTCTGGGGGGAGACGAAGCCGGGTTTACGCTGATACAGCGCAGCGCCAGCGGGAAAACGCGGGAGGCTGATTCAGTCAGTCATGGTCTGATCCTGGCGAAGACATGCCCGGAAGATGGCGTTATTGTCAGAGCGCCAAAGGCTACGCTGCAGGATTTAATTGTCCGACGTGTGACAGGAGGAACTGTTACGGATATTATCGGCAGGGAAAGTCCGGGGATGGGCGTTCCACCGTTTGCTGAGACGTCTCGCCTCAGAAAGAATGACAGACTGAATATGGACGAGGCGGTAAAAGCAGAAGTACTGCGCCAGCAGAAGGAGGCTCGTGATTACAGCCAGTCTGTCGTCGCGTTTACGACCAGAGAGGTAAGCCCAGTACATCATCTTTGTTATCCGGAGCCCGAATTTGAGAAGGGGGGGCATAATTTGTCTGAGCGACATGTGGGAAGACAGGCCCTGGCGAAGGAAGAGGAGGGGCTACAGACTTACCGGGGCATGGCGAAGGAGAGAGATGAACCGGACCGGTAATCCGGGTCATCAGAACAGGAGTTAAGATATCCACAGATTCGAGGGATATCGTTTCCGCAACCTGTGTATAAGCAGGTGGCAACCGTCAATTTGACGGGAGATTTACTAAACCTCGGTAGCTTTTACAATGAATACTCTTTTCGTAACGTCACAAATAATTATGTAAAGACAATACTTTCTGTTTGGAAGCAATAACTTTCTTACTGTTGATACAGTATTTATTCTTTTTGTGGCCTTGTTGGGTACACTAATTGAGGCACAAGAACAGGAGTCGTTTCTGAGATATTTCAAGAGGGGGTATTATGGTTTCTACTGAGGATGTTTGCATAAGGAACAATAGTGTTATACATGTCCGGAAACGTCTTGTCGTCGATTTATTATTATCCTTGCTCGCTCTTCCTGCTATCAGGAAGTAAAGGGCTCTATGGTAATTAAGTGATAAAATTCAATGATATAATATAATTGAGGCAGCGTGAGAAGCTGAGGGACGGAAAGTGTACCGGGTGGGCGGGTATGATTGAATCCACGCGATTTGTCAGCATTGCTGTCGACAAAAAATCTCTCTTTGTTGATAACAAAATAGATTTCTAGTATTACAACTCGTCAATTAGACGCGTTTTATAAATTTTTTTATAAGTGTAGGATCTCTATTCTATAAAATACTAAGGCTTTCTAAACCGTGTTTCGCAACAAATTGAAGATCCACGTAACAAAATAACAATCATCGTCGGAATGATTTCATAATAGATGATAAGGAGGATGACAGATGCCGGGACATCACTCATGGCTAAGATTTTTTAAGAATATAATAATGTGTGCCATTATATTGCTTATTATTCTAGGTATTCTGGCTTACTGGATTTTTCCATGGTCACCAGGTATCGGCCAGACCTTTTAAAGGGAAGAGTGTCATGAGAGCCTCTGCCTTCGCAGGGATTGCCCGCGCACTAATCCTGTCAGTAAGTTCTTTTTTGTTTTCTAGCCAGCTCTTAGAGTTTGCAACATTGCCTTTGACATAAATGAGCATCAGCCAGTTGCCGGGCAGAGGTGCCGGCGCAGGATGTTGAGGTAGTGTTCGGAACCCCCATCTGTGCAGTCTCCCTTCCCCATTTCACGGCTCGCAGGCTCTAAAAATACTGTACTTATTAAAATGTACCTTTGAAAAAGTAGACTTTCTCAATGTGCTTCTGGCAGTATCATTTATCCCGATATTTAATGTGCTAACCGGATGCTGACTGGCCGGAAGAGAGTCTGAATGAGCCTGCTAAACGAGGAACCCGACCAGAACCGTCCGGTGCCATCACTTTCCCCCAATCATGAATACCTGCCCGCGCTGGCCGGAGCGGATAATCCGGTGGATCCTGCCCGGGCCTACCTGCTGTCGCTCAATTCCCCGCGCAGCCGGCAGACGATGGGGTCTTTTCTGGGTGTGGTCGCCCGATTACTTGGAGCTGAAAGCGCCACTACCTGTATCTGGGGAAGTCTCCGCCGCCATCACATAATTGCGGTCACTGAGCTCTTAAGGGATACCGGAAGGGCCACGGCTACCATCAACACCTACCTCTCGGCCCTGAAGGGGGTGGCCAGGGAGGCCTGGATGTTGAAGATGATGGACGTCGAAAGCTATCAGCATATTCTGGCCGTGCGTAATCTGAGGGGGAGCAGGTTACCCCGCGGTCGGGCCCTGACAACCAGTGAAATCAGGCATCTTTTTTCGGTTTGCGAGGCTGACAAAAGCTGTATCGGACCCCGCGACGCAGCTTTGCTGGGGACAATACTCGGATGTGGTCTGCGTCGTTCAGAAGCTGTCGAGCTGGATTTAAGTGACATTATCACGCATGAGCGTGCGCTCAGGGTGCTGGGCAAAGGCAATAAAGAACGTCTTGCGTATATGCCGGCCGGGACCTGGCAGCGACTCCAGACGTGGATTGATGAGGTACGCGGTGAGAAAGAGGGACCTCTGTTCACGCGAATCCGCCGTTTTGATACCCTGACCAATGACAGGCTGACCGACCAGGCGGTGTACCATATCCTGCAGGTACGACAGAAGCAGGCGTGTATTGCGAAATGTGCTCCGCATGATTTGAGACGAACGTTTGCGACCGCGATGCTGGATAACGGCGAGGATCTCATCACGGTAAAGGATGCACTGGGTCATGCCAGCGTCACTACCACCCAGCAGTATGACCGCCGCGGTGAAGCAAGATTACAGACAGCGCGTGAGCGTCTGAATCTGTTCGGCCTGTGAAGATAAATACAATTCTTGAGGAGATAAAGAACGTAATAACTTCAGCAGTTTAGAACTGATGCTTTGAGTTAAACCAAAGTTTAGTATGACTATGTTCTTTTTCACGCCGAACCATCACTCCATAAAATGCCATCTAATTTCATCGAGTTATCCCTACTTTAATAGTCCCCCATGAAATCATTAACTGAATCGCCACGGGTTTAACAGACACCTCGGAGTCATTTAAGATGACTTAACGAGAGGTGCCCATGAGCGGTAAACGTTATCCCGAAGAGTTTAAAATTGAAGCAGTCAAACAGGTTATTGATCGCGGTCATTCTGTTTCCAGCGTTGCAACACGTCTCGATATCACCACCCACAGTCTTTACGCCTGGGTAAAGAAGTACGGTCCGGACTCATCCACTAATAAAAAACAGTCAGATGCTCAGGCCGAGATCCGCCGACTCCAGAAGGAGTTGAAGCGGGTTACTGACGAACGGGACATATTAAAAAAAGCCGCGGCGTACTTCGCAAAGCTGTCCGACTGAGGTACGCCTTTATTCGTGACAACTCCCGTTGCTGGCCTGTTCGTCTGCTCTGCAGGGTGCTGGATGTTCATCCCAGTGGCTTTTACGCCTGGTTTAAGCAACCGTATTCTCAGCGCCATCAGGTAGATCTGAGACTGACGGGACAGATCAAACAGTTCTGGCTGGAGTCCGGTTGCGTTTATGGTTATCGCAAGATCCATCTGGACTTGCGGGATAGCGTGCAACAGTGAGGAGTGAACAGAGTCTGGCGACTGATGAATCGTGCCGGGATAAAGGCTCAGGTCGGGTACCGTAGCCCGCGGGCACGCAAAGGCGAGGCCAGTATCGTATCGCCCAACAGGCTCCAGCGACAGTTCAATCCGGATGCTCCGGATAAGCGTTGGGTAACGGACATAACCTACGTCAGGACCCACGAAGGCTGGCTGTATCGTGCTGTGGTTGTTGATCTGTTCTCACGCAAAATTATCGGCTGGTCAATGCAATCACGGATGACAAAGGACATTGTCCTGAACGCACTGCTGATGGCTGTATGGCGGCGTAATCCCCAAAAACAGATGCTGGTTCACTCGGACCAGGGCAGTCAGTACACAAGTCATGAGTGGCAGTCGTTCCTGAAAGCACACGGCCTGGAAGGGAACATGAGCCGTCGCGGTAACTGTCACGATAATGCGGTTGCAGAAAGCTTTTTCCAGTTGCTGAAACGCGAACGGACAAAGAAAAAGATCTACGGAACACGGGAAGAAGCCCGCAGCGATATTTTTGATTACATCGAAATGTTTTATAACAGTAAGCGTCGGCATGGTTCAAGCAATCAGATGTCACCGGCAGAAAATGAAAAGCAGTATTATCAACGGCTCGGAAGTGTCTAGATTATCCGTGGCGATTCATTTAGCTCTGTTCAATATGGCACTGGACAGTAAGCTTTGAGGCTGTGATCTGGTCAAATGTGGCATATCCATTCTTTAAGCATTTTATTGCCCCGTATTATGATGTTCAGCGGCGTAAATAATAACAGCACTGCGGTACCTGAAGCGACCGCCGGTGTCGGCGGCGAAGCTGAAGCACTACAGCGGCGATGTCGCGGTGCACCATTATTACGACCACCGGACTCAGCAGTACCGCCAGCAGACGCTGACTCAGGAGGAGATGATCGTACGCTATATCAGTCATATCCCGGAGAAGCATTTTAAGATGGTGCTTTACTACGGTTTTTTGTCAAACCGTAAACGGGGAGAGTTGTTGCCAAAGTGTATGAAACCTTGGAGATGGAGGTGAGGAAAAAAAATCAGAGCAGCCGGGCTTCGCCGCGCTGATTAAGGCATTCCTGCGCACGGATCCGTACAAATGCCTTCTATGCGGCAACCGACTAAGCTTCAGCAGTACACAGGCAGGCCGTGGAGTTAGTGGCAGAGAGGCTGCATAATATTGACCGGAAACGATGGCTTCTGCACAGAATGCGGGACAGGTGCGTCTGAAAAACAGCTTTCAGATTAAAAGCTGGTCGAAAATAGCATTTTTCGCCATAACGTTCCCGATGGCCCATCATTACTGCATTGTTGACACTTCTGTTCATGATCAGGAAATTCTAAAAAGATGATTCAGTTTCCTAATCATCAAGCTGGAAGTTGCCCGTACTATGCTGCAGAACGGCATCGACCATAATACCGTCATGAAAATGACGGGTCTGAGCGAATACGACCTGACGCTGATCCGCCACTGAGTAATCTTTTCTCAAATCCTCTAACCGAACGGCAGCAGGCTGGGCATTAACTGGCTTCCATTCAACCCCAAGGATTTGACCTCACGTGGGGCTGAACAGTCCGACGGGCGCGTTAGTCAGGCATTGATGCCATCTTATACTGACATAACAAATTTGAGCATTATACCTCATCATAGGATCGGCCAGACGCAGTTACTGCCAGCGAAAGTGCGAAAGCCAATGGTAACGGCATAATCGGTCCTCACAAGGGCATGGCAGTATCTGTATCCATTTGTTCATAGAACAAAGGTCATTCATCAAGAATTTCTTTATGACTAAGATGCATTTCGATCAGTTCACGGATCTTTTGGATGTTTTCGGCCATATTTTTTACCTCATCAAAAATGCTGACCACTTCCGAGGGTATATCTCCCACCTCATTCGGAGTTGTTGAAGGCTGTTTTTTTAACTTATTCAGTGCGGTGTCAAAAACGACAAGTAGCTGATCCATTTTATGCTCAGGCTGCCCGTAACCCGCACCAGGAAAAGAGGCCCAGATATTTGCAGTTCTTGAAATAGCCTCCCGTATCCGCAGTTCTTTGATGTCAGACAGAGCCCCGCGTTCACGAATAAGTTGTATTGCCCATAAATCTTGTGACAGTGGGCCAAAGTCAGGCAATTTAAGCTGATTCCTGTAATGTTCCCAGTGGGTTCTGAGGAATTGATATCGCCCTGATGCGCTGGAAAAAAGGGAACCTGTAATATGTTTTGGTGCTCTCCCTCCACTGAAGGGATGTGAACTAAAATCAGAGAAAATCTCCGAACCATCACTACCTGTAACAATCACATCATACCCATCCATTTTAGTCAAAGAATGGATGGTATTACACGTTCCCTCTGACCATGAAATCATATCTAAAAACGCACAAAGGTGAATGTCACCCGTTTGTTCTTCGGAGATATATGGCATGTGTCGCCCCTCACTATATAGTTAAATCATTAAGGTAAGTGCTATGACGCAATATTATCTTATAAAGGAATAACATGATGTATGTTATCCCATTCTATACATCACTAATCAAGGTTGAAGGTATGAACTCAGGATGCGGCTATAAAACACCACTACTTTTTCATGATACCACCCACAGTTAAAAGTGGGTTTTAACCATTAAAAAAGCAGATTCTCCATGAAGCTATATACTGCCCACATATTATTAATAGTATGAGCTGTTGATTAAGTCCACATGGCCTGAATCTTTTATTGAAATTTACAAAGAATAACTGATGCATGACGATTGACTGACAGAATTTTCTAAACGAAACATCAACAAAATACAGATATGCGTTGTGTTACTCTTATAACTCTCGCTGAGTGCCGGCATACCTCTATTTAAGAGTTTTTATGCCAAAAGGATTATGTATTTACATTTGCAGTTTATTTATATAGATATACAAATCAGTAGGTTATAGGAATTAATCATACAAATATATAACTTTAACCGATCGTTAACTCAAGCTTGATAGTCTTTGCCTATTGATTTTGATGTTACTGATCGATAATAACAGTTTTTGTTTTTTTAGTTTTACGTCTAGCTTTAAATAAGTTGAACACAACTCAGAAAAGGCCCTTAACAGGACAAAAATTTATCTTCGGGCGTCGACCATTAAACGTGTTGAAAGAGGGGTATATGATTTCCGCAATCAGTGATTTAGACATGGCGGTAATCCTGGCATCTTTGTCTGGGGCGCTTTGCTTTATGCTCAATCAAAAGCATTTCAATCGCAGTCAGAGGCCTGTTGCATTTTTCATTTCATTTACTATTGGTATGATAGGATCTGATTTAACTTTGATGGTTTTCAATGAGTTTGTTCCCGGAGTTTATACTGATGAGCGAGCGATTGGAGCCTTTATATGCAGCGCTCTAGTTGTCACTATTACAATGAATGTAACTTTATGGATCAATAGTCGATTCAAATAACAATGGATATTTGTTGTAATATGGATATTTGAAAAAGTATGTAGAGTATGCTTATGTATTTATCCGTTAATGTTCATCCTTAGTACTGATTGGACATATCGACTTACATCGTGAAAATGATCAAGTTAAGTCATAACTGAAATATTCAATCGCTGCAACGGGATTTCAAGATTTTCTGAAGGAGAACAAATGTCAGCATTAAGAGTTGATATAACTGGAGTAGTAACAGTGATTAACGGAGTGGGAAACGTTGAACGTGCATGGGGAAAATACATTAAAAAAGACTTAATGTTTCCTGTAAATGTTTCAACACTGAATGTAGTGTTCGGTCGTAATAACATAAGCCAACCGATTGAGGTGAGTGAAGATGGATGAAAAAAGGGTAGTGATAACCGGAATGGGTGCCATCAATGCTGGTGGTAAAAATGCTGATGAGTGCTGGGAAAGCATAAAAGAAAAGAAGCTATTTTTTTCACCGGTAGAGTTTGACAATACAAATATCACAGCACGTTTTTTTTCATTTTTACCGCCGGACCCTGGCCGGTTCAGCCATTTACCAAAGTCACTGACTCATTTTTTACCTGAATGCGGAAAACTGGCCCTGGAAAGCTGCAGACAAGCTGTTACCAGAGCTTTTGGCGCTCACGCCATGCCGACAGACTACTACGATAATTTCGACTGTGGTGTCATTCTTGGAAGTGGTTGGGGGGGGTTGGACAATGTCTATAATTTTGCGAGTCAGTTTTCTACAGCTGGCATTACGCATCCCAAAAGTAATCTGATAACCATGGCCGGTTCTATGACTGCGGCCTGTGCCATGATGTATGGCCTGAAGGGATATCAAAATACCATCATGGCAGCTTGTGCTACCGGGACAATGGCAATTGGCGATGCGTTTGAAATTATCCGCTCAGGACGTGCGAAATGTATGCTGGCAGGGGGGGCCGAGTCATTAAGAACAGCATTCAATATCTGGAGTATAGATATATTGAAAGCATTGTCTAAAGAAAGCCTTCATGCGGAAAAAGCATCCTGCCCGTTTAGCTTGGATCGTTCCGGTTTTGTGCTGGCGGAAGGGAGTGCTGTGGTTTGTCTGGAAGAGTATGAATCAGCTCTGGACCGTGGTGCTACCATTCTGGCTGAAGTTAAAAGCTATGCGCAGTATGGCGATGGCGTGAATATTACTCGTCCAGACGAAAATATGGCTTCACTGACTAATACGATAAAAATGGCCATTGAGCGTTCTGGCTTTTCGACCAGTGAGGTCGATTACATTAATGCGCACGGTACGTCAACACAATTGAATGATCTCTATGAAACAAGAGCGATCAAAAAAGTATTTGGTAAGGGAGCCTATGCAATCCCCGTTTCCAGCACAAAATCGTATACGGGTCACTTAGTTGGTGCCGCCGGAAGTTTTGAAACGATAGTTTGTGTTAAGGCTATCAATGACGACATTTTACCCGCAACGATCAATCTGCATCGTCCTGATCCTGAATGTGATCTTAATTATTTACCAAATGAACATCTTTCCGGCCTTTCGCCACGAGTGGCGTTGAATCTCAGTGCGGGATTCGGTGGTCATAATGCAGCACTGGTTATTGCAAAGGTAGAGTAGTGTATGTTTCTCTTCAGGCAGAACGATATTGTTAAGTGGTCGGATTTTTCCGGGGACATAAATCCTGTGCATTACAGGAACTGTGATGCACAAAATCCGGTACAGGGGATGCTTATTTTTGTTGCTATTATGGAAAAATTATTAGCCACCCAGGCAGCCAATGAGGCGAAGGCAGCAGGGATTGAATTGCTTTTTCGTCAGCATGTGTGTACTGAAAATAAATATTATCTTTCATATGATCCAGGAAACAGAAAGCTAAAGGTAAGTGATCCTAACGGGCAGGACAATATCACGGGAAATATTATTTATAATGACAGACCTTTACGTACACGATACCTGAGAGAGGAACAGATTGCGGAAAAACTGATTGTTACCCGGGCTGAGATAGATAATTTTTATCTTGAGTTTCTTTCGCTTTTTAATGAAGAAGCAGATTATCGCACTTTTATCTGTGCGTTAACTTTCCGTAAGGTTATTCACTCTCGTAGTTTTCTTAATTTATATGATTTTAAATTTTCAGATTTGAAAAATTTCCTGAGGGAAACGAACACACTGCAAATTAATCAATCTGCATTGTGGATAAGTACCCCTTTCTTATGGCGCAACTTAATGAGTAATCCGGGAGATATTACGATTATGCTTTCGGTGTGTCAGTCTTATGATGAGAAAAGGTGTAAATATCTCAGGTTATTTTATTATGAATGTCATTTTGATGGGGTGTTAATGCTGAAATGCAGAACAACAGTGATATCTTTATATCCTGCAGAGGAGGGAAGAATTGACAGGTCATGATGTTTTTGAAGCTGTTAAAATGAGAATTTTATCCATGAAAGATATTGAAGCGGATAAAATATCGATGGGTGTTTCATTCAAAAATTTAAACTTTGATAGTCTGGATTATGTCGAAATTCAGGTTTTTATACTTGATTTGTATCGTGTCAATATCAGTGAAGAACTTTTCATTCGACATGAAATTAGCACTCTTGAACAACTGGTTAATTACGTAGTATCTGAAATTAGTCAGTGATTCAATTACAATATAATTTTAGTGAGGTTATAGTGAATATATTAAGTCAGGGGCATGCCCAAGCTCTGTATAAAAATGCCACAGGTTCTGGATGGGTTGGTCGGCTCAGTTATTTTGAAAAGGGGAAGGAATTTCTCCCTTTGCTTATCGGTGATGAACAGCTGATTATTGAATTCGTTTTACCAGAACACTTGTTAAACAGCGATAAATCACCAAAATTTTATTTCATTGATGATGGTGCTCATTTTCTGATGAGAAGGAAGTATCGTGAAATCAATCTTTATAAATTGAGCAAAAATAATTATATGGGGATGTTGCGAGGAGATGAATTGACATTCTCATCTCCGGAATTGGGGCCTTTGTTTATCACAACAATTCGCAAAGCTCTCTGTTATTACGTTTCGATAAATCCAGATACAACACAATTTATTTTTCAGGCTAAAGGGTTATACGGTGATTTTATTTCCAGAACATTGACTAACCGGGATGATGAGATGGGACAGAGATATAGGGTAAATACTATCACTGAATTTAAACCACCTTATTATGGTTTTGAAATTGATATTATTTCTTAAACAAATAATTACGATCCGGAGACGTTATGATTAGCAATCTGAATGGTATCACTAATATACGAGTAGTTACCTTTAAAATTGAAAAGTTATCCGAAAACTTCTATGCTAACGGCAGACACCAGTGCCAGATTCGTATTTCAGTGCTTAAGCAGGGGCAGGACAGCAACTGGAACATGGTGAAAGTCCCATTAAGTGACCGGGAAAAGCGCTCACTCCGGCCTGTGGCTTTTTCTTCTTCCCTGAATGTTAATGATCTCAGCATGCCAGCCGGCTGGTCCAGCACAAATACACGCAATATATATGATCTTGGTTTGATTAGAACCACATTATCACAACCTGTTACACGCTGGCTGCCAGTCGAGACAGAAGAGGATATACGAAAACCTGGAGATAGTACGTTTTTTTTCCAGGAATGCCGAACAGGCGAAAATTCAGTAGCCGAAGTTCAGATGACCAACCCAACAGACCCATTTAATGTCAATAATGTTCCAGATACGTTTGACTTTTATATCAGTAGTTCAGCGACAGGTACGCAGCAGTTGATGGCGACTATGCAATTTGATGTTATGGAGGATGGGGGGATACTGAACAATACCATGACGCTGACAACGAACATGTCAGATAATAACAACAATATATTTAACAGTTCAATTTCTCTGCAGGCGATCAGTCCTGTTATTATTAATAATATTATTCCTGAAATAACGACGTTGCAAAATAGAGAGGAAAATGTCACAAAATGGGATGTTCACCACCAAAGGATTTTTTTGTATACATGGATATTACCGCACAATTTGCGTTCAATGTCTCGAAATCGCGGTAATGAACACAGACGTATTTACAGCCTTGGTAATACCCATGAGAATAACCGATTTCTGACCCAAGGTAGGGTTTATCCTGTGGGAACAACTCGCACAAATGCTCGAGAATATACAACCCCAGGTACCGGATGTGTCTGGGATTTTAGCTATAGTGTGACTGTTACTGACAGACAAATTTGTGCTGATATCCTTCATGTCACTGGTTGTTCGTGGACGTCGCAAATGCGTCCCGGCTCTCATGATATTACAATGATTGATAATTATGGTACCGAACATGTTTTCAGAATTTCAGAGTCAGACACTGGAAGAACATTATCACTAAACCGAATTGGTAATTAATTCTTTTTTAACGGAAAACAAGCCATTGTCATTTGTGATGACAATGGCTTAGTGTAACTTTATAAAATTAAGGCTTTCAGGTATGAGCGAATTATATTCTAATGCATTTAATTTTGGTTCATCTGTTTCTACGGGGGTGGATCCAAGAACTGGACAATATTCAGCTTCGCTGGAGCTGATTTCGTTGAGCCCTTTTAATATGAAAGGGGCTACATATCCACTTACCTTATCCTTCTCAATGTTTAACAGTCTGAATAATGGATTTGGTACTGGCTGGACTCTGTCTTCTACGCGCTATGATTTACAAAATCGTCTATTTACAAGGTACAGTGGAGAAAGTTTTAAAAGTGAGGCTGTTGTTGCTGGTAGAGAAGTGATATTGCGGGATAGAAAATTAAAAAATGTCAGGCTGGTTTCTCAAAGTACTAATCTTTATTATGTTTACCATAAAGATGGTACGGTTGAGACTCTAGAAAGAAGGTATTTGAGCAGCCAGCTGGCGCTTACTACGTCAGTCACTTTTGAAAATGGTGAAATATATGACTTCACCTATGGGCCGATCATTGCGGGAAATCCCTGCCTGACGGAGATCAGGCATCGTCAGACAAATGTTGTCGTACTGCGGTTATCCTATATTGGTGTGACCTGTAGTCAGATTGAATATCCCGATGACCTTGGTATTATGCAGAGAATTGTGCTGGATTATAGTAATAACCGACTCACCGGTATCAGCATTCCCTTCTCTTCATCTGTTCGCCCTTCGGCTGGTTATGTTTTTAACTATCTTACGTTACAAAATTCATTCCTTGCAATTGAACGTTACCGGACTCCTTCTGGTTATATTGAACAGATTCAGTATAATGCCACAGGCATGAGGATCACCAATACCAGCACCATCCCGTGTGTAGTGGCATTAAATGCATTTCCAGGCAATGGGCAGCCAGCCATCCTGAAAAACTACCAATATAGTCCCACCCTAAATTTCACTGGATTCTTTTCAGGGAAAAGTCAGATTGATCGGGACCAAGATAATTTATATTTAGTCAGCGGCACTTACAACTACTCATCTACCGAGCGAGTAGTTGAAAATGGAAATGTTATTTCCAGCACCGAACGCACTTTTAACCGCTTCCATCTGTTAATTAAAGAAGAGAAAACAGAGGACGGCAAACGACTGACGCGAGATTTAAGTTACAACGAAACGGCTGGGGTAAATTATTATCAGCAGCCAGCCAATTTGCAATTAATTTCCAGGATTGTTACTGTCTATACAGATTTAATTTCCGGGGCCTCCCGCCAAGAGCAGGAAGACTATCAAACCGATCAGTGGGGCAATACATTACAGACCACCCATGCGGATGGAACCCGAGAGATTAATGATTATTATCCTGCGACGGGAGAGGGAAATAATTGTCCTGCCGATCCGCTCGGCTTCTCTCGTTTTTTAAAATCCACAGTCAGGAAAGCGGCTTATGGAACCGCAGCAGATAAAGTCACCCGCTTCAGCTGGCAGCATCTGCCTGCATTCAGTGGAGTTCCGTTGCTGAGTGGATATGTTTGTCTGGCCCAGGAAGAGATTTTCGGACTCCTGACTAAAAGATACGGTTACACGAACACCCCCACACAGCGTCAACATAGTTTGCTGGCCCGTATTGATTCTTCGATGAATAATCTGGCCACCTCATCGACCTTCGGCTACCAGTTTACAACGGCAAGCATGACCCGTACTGAAACTGTCACTGGCCATGATGGCGCGCGGAAGCAGACTTCAGAAACAACAGCCTTCCTTTCCGGCAGACAATTGCGCGCGGTCGATGAAAACGGGACGACTATTGATTACCGTTATACGCCAGAAGGGCAGCTGAGTGAGGAGATTATTTCCGCCGGAACAGCGCAGGAAGTTAAGCGTCACTATTCTTATCAGTACCCCGCGGCCGGGCAAGGCAATTACTGGCCTGTTATGACTGAAACCACACCGGATGGTGTCAGCCGACAAATTTCCTATGATGGGATGGGCAGGGTTGTTTCAATTGCTGAACAGGATGACGATGCATTCCTCTCTTCCGGCAGTTACACCGGCACCTATCGTGAAACGTTTTCCCGACAGTTTAATGTTCAGGGTCTGGTCGTGACTGAAACGGAAACCGACTGGTTATGGGATTTATCTTCCGCTTCTCCGCAACGTCTGGCGCAACCGTATCGCCAGACGAAGCATCATCTGTATGATGGATGGGGAGGATTGATCTCTACATCATATGATGATGGCCGGGTGGAGAAAGACAGTTATGATCCCGTTACCATGGTTTCCCGGCAGGGTTTACAAGGGTTGGGGAATGTCACCAGTAAAAAAAACCTGTTTGGTAAGCCTGAAACTATTCACATTCTTAAGCAGAATGAGACGGTCTATGCGCGAACAATCGTTGAGTATGACGGATTTGGACGTAAAATTTTAGAAACTGACAATAATGGCGCCGTCATTCGCTATGAGTGGGACATCTTTGATCGGTTGATTCGTAAAATTCTGCCTGATGGTACTCAGCTGGATTCTACTTACGCTCCTTTTTCTGCTGCTGAGTATATTGCCTCTGTTTCGGTAAATAACAGGCAGTATGGTGAAGCGTCGTATGATGGCCTGGGACGTACAGTGCGCGACACGGTGGGCGGCAGGTTAACGCAATATGGTTATAATCAGGGAGAGTCTTTACCGGAAAGAATCACTACTCCTTCAGGGAGTAACCAGTCCCGGAGCTATCAGTATCACTTAGGCGGTGTGCTAAGCCGTATTAAGACACCACAACTTAATCAAAATTTCTCTTATTTCTCTAAAACAGCAAATTTGCAAAATGCCTCAGAGAACAATGTCGACAACCAGTATGAATATTATCCGTCGGGAGTGGTAAAAAAAGAACAAATCACTGAGAACCGACAGGTGGTTTCATCCTGTGATTATCGCTACTCCATGTCCGGTGCTTTGCAATATTATCGTGATGCATTGGGAAATGAGCATTTCTATGATTATGATGTTTACGGGAGATTACAGCGCTCCAGGCAGGATGAACAGTCAGCGACTTATCACTATGATGGGTTTGGCCGACTAATCCGAACTGAAGTACAGGGTGGGCACTCCAAACTAACGACAACTATCGATTATGATGAGTTCAGCCGTGAAATACGTCGGGTATACAGCACCCATACCTCAGCCGAAATTCTAACACAATCATATACGCCAGAAGGTCGGCTCAGTCAGCGTCTGTTAGTCAGGGACAGCCTTGTTCTGAATAATGAACGATTTGAATATGACAGTCATGGCCGTCTGCAAAATTATCATTGTGCCGGTATCGAAGCGCCAGCTGACAGCACGGGTCGAATACTTTCAGGTCAACGTTATCATTATGATCAATGGGGGAATATTGTACGGCTTGATAACACCTATGGCTCGATTACCGAACCGGTTTTTTATGAATACAGCGAGTCCGATCCAACACAATTGCGATTTGTGACCGGTAGTGATTATATTGTTGAACTACGTTACGATGATAATGGTAACCTGATCAGTGATGAAAAAAGGCAAACACTGGTTTATGACAGCAAAAACAGACTGACAGAGGTCTGGAGTCAGCGTAATGAACTGGTCTGTCGATATCAATATGATGCGCAGGATAAGCTGATTGCTCAGATACTTCCTGACGGTAAAACTAACCGCTCTCATTATGCTAAGCAACGTATTTCCAATGCCGAAATTGGTGATGAAAAACTGACATGGTTGGATGACAACACGCATCAGCGTCTTGGGCATACCTGTGTTACTGGCCAGCAGAAAAAGGATTATCAATACGGTTTGCTGACTAACGGGACTCCCTGTCTTGCTCAGTCTGGCAATGAAGTTCTCCATCTTAGCCATACGCCTTATGGTTTCCGCAGCTTACTTTCAGCGTCTCCTGGTATGGCTGGTGCACAGATTGATCCGGTTACCGGCTGGTATTTCCTGGGCAATGGTTACCGCGTATTCAATCCTGCCTTAATGCGTTTTCACAGTCCGGATAGCTGGAGCCCCTTTGGTGTAGGCGGCATTAACCCTTATATTTATTCTCTGGGTGATCCTGTGAACCGTATGGATCTGAATGGGCATCTCAGCACTGCAAGTATTATTGGTATCACACTCGCTTCTGTCAGTTTATTGTTAGCGATACTGTCATTTGGTGCAGCTATTCCGGCTGTTGCGGCAAGCTCCGCATTACTCGCTTCTATGGCTGTGAGTTCAAAGGTCGCGGCTATTTCGGTGGCGCTGGGAGCAGTCAGTGATGTTTTGACCATAGCATCATTAGCATTGTCGGAAAAAAATTCGGAGGCATCATCAATCCTTGGCTGGATTAGTACGGGATTTGGCGCTGCAGGCCTGATTTCGGGGGGGACTTCAACGATATCTTCGTTTGTATCAAAAAGACTGACAGTTCAGGGTGCATCCACCGGGGCACAAAATACAAATGTTTACCTAAATGGATTCACCAGCTTAACGGGGGAGCTTACAACTATTGACATACTTCTGACTGGGGCTGGGGTTGTAACAGGCGTTGCCGGAATTGGTAGTAGCATCGCTTCAGAATTTGTTGATGAAAGAACGGCTGATATTCTGGGGTGGTTCTATTTAGGGACTCAGACTGTTGGTCTTAAAGTAAGTTCTGTTTCTATCTGGAGGGGATGGCAATATATGAAACACAACTACGATTTATCAAGGCCGCAAATTACTGACAACATCCGAATTGAACATTTCTCGCCATTTTCGTCAAGGGAAGTTATTAATTCTGTTTTAGAAACGCGAGTCTAGTTATATCCTGAAACAGGCTTCCTTCTTAATCGGAGGAGGCCTGAAACGGTTTTGAGACGTGACCGGGGAAGTCGCTGCTGATGAGCCCCTGTTGCTCCGATACGTCGCCCCCCCAGCGCGCTGAGTGCTCCGCCGCATGCCGGACAGGCTGTTTCTGCCGGCGACACATGCGGGTTTCGCGTGAAAGCGAGGCTGGCAGTGACTTACGGGCGGAAGACTGGCGTAAAGGCTGCGTGAGTACCGGGTCATGCAGTTCACCCAGCTCCCCCGCCATCTCCTCCTGCAGGATGCTGATGCGCTCATCCGCCTCACGGGACTGGCGGGCGGTTTTCTCACGCAGCTTTTTCGGCTTTTTAGCGGCACTGCATGCGCTGCTGCTCAGCGACAAGCGCCTTCAGCCGGTTGATTTCGCTGCCGTACGCCACCATCCTCTGTGAGAGTAGGCGGTTATACTCCGCCATTTTGAGGATGATGGTCTGCTGTTCCTGTAGCAGTGCCCTGAGGCGGGCGTTTTCACCAGGGTATGGGGTTTCCAAAACCTCACTTTACAGCAGGTTATATGAGTATTACAGGTCGTTCCGTCTGCTGCGGATGTTTCCAGTTAATTCCTTCCAGCAGTATGGATAGCTACGTCGGCGCCAGGTGGACTTTACCGTCGTGGGTCACAGGCTACGCGAAGTGCCCCCGTTCCAGTCGTTCGGTGAACAGGCACAGACCATCACGGTCAGCCCACAGCTGATCTTACCCACCAATAGTGGACACGCGACTAAGTGAGTAAAATCTCTGACAGAGGTGACTCACATGATAAAATCGGCATCAACTACTAAGAAACCGCGTAAGGACAAAATGACTGGGCAAGGTAACGTCCATGTCATCGTCACCTGCACGCGCCGCAAAACCGTGCCTGCAGGTGATACGCTCTTTGCGGATGAGCGCGATGCCAGCAGGGCTTACGGGATCTGGCTGGAAAGACTGGCGCAGGCACGTCGCGGGTCGCCCCCATGACCGCCGGCGAGCTGTATACTGGCCAACATTGGAGCAGGGCAGCAGCAACTGCGGCGCGTAACGGTGCTGAGATGTGGGGGATTTCAGCTGGCCTGGGGCTGCTGCATATCTCTGATTCCGTGGTCCCGTATGAGGCGATATTCTCTTCGATGTCGTTCTGTCATCGTACTCACTGGGAACGGCTGACAACGCGTCCACCTTCGGAACGACGGTGCACCTCTCTGAAGATGCTAATGCAGGCAAGGCCTGACGATCGGTTTGTGGTGGCGGCCTCCCCGCGTTATCTGCGTGCCGTTGAGTCAGACCTGCTCGCAGACATGAAAGCTCTCTACAATCCGGACCAACTGGCAGTGGTCACGTCAAAAGGCTATCAGGGAAGCCTGAAAGGCAATATCAAGTATACGAGTGCAGATATGATGAAGGCCCTCAATGCCAATATGACAGGCCTCAATATCAGTTATGTCCTGCGGCTCATTGTCTGAGTGGATCTGCACACCAGAAAAGCAGTTCAGGGAAGTATCTTCGAAAGCCGCTTTCGCGGCTATTCCTGCAACTGACCCATGTCTACGGGGGGGGCAGTCCATTTCCATAATGTGTAATGTTTCTTGTTATCAATACGCTGTGGAGAAATATGTCGAGAGAAGATTATATGAATGTCTGACGGATCTACTTTGAACAAAGTTCTTTGGATATATTTCCCTGCAACAATTTTACTTTAAGTCATTTATATTTCTACTGAGACGAGGCCGCGCGCGAGAATAATGACCGTTACATTATTTTTGAATCTTTTTGCAGGAAAACTCCGACAAGGTAACTCGATATCCTTTATATCTTCTGTTTCCTTACCTCTTGATAACATCGTTTAATATTGTTCTAACGTCATTCTACGCCCTGAAAAACTGGTCCAGAATACAGGGGGGACCAGTCTTATTTATAACTGCTGTTATACGATGCATTCGCTTCCTATTTTATTCTTTTATTTCACAATCCAGCATTTTACATGTAATACTCAGTACTCCCTGGTTACGTTTATAAATAAACTTTAAGAACGCCGGTAATCTCAATCCTGTTTTCTTAAGGATTCTATGGCGATGTGTGTAAAGTGTTTTGGTGTCCTTTCCCGTCAGGTGTGAGATTATACGCATACTTAAGTCTGAAATAAAATAAGGTAGCAGACTCTGCTCTGTATGCGTCAGTTTGATTTTTTTGACACGCTCCGCGTCATTAAATCCGAAAAATAATCTCAGAAGAGCCAGATGCAGCGAGGTCGGCTCCAGTTTCTGGGGTAAAACCCAGTCTTTACGGTTCTTCTCAGGAAATAACCAGCCTGTCTCGTACAGTAGCAGCCAGACTGTTCGTGCGTCCGGTCTTTTCACATTAAGTGCACTGAGGGCCGACCATTCACCCCTAAAAAAAATACGACTGTCTACAACAATAAGTACACGCTCAGCCTCCGTTACAATATCAGGCAGGTGGCTGTCACTGAAACGTGAATGCACACAGAGGATTTCCGGCATCAGGGCAGAAAGTCCTTGATATAACCAGATGTTTTCCGTAAGAATGATCATTAAAGATTTACTGTTCAAGTATCGTTCCAGCAAAAGTTCAATTTATTTAACATAGCCAGAGAAAGACAGTTGCTTTATGACTAAATCCCAAAGCAAGCGGTGCCCAAAGGAATATATCTACCTTCTGCCACAATGAACTTCCTGTTCATGCCTTTTAATGTCGCTGATGAATAACGTTCACCGGGCAGCATATGGAACTGATGAGAGCTTTCATCATCTCCTGCGCATCCCTTATGGATGATGACTCTAAAGAAGGTGTTACCGCTGTTTTTCAATATTCCCTGGCTTTCATCGTAGGCATATTTCAGCACAGTAGTCCTTGGCCGTACAATCAAAACTGCGCTCATTGAAATAGTCGATACCACTTCAGTCGCTCTGGCATTTTTTTTGAAAGGGACAATGGTAACCGGGACCTCCCTGAAAATTATCCTGAAGTAGCGCTCTTGTCTGTCTTTCGGACCACGGTAGAAAACCTTGAAATAATCCTTACCGCCAGGAGGGATAGTGATGTTAAGCGGGGACCAAATGACATCCTTTCCGTTCTCATGAACGCGATTCTCCCCCCCCTTACCGGGTTTATTAATTTTGAAGGCCTGCACGGAATAAATATTAGCCACAGACGTATTATTTACTACCGGAATGGAAAGAAATGCGTCCTTAGCTTCAACTGAAAATACCGTTGAATTCAGATAAATGGCAGCCGCAGGCCATGCTGTGAGCAGTAATGAACAGGCTAAATAAAAGAATGTTAAAAATCGCATCAGCTTATCCTAACGGTTAACGCCAATCCAGGTCGCCTCAACCTTGATTTCGCCACTTGCACTGACTGTACCCATCCAGGTGTCACCCTCAAGTGTATAGTCAGAACGTGAATTATTCATCGGGAAAAGGAGCTTAAGGTTAGTGGTAAAAAAGTAGCCTTTATCCGTAGACGCATCCCAGGTCGTCTGTGTCCAGAGCGCGCCAGTTAAATCTACAGGCTCGTCTGCACAGCTATTGCGCTCATTTACGGTCGCGCCAGTCTGCGAGGTATAAGAAAGATATGCCGGAATCGGAACTTTAAATGTGTTATCCGGAGAACTAAAAAGGCAGTACGGCACAGATTCTATTGTTACTGAGTTTCCGGTGACCTGAGCGGTAATACTGTCTGCCTGCCGTTCCGCAGACGTTGTCACTGTATATTCAAGCTCAATGGGCTGCTGACTGCCTATTTCACCTGAGCCTTTTGGATGGGCCTGACCATCGCTTGAGACAATACTAATACCGTATTCTTTTGGTAATATACTTAATGAATTAGAGGCCGTGAACTGATAAAACCCCGATTTTGGCACTACGGAATTGTAAAAATTAAAAGTAAAGATTGAGTCATTATTAGTAATGGAAATCCCTCTATCCACGAGATTTTTCAAAAAAGTATTCGTCAGAAAAACATAAACATAACCATCACCAGCCTCTTTGAATATGTTACTGTAAGAGGTACGTGAGCTATAGTTGTACCATGTTGCACCATCTCCGCTATATCTAATCGTGCTGGCAGCAGGGCTGAAGCCTAATGTGCCAGTATCTATAACCATACTGAAAACCAGGCTTGAAGTGATATTTGCTGAACGCTGGTAGTTGTAAGAGACCATGCGGCATGTAATACCGTTGACATTATTAACGATGGCGACATTGCAGTGCTCAGAGTTCAATGAGGTACTTGGCGTACCGTCGCTTGCGACCCATACCTCTGCAAGAGCGTTAGTGCTATAAAGTTTTAGATGACCAACCTTAGTCAAGGTCATATTAACTGCACGCCACGTTGCATTTGTGGTTAAGTCTTTACATCTCACACCTGAAGCGTAGTCATAATTTGTTGTGGTTACACAAACGTTCAGTACATATGCGTCGTTTGCACCGACAGGACGTGAAGCAAAGTACTGATATGCTGAATCAGTCAGAGAGCCATAAGCATAACTCCCGTTATTTTCATTACTACCTCCAAGCGTATGATAAATACCATTAGCGTCAGAAACATCTGCCGATAAATATCCTGATGCAGGGCAGTTAGCACCATCAGTGATACAGCGAAGCCCTCGAAATGGTGTATCTATCGGAGAGTTATCAATCCAGATATCGAAATATCTGTTGGGACGACTCCACGCATGCCCCATAAATCCCAGGCTGGTCTGATTAGTATTAAGTTTTGTCCATGTATTTGCTCCGGTAAAACGCGGACTGAAGCTGTTAGGTGTAATAAGGTAGTCACCATCCACTTCATTTTCTATTAAAACATACGTATTGTTGCCATCGTTAACTGTCGATGGCGTGACAGCAAATGTTACCGATGAGTAAAAGAGTACAATCAACAAGGCCAGAGTTGGCAGGCCATAGTCTGACCCTGTCCGGCCTGAATGTTTGAAATTATTTTTCATTAAATTGCCCCTTATATCCCGGTCATTTTTATGCTTATGATTTCTCGCAGTATATATCACCAAGCCAAACAGCCCCGCGGGCTTGACGCAGATCCAGACTGGCTTCACACACTTCATTGTTTTTATTAAGAATGGCGATGACAGGATAGCGTTTGTCTATGTCCATAGAGAACTCGCCATATTCATCCGTTTGGGTTCGTCCGATATGATTTTTGATTTCTATCCCTGCCAGGGTATCACCGCCAGCAGGCTTTATTCGACCAAATACCGTAACAAGCTGCTTCACTTCAGGCTCGATAATACCAATATTTCCTGGGTAGAGGACATGATGGCTTTGACGTCCGCTGACCACAGACACGCTTTCTTCAGATTTTTTATCGTTCATAAGTTCGACTTTATACTCTGCATAAGGCGGCAAGTTAATATAGTTTCTTTTCCCGCTAAGCGGATAGTTGCGTCCATTAATGTTAGCCAGCATGGCACCGTCATCTGACAGATCGGTTTTAATCATGATCCCTGAATGTTGTGATCCTTTATATATCGCGGGAAAATCGCGAACAATTTTCTGTATCTTGCTAAGGCCCGGCTGGAATGTGAAGAGCAATAATAAAACCATTATCGGGCTCAGCGGCGCGATAGGGTGACAAAGAAGGTCTGTGATATTAAGGGGGCTGCACCTACTCTCAGTGGGACGTGTAACAGCACCAGAACCGTTAAGCACCCATCAACTAGGTGAGTTCATTAGCGGGGAGGTTGTGCTCGATGGCTGGCTTAAACAGAAAGGGATAAAAAATCAGACTCTCGGAGGCGCCCGTATGTTGTATGTAAAATTGGCACGAAACAGGTTGCTGGCTTTTACTCTCTGGCCATTGGCAGCGTTACCCACGTGAAAGCTCCGGAAAGTCTCAGGCGCAAAATGCCAGATCCCATACCCGCAATGATACTTGCACGCCTAGCGGTCGATGTCTCATTCCGTGGAAAAGGCCTTGGCGCAGATTTGCTTCATGATGTGGTATTGCGCTGCTATCGGGTAGCCGTGAATATAGGTGTACGCGCTATAATGGTTCATGCACTTACTGAACAAGCTAAAGAGTTTTATTTACACCACGGAACTAAGGCCTCACATACGCAGGAACGGACACTTTTTCTGAAGCTTCTGTAATCAACCGGGTTTCACTGGCAGTTGTGCGGACAACTCAACGAGTCTGAAGCGTTAAACAATCCTGTTCTGAACAGTTTCTCATTCTCCGGAATTTAAAATCCAGCTAACGGTCTATATTTCACTTAAGGTAAACTGCAGAAGGTTAGTGATGTCTTGCCGTGGTATACCTGTTTGTTGAAGACTATGGTCTTATGGCAGAGTATCCTGATTTATTCAAAATAACTTTAATGAGCCAAAGCATGAAGAATCTATATATAATAGCAACTAAAGTCATCCGTTTGAGATGCCTTGTTCTGAACAGGATACTCAGCAGCAGCATGACTGACGGGAACAGAGCGTTGCAATCAACAGTGCTCGAGTTTACGCGTCACTCAAGTGAAACTATTGAACACATAGCGAACGCCATACTGGAACGGAACATCAGAACACACACGCTGATTCAGAATTTGAACTCCTCAAAGTACATATTAGAGATCTTCAGCTCCGAATTTATGGAGGGCGATGGAAAAATGTCACTCCTGAAGGATATCGACGATTTATTGGATGAACTGACTCAGCAAACTTAAGCAGTTTAGTCCAAAGGGCCGACTAAAACGGTCAATGTTAACGAAACGGCAGATAAACGATATTGTAATCCATTGAATAATATGCTTTTTATTATTATATTTAACATAATCTTTGTTATACGTACTAATAGTGTAGTAGCTAAATTGAGATGTCCGTTTCTGACCAAATGACATGTCCGCGCTACAGTCTCAACACAGCGATCACTGCTTTCAAAGGATGAAACTCATGACGGCATACGGAACGGAGTTTTTCTCAATGAACGATGTAAACCGACTCAAGATCCTTCAGGACGTTATCGACCGCCGTCTTACCACACGTCTTGCAGCAACCCGGCTTGAGATATCTGACAGACACTGCCGACGGTTGCTGGAGCGCTATCGTGAACATGGGCCGCTTTCACTTGTTAACCGTCGTCGTGGCCAGCCCGGCAACCGGCAACTCATGCCGGGCCTCGCTGAACGAGCACTGCGTATTATCCGCGAACGATACGCTGATTTTGGACCGACTTTAGCCTGTGAGAAGCTCGCCGAGGTTCATGGGCTGCATCTGGACAAAGAGACGGTACGCAAGCTGATGACACAGGCTGGTTTATGGATCCCCCGCAAGTTACGGCCGCCGCGTGTACATCAGCCACGACCGCGTCGGGCCTGCACCGGAGAACTCATCCAGATTGATGGCTGTGAGCATCGCTGGTTCGAGGATCGTGGTCCGGCCTGCACACTGCTCGTTTACGTTGATGATGCGACGAGCCGGCTGATGCAGCTTCTGTTCGTCAGTTCTGAGTCCACTTTCACCTATTTTGAAGCCACCCAGGGTTATCTGGAGCGTTACGGTAAGCCTCTGGCGTTCAACAGTGACAAGGCCAGTGTCTTCAGGATCAATAACAAGCAGGCCACCGGCGGAGATGGCCAGACTCAGTTTGGTCGTGCCATGAACGAGCTGAACATCACCGGCATCTGTGCCAACACCAGTTCAGCCAAAGGCCGTGTAGAACGGGCTCACCTCACGTTACAGGACCGCCTGGTCAAGGAGCTGCGGCTCCGTGGTATCAGCACACAAGAGGCCGCAAACGCCTTTGCCGAAGAGTTCATGGCTGACTACAACCGCCGGTTTGCAAAGTCACCTCGTCACGATTTCGATGTTCACCGTCCGCTTGAGAATAATGAAAACCTGGAGGCAACATTCACCTGGCGTGAACTACGTAAGGTCTCAAAAAACCTGACATTACAGTACGATAAGAAGCTATATCTGCTTGAAGATAATGAAGAAAACCGGCGTTTTCAGGGGAAATACATTGATGTCTGGCAGTATCCGGACGGCACTATTGAGCTCCGGGCTAACGGTACTTCCCTGCCCTTCATCACGTACGAGCCGCTGGCAGATCTGGACCAGGGAGCTATCGTCGATAACAAGCGCCTGGGACGAGTTCTGGAGATGATAAAGCTGGTTCAGGATAAACGGGACAACACCCGCTCGCAGGCCCTGCCATCACTTGACGGCCAGACCTCACGTAGAAAGAAGCAACCTGGCAAGAAATCACAACGAAGTCTGAATCAGAACGACATGCTGGAAGCCCTGCAGCAACTCCGCCAGGTCGCTTGCTGCGGCGTGGCCACGGTGGCACTGTCGGCGTCGAAGCCGACCGCATTGCCAGTGACGCTGAGCATCAGCTCCCCGGGCTCGCAGCTGAGCGTCAGGTTCACGTCTTCCCGGTAGAATCCTGAGGCCACCTTCCGGATATCAGGTCTACCTTCAGGGCGACGGGTCTGAAAAACACCTTACGCCTTTTTTGCATTGCCAAAATTAGCGTATTAGGCCTGCTGTTTTGGGGGGGATTTCGCGCAGGTTAAAGTAAAAGACACTTTCCCTGTTCTGCTGCGGTCAAAAACGGCAGGAAACTCCGGGCCGGAGGGGGATGTGGAGGAAAGAAAGCGCGGTCCGGAGGACGCACCGGTAAGGGAAAAAGTGGAAAGAAACAAACCGGTCAACAGTATCCAGGCTTGGTCCGATGTGTGGATAAGCAGCCCGTTAATTTGTAGTGAAACTGGTAGGTTAGCTGCAGCGTATGCATTCGACTTTTGACTGACTACCTCCCTGAATCGACATGTGCTAAACTCATTCTATCTCTACACAAAAGACGTTAATAAGTGTCTTTTGTGTAGAGATGCTTAAGGAGGTATAATGAACACGTTTTCAGCAATGAACATGCTTGACCATTACAGTTCATCCGGCCGGTACGTATTTGGCCTGTCTGATCTCAGAAATATGTTTCCTGAGGAATCAGAACGAGGTCTGAAAGCATCTGTCCGGAGGCTGAACGAAGCCGGTATTCTCACGCGAGTTGCTCAGGGAGTCTATATCTATAACCGTGCAGCCAAAGACAGCTATATTCTGGAGCACATCAGCCGTGTCATTCGCCGGGGCGAATACAGCTACATCAGTCTCGAATCCGCGCTGTCTCAGTACGGCGTGATTTCTCAGATCCCTGTCGATCGTTTAACGCTGATGACCACGGGCCGGGAAGGCGAATTCAGGACGCCATGGGGCGTCATTGAGATGACGCACACCGAAAGGAGCCTCGCTGATATTCTACAGGGTACCACCCCGACATCCGGCCCGTTGCGAATGGCCCTTCCGGAGGCTGCGCTGCGGGATTTACGCCGCGTGGGACGGAACCTGCATCTGGTCGATATTAAGGAGATGGAACATGTCCATTAAGGTTGATTTTGAAACTCTTGTTGAAGAAGCCATCCGGCAGGGAGGCCTGTCAAACCTGAGGCCTGTCGTCGAAAAAGAGCTTCTGCACTATGACATTCTGTTTTGTCTTTCCGAAGCGGGTCTCCTGAGGACGCTGACGTTTCAGGGCGGAACATCCCTGCGTCTTTGCTATGGCTCGAACCGGTTCAGTGAAGACCTGGATTTCGCTGGCGGACATGATTTTTGCTCGGCAGACCTGACGGTCATGAAAGAATGCATTGAGGCCTATCTGGGGGCACGCTACGGTCTCGAGGTGACGGTAAAAGAGCCCCGTGAATTACGCGATGAGCCAGAATATGCTGAAGTCAGGGTCGATAAATGGCAGATTTCCGTCACCACTGCCCCGGAAAGAAGGGATATGCCCCGGCAGCGAATCAAGATTGAAGTGGCAAATATCCCGGCCTATACCCGGACGCCGCGCCAGCTCGTCCGGAACTACACCATACTGCCGGACGGCTATACCGATATTCTGGTCGGCGTGGAATCCCTGAATGAGGTGATGGCAGACAAGCTGGTCTCTTTCCCGGCTACAACCAGCCGTGTTCGTTATCGTGATATATGGGACCTGGTCTGGCTGCGCCGGCAGGGAGCCACTCCGGATGTGGAGCTGGTAAAAAAGAAGCTCAGTGACTACCGGCTCGACGACTTTGACAGGCGACTGCAGGACAGAATTACATCCATACCTGCAATCATTCAGGACGGACTGTTCCATGCTGAGATGAAGCGATTTATTCCCGCAGCCGTATTTGAGACCAGTCTCGGTCAAGAGGGGTTCAGCGAGTTCCTTGAAAACATGCTCACAGAATTACTGACGCAGCTGAGAAGAGAACTGGATGAGGCAGGTGGTATGCTATTCAGAATGTAATTAGGTCCAGTGGAACTGGCGGGGATTATTTTTTGTTCTATTAAGAACATTTTACGAACCTTTAGGGTTTCACTCCTTCATCCATTTTCTGTATAAATTTTAACGCTGATAATGGTGCTTACAAAAGCCCCACCCTTATTCTTCATAAGTAGCATAGCTACCATGACATAATCTTTGTTATGCGCGCAAAGATTGTAGGGGCTCAATAGTAATGTCCGCACCCCCACCTCCGGTAGAGAAGCTTAGCTTGTCACAGAAAAGCGGGATTTGCGTGATGTATTTCTTTGACAACAACGAGGCTTTCTTTCCGTACCGATAATAGAGTTCTACGGCACGGATCCGGTCCTCGTATGAATTTGAAGGTCCAGGAACCACCCACAATTACAGTAAGCCCTCCTTCTCCTGCTAAGCCTTCTTTTCATGACAGCAATGACTTTGTTTAGTTACAACATTCATTATATAACAGCAAGGGCTTTCCGGCCCTTCTGGCCGGGGCGGCGGCGCTTTGCAGGGGGGAGGTGTGCGCCGTTATGACCTCTGTGCACGGGGCCGATAAGTGGCGGAGAGGGGCTATTTGGTTTCAGGCTGGCGCAGGGGTATCAGGTGCTGGGGTATCAGGCCTTGATGTATGTTGTAACTAAAAGTTGCCCTTTTCTCTTCTCGTGTCCGGTCCCCTTTTACGGGTACGGGGACCAGGTTGAGACTCAGGAGAGAGTCGAACAACCGGGGCAGCCGCCTTACGCCCTGCCCCTTACAGGCCGTTACCCGGCAAACCGGGCCAGCAACGCGTTTGCGGCCAGCTGGCCAAGTGCATTCGCCGCGAAGGGGCTGTCCCCCGTCAGTACGTTACGATCCTGGTGTACCGTTCCCTTGATGTCGCTATTAACAATGTTCAGCCCCATTTTCTGCAGGGCCTCACCGAAGTACCAGGTCAGATGCCCCGGCATATACCCCATCGACGGGGTTTCTTTGTCGGCACTGTCCGGGAAGGCGCACACCGAATACCCGCGCAGCGGATTGTCTCCCTGGTGCAGCGACAGAAACGCGGCAGGTCCATGACACAGTGAGATGACAACACGATCTTCCCGCATGGCCCAGCGCAGGGTCGTCGCCACGTCCTCACTCCCGGGCAGTCCAATCAGGGCACCATGCCCGCCAGGAATGAAGACCGCGGCATAGGCGCTGTCTTTCGTCAGCCGGCTGACAACATCAGACAGTTTTTGAGGGCTCCTGAATTTCGGCAGCGTCTCCCGAAAGAAAGGCATAATACGGTCATCTTCACGGGGCATCGCCCAGTACTCGAATTTTGCCATCTGGCCCGACAGGGTGGCCACGTCAAAATCGAACCCTGCCGCCCGCAAATGATACAAGGGCAAAAGGGTCTCAACGGGATGGTTTCCGGTGGAAAACAGTGCCCCGGTATCGGTTGGCAGGTAGCGTTCATCCGCGGCAATCACGAGGATCTTATGGGTGCCAGTGTACGGTTTCGGGTAATCTGCCCCGCTGAGATCGGAGACAGGGCTGGTAAACTGACTGAGCGAATACGCGGAGGGAAAGAAGGCATTCTCTTCAGCTGGATCGGTTTGGGGCTGTTTACGGGCATCATCCGTCATGGTTCATCCTCATCCGGAAAAATGAAAGCAACCTGCCGTAACCGTAAGGACATCCCTGATGTCCGCAGGTGCCTGAGACTGCTAAGCGTAGCACTCCTGTCACGACGGATAAGGGTAAATAATCCGTATTCTAAAATCTGTCTCCCCTGTACCGCCGGATCTGGCATCCGGGTACAGCTGCGTGCATGTGAATACTACCCCTCACCACAGGCCTGTCCGCCTTCTCCGCTCTTGTGTCCCGGCCCTTCCCATTCTGTCCGGATCCCGGGCAGACGGTTTACCCTGAACATACCCATCTCCGGAGGTGATATTCGCCCCGGAAATCCCCATGCCCGTCATGAATACGACAGGGCGTGCTTCTTCTTTTCCGGTGAGGCAGGGCCAGAACGTCATCCGGCCATCGTGACGTCGAACTCGCCGGCTAAGGGATGCTGATACAGGTTACTCGCCAGGCATCACGATGCGGCCACCTCCTGGTGTTTCCTGAACCACATTCCGCAATAATTTCTTCCTCGATAACCGACGATACGTTGTGTTCAACCAGATTTTTAAACTTGCGCTTCATCATAATGCCCTGAGGCGTACAGTCTTTTGATTCTGCAATCTGTATGGCTGCGCTGTACGCGTTATAACAGTAGCTGGCATCTTCAACTTCCCGCTTGCAGCGGCTGAAGTTATGAAAGACCGTGTCAGGGTGTTTGACCAGCTCGCGGATCTCACCGTTGTGATGGATATGCGCGAGCACCGCGGGAAAAAATTTCACGCCCGCCAGGACCGTGGCTGCCGCCAGTAAAAAAACGGTCATCCTAAACCGCATAGCGTTTCATTCCTGCTTATCCCCGTATTTTTCAGTGCTCTTCCGCCTGGTTTCCATGCGTTCCCACCTGTCGGTCGTTCAGTAAAAGTGTCTCAGGATATAAGCCGTTCTTTCAACACGGTATCAACCATCCCTTTCGCACGGGGATATCCGCGGATCTCAGCATCCGTTTTAAGACGATTCGGTACACTTTCCGCTGTCCGGCGGGGCAAAGAAGGACAACGGTGGTCAGTGCGTGGGCGGTTCGCAACAACCTGCGGCGGCGTCATCTTTTCGCCGGGGCTTTTCTGTGCAAATCAGGAAGTCTCTCTTTCGGATAACCATCCCTGACGTTTCATTACCGAGGCAGACATAAAAAAAGGACGCTTTCCGGGGGAATCGCGTCCTTAAATGAAGCAGGTAACTGAAAATATTTTTTCGCTTTCAGCCCTACCTTACACCGTCCGGGATAAACCTCACCTGCCATATATGGCACAGACGGCTCCCCTCAGAAAAACATCAGGATGCAACATCCTGACTACCGTTGCCTTCTCCTGCCAGGTTGTTTCGTCACTCGGTGCCGGTTCCCCTGCGGCCCGTCCGCTGTGGCGAATCGAGCCATGGGCAGCACTCTGCACTGGCGCACACGGTGGAACAGACAGCAAGTAATGACCCGGAACGCCTGCGACGCTGCACCAGACATGATGAGCATGCCATGCGCATCCCGCAAGACTCAGGGCAGGTGCCCGGGTTAATGAAACACTGGCTGGACGAGGTCTTTGTCCACGGCTTCGCGCATGGCTCAGCGGCGAAACTGGGCGGCAAAAAGCTGATCCTCTCCTTCACAACGGGGGCGCCACAGGCACTCTATACCGCTGACGGTTTCTTTGGCCATGCCATTGAAGCGTATCTTATTCCGTTCGAGACCACGGCAAGGCTGTGCAATCTTGAGCTGCTGGCGCCGGTTTATACCTGCGGTATCAGCTACGCCGACAGGGATGCCGACAAAATCGCGCAGCAAAAAACGCTCGCCCGGGAACACGCATCAAGGCTTGTCGATCTGCTCAATACCGTCGTGAATAATCCAGAGGGAGAATAACGATGCAGTATACCCGGCTCGGTAAAAGTGACTTACTGGTCTCCCGCATCTGTATGGGATGTATGGGTTTGGCGACCCGTTAACGGGCCAGCACCGCTGGACGCTGGACGAAACAGCAAGCCGGGACATCATCCGCTACGGTCTCGAAAAGGGCATCAATTTTTACGATACCGCCATCGCCTATCAGAACGGCTCCAGCGAGCGGTACGTTGGCCGGGCGCTGCGGGAGATGGCAAAACGTGAGGACGTGGTGCTGGCCACCAAGTTTCTGCCACGAACCGCCGCGCAAATTGCAGCGGGGATCGGCGGAAAAGAGGCCATAGCCCAATCGCTCGACCAGAGCCTGCAGAATCTGGGGATGGACTACATCGACCTCTACATCTACCACATCTGGGATTACAACACGCCTGTGATCGCGGTGCTTGAAGCGCTGCATGCCGCCGTTACGGCGGGCAAAGTGCGCGCTATTGGTATTTCAAACTGCTATGCCTGGCAGCTGGCGAAGGCGAACGCCCTTGCCGAACGCGAAGGCCTGACGCCCTTCGTCTCCGTGCAAAGCCACTACAACCTGATCATGCGGGAAGATGAACGTGAGCTCTTCGGTCTGTGCGCTGAAGATGATATCGCCATGACCCCCTATAGCGCGCTGGCGAGCGGCCGTCTCTCCCGTAAAGAAGGCCACACCCCGCGAGCCACGGAGGATGGCTATGCGCGGGGGAAATATGACAGCACGGCTGAACAGGATCGGATCATCATTGAGTGCGTCGCCGAACTTGCCGAACGGCATCAGGTGTCCATGACGGAAATTTCTCTCGCCTGGCTGCTGACAAAAGTCACATCTCCTGTCGTGGGGGCCACAAAAAAAGAGCACGTCGATGGCGCGGTAAACGCCGTAAATCTTCAACTGAGCCCGGAGGACATCCGGTTTCTGGAAGAAACCTACCAGCCGCATGTTCTGACGGGGATCATGGCGCAAAACACGCCGCAAACCAAAGACGCCATGCAGGTCTGGACGCGGTAGCCCTTATTCACTTTTATGAAAGGTAATCAGGAGGAAGGATGGTGTTTAAAACAGCGATAGCCTCTCTTTTCACACTCTCCGGGTTCGCGACAGCCCTGGCAGCAACGCCTGCTTATTATATCGCAGAGTTTCAGACGACCGATCGTGAGGAAATAAAGCCGTACAGCGCTCAGGTTGAGTCCACTTTCAGGCCCTTTGGTGGACGCTTCATCGTCAGAGGAGGTGAACCCGATGTTAAAGAAGGATTTGGCGCACAGGGCCGACTGGTTGTGATCAAGTTTGAGAGCCTCCAAAATGCCCAGGACTGGTATAACTCGGCCGCGTACCAGAAGATCATCCCTATCCGTCACCGTGCCGACAATTCGCGAACCTATAGTGTCGAAAGATTACCGGAACTGGCTCCCGTTACGCCCTAGCGCTTTACTGCCGTATTAAAACAAAGGAGGTTTTATGATGGGGGTGCGTCAGCGCGGAGCAGCACAGTTTTTGTTTGCCTTAATCTTCCTCGTGTCCGTTGGACATGCTCATAGTCGTGAAAAGACCAACATGAAAACGCTCGTTATCGTTTCTCACCCTTATCCGGAACGCTCCGTTCTGACAAAAGGGTTGCAGGAAGCCGCGGAGAGTCTGGAGGGCGTGACGGTTCGCAACCTTGAGACGTTGTATGGTTATGACACACGTCAGATTAATGGCGACGCGGAGCGAAAAATGATGCGTGCGCACCATCGTGTCGTTTTTATCTTCCCGACCCACTGGTTCAATATTACGCCGATGATGAAAGCCTGGCTGAATGAAACCTGGGGGAGTGTCGGACCCGGTTTGTGGCAGGGAAAGGAGATGCTTGTAGTCAGTACGGCTGCGGGGGGAAGCTCAACTTACGGGCCGGACGGCAGGATCGGGGTAACGCTTGCGGATGTGTTTTTACCGATGAAGGCAAGCGCCCTGCACGCCGGTATGACGTGGCTTCCTCCGCTGGTCTTTGAGAGCGCCAGCAGCGATCGGCTTTCGTCCTACCAACACCAGCTGATCGAACGTCTTAAACAGCCATTTCAGTAAAAGGATCATCTTGAAAAAGACTCTTATGCTTTTACTTGGCCTGCTAATAAGCAGCCCTGTCTTTGCAACAACACCGGACACGCCGGATAAACAAGTGATGAATATCTTTGAGCTCGGCGTCAGGCACGATCGGGACAACGATTTTACAGACGTGGCCAGACAGACGATTTCCGCTTCGGTTGATCAGGAAGCAGGTACGCTGGCGATGTACGCCCTGCAACGCAGCGACGTTCCAGGTCAGGCATTCATGGTCGAACTCTATGAAAATGAGAGTGCTTACCGCAAACATCTCAATGCCGATCCGTACAAGGCATTTGCTGCTCGTGCACCTGACATAATCGATCGGAAAAAGAAAATCACCCTGGAGCCCCAGTTTCTGGGGGACAAACACATCATACCGAATGAGCGAACCATCAATAATCTGGTGATCGTCGAGGTAAAGCCTGAATTTCAGACCGACTTTAAAAGCATCGTCCTTCCAGAAATGGCGGAGTCGCTCAACGTTGAGAAAAGCAGCTAAGCTTTTCTGGTGAAAGCCACCAGTACTTGCCTGGGAGGGCAAGAAGACTCAGCAATGGCCGGTTAATCTTGCTGCCTGGATCTGTTTTGGCGAATAGATATTTTATAGACCTTCACTATGTATTCAGAATCTACTAATTATTAACATAAACATAACTGTTTTGTGCGGCATATCATACTGAATGCCAGCTTTAAACATTAGAGAAAAAACCTGACTTTAATTATTTTTTGGTTTAACTGCCTGATTTTGACGCAAATCACAGATGATTTTATATATTTATCGCCCCTCTCATTGAGAATATTCCTAACACATTAGGGCTAAGATCCTGGTTAATATAAAACATTGGTAAGAATTGAATCTAATAATGCAAATAACCCCATGAAAATAAATACCTTTTGCCTCATCTCAAAAAATCGATATTTTCATTTTTTGTAAATATTGACCCAGACACAGAATCTCTTTTCTTCGCTCGCGTTGACACTCATTAGGAAAAAACTTAAATTTCATTCCAAGCAGATAATTATCAAAAATTGATCTTGTCGTTCCAATAGCGATGGGTAATGTGACGTTTATTTGATGGAGACTGATTAGAGAAACCATACGCGCCTGCAATTTTAGAGGCATGGTATGCAGTGACATTTTAAAATGATTACTTCAAGGACAATGAGGTGCAAAACCATATGGAATATAAATACTGCTCCAATAAGTACATTTGGTCTGCCCATGACTCCTTCTTCTACAAAGGATTATCCGAACTAATTTTGGATATCGAGGAATTAATTTATCTGTCGCCGGAAAAAATAAAAAAAGATTTTGTTTTTATCAATATCAACACGGCTTCTTTAACCGACTTTATCAGGCGCGATAGCGAATGGTTGTCTGCCGTAAAGGGTAAACAGGTCGTATTGATTGCGGCCAGAAAATCAGAGGCTCTGGCAAATTACTGGTATTACAATAGTGATGTCAGGGGCATTGTATACGTCGGCCTGTGTCGTGACATTCGTAAAGAGCTGGCCTATGTCATCAACGGTCGGTTTCTCCGCAAAGATATTAAAAAAGACAAAATCACTGATCGGGAAATGGAAATAATTCGCATGACAGCTCAAGGCATGCAACCTAAATCGATTGCCAGAATAGAAAATTGTAGCGTGAAGACAGTATATACCCATCGGCGTAACGCTGAGGCAAAGCTGTACTCCAAATTATATAAATTAGTTTAACAGCTCGTAAAAATTTCAAGATGATTCACCGGGACATCATGTCCTTAATTTAACTCAGGATGAAAAAGCGATGAAAAAAAAGGTCTTGGCATTAGCTCTGGTAACGGCGTTTACCGGTATGGGTGTGGCACAGGCGGCTGACGTAACAGCTCAAGCTGTAGCGACCTGGTCTGCGACTGCCAAAAAGGACACGACCAGCAAACTTGTGGTGACCCCCCTCGGTAGCCTGGCGTTCCAGTATGCAGAAGGTGTCAAAGGTTTCAACTCGCAAAAGGGTCTGTTTGACGTGGCGATTGAGGGCGACTCAACGGCTACCGACTTTAAGCTGACCTCGCGTCTTATCACTAATACCTTAACGCAGTTAGATACCTCCGGCTCCACACTTAACGTCGGCGTTGAGTACAACGGCGCGGCAGTCGAAAAAGCTGCTGATACCGTAATGATCGATACCGCAAACGGAGTACTGGGCGGCAACCTCAGTGCGCTCGCTAATGGTTACAACGCCAGTGGCCGTACCACCGTGCAGGACGGATTCACCTTCTCCATCATCAGTGGCACAACCGACGGGACTACCGCAGTCACCGATTTCAGCACCCTGCCAGAAGGGATCTGGAGCGGCGACGTCAGCGTACAGTTCGACGCCACCTGGACCAGCTAAGCCAGCTGACCCACCTGATGCACCAGCAGGGGCCCTCCCCTGCTTTTTTTCACGGACGGCATTGTAATGAAAAAATTCCTTATGGCCCTCGGGCTGCTGCTCATCGGGGGCGCGCCAGCGCAGGCGCTGGACGTCGGCGATATCTCCTCCTTTATGAACAGCAGCAGTAGCTCACTAAGCAAGACTATCAAAAACAGTACCGACAGCGGACGCCTGATCAATATTCATCTCGAACGACTTTCCTCACCGCTGGATGACGGAAAGGTTATCCCTATGGACAACCCCGATGAGGTACTGCTCACCCCTGCCAGCCTGCTGCTGCCCGCCCAGGCGAGCGATGTGATCCGTTTCTTCTACAAAGGTCCATCAGATGACAAAGAACGCTATTACCGCATTGTCTGGTTTGATCAGGCCCTCAGTGACCTGCAGCGTGATAAAGCCGACCGCAGCGCGGTAGCGACCGCCTCTGCACGCATTGGCACAATCCTGGTCGTGGCACCCCGTCAGGTAAATTACCGCTTTCAGTACGCCAACGGTGAGTTAACTAATTCAGGAAATGCAACGCTGCGGATCCTGGCTTATGGTCCCTGCCTAAGGGCTGCTGACGGCAAGGAGTGTAAAGAAAATTACTATCTGATGCCGGGTAAATCACGTCGTTTTACGCGTGTGAATATTGCAGATAAAAAAGGACGTGTTGCGCTTTGGCAGGGTGAGCAGTTTGTTCCTGTGAAATAGACAGCTGTGCAGATGGATAATGACGATGCCTCTACGACGGATTTCCCAAGAACTGAAGACACGGTTTGCCTTCAGCATGATCTTTTTGTTCGTTCAGCCTGATGCCAGCGCTGCTGACACCAGCGTACAGCAGATTGGCGGCGTGATGATTCCGCAGGCCTTCAGTCAGGCGTTGCAGGACGGCATGAGCGTCCCGCTCTATATTCATCTCGCTGGTAGCCAGGGTACTCAGGACGATCAGCGGATCGGCAGTGCCTTTATCTGGCTGGATGGTAGCCAACTGCGTATAAGACAGATACAGCTGGAGGAGAGAGACGATAACGCCAGCGTAAGCGAGAAAACCCGGCAGCAACTGACTCGTCTCGCCAACGTTCCCTTCAGCGAAGCGCTCACCATTACCCTGACAGACAATGCGCAATTGGATCTCAGTCTGCGCCAGTTACTGCTACAGCTGGTGGTCAAACGCGAGGCGCTGGGTACTGTGCTGCGCTCGCGCAGCGAAGATATTGGCCAGTCCAGCGTGAACGCCGTTAGCAGCAACCTGACCTATAACCTTGGCGTCTATAACAACCAGATGCGCAATGGTGGAAGCAATACCTCCAGTTACCTGTCATTGAACAACGTCACCGCTCTGCGGGAGCACCATGTAGTGCTGGATGGTTCGCTGTACGGTATCGGCAGCGGTCAACAAGACAGCGAATTATATAAGGCAATGTATGAGCGCGATTTTGCAGGCCACCGTTTTGCGGGCGGAATGCTCGATACATGGAACCTGCAGTCGCTGGGACCGATGACCGCCATTTCGGCCGGGAAGATTTACGGTCTTTCCTGGGGAAATCAGGCCAGTTCCACCGTTTTCGACAGCAGCCAGTCGACCACGCCGGTGGTTGCTTTTTTACCGGCGGCGGGAGAGGTCCATCTTTTGCGTGACGGGCGACTGCTTAGCGTTCAGAACTTCGCTATGGGTAGCTATGAAGTGGATACCCGTGGACTACCGTACGGTATTTACGATGTGGAAGTGGAAGTGATTGTTAACGGCCGCGTAGTCAGTAAACGCACCCAGCGAGTCAATAAGCTTTTCAGTCGGGGACGCGGCGTCGGATCGCCACTGGCGTGGCAGGTATGGGGCGGCAGCTTTCATATGGATCGCTGGTCGGAGAGCGGGAAAAAGACTCGGCCAGCAAAAGAGAGCTGGCTGGCCGGCGTCTCGGCGTCCGGCTCGCTCGACACGTTGAGTTGGGCTGCAACCGGATATGGTTATGACAATCAGGCAGTGGGCGAGACCCGAGTGACACTGCCGCTCACTGAATCAGTTAACGTTAACCTGCAAAATATGCTGGCCAGCGATAGCTCATGGAGCAGCATTGGCAGCATCAGCGCCACGTTGCCCGGGGGCTTCAGTTCGCTTTGGGTTAACCAGGAGAAAACGCGTATTGGCGATCAATTACGGCGCAGCAATGCTGATAACCGGGCTATTGGAGGAACCCTCAACCTCAACGCACTGTGGTCGAATTTGGGCACCTTTACTATCAGCTACAACGATGACCGACGTTATAACAGCCATTACTACACCGCGGATTATTATCAGACAGTTTACAGTGGCACCTTTGGGTCTCTTGGCCTGCGGGCGGGGATCCAGCGTTTTAACAATGGCAGCAGCAACACTAATACCGGGAAATATGTTGCTCTTGACCTCTCGCTGCCTCTGGGTAACTGGTTCAGTGCGGGGATGACCCATCAGAACGGTTACACCATGGCTAACCTGTCGGCGCGCAAGCAGTTTGATGAAGGAACAATTCGTACCATCGGCGCCAATGTGTCGCGGGCTATTTCCGGGGATACCGGGGATGACAAGACCCTCAGCGGTGGCGCCTATGCCCAGTTTGATGCCCGCTACGCCAGTGGAACCTTAAACGTCAACAGTGCAGCGGATGGCTACGTGAATACCAACCTGACGGCCAGCGGCAGTGCTGGCTGGCAGGGCAAAAACCTGGCCGCCAGCGGGCGCACCGACGGTAATGCCGGTGTGATACTCAACACCGGGCTGGATGACGATGGTCAGATAAGCGCCAAAGTCAACGGGCGAATTTACGCACTCAGCGGGAAGCGTAACTATCTGCCACTTTCTCCCTATGGAAGGTATGAGGTGGAGCTGCAGAACAGTAAAAACTCACTCGACAGCTACGACATCGTCAGCGGCCGCAAGAGCCATCTGACGCTCTATCCCGGCAACGTCGCAGTGATTGAGCCAGAGGTAAAACAAATGGTCACTGTCTCCGGTCGTATCCGCGCGGAAGACGGCACGCTAATGGCTAACGCGCGGATTAATAATCATATCGGCCGGACCCGAACCGATGAAAACGGCGAATTTGTTATGGATGTTGATAAGAAATATCCCACCATCGATTTCAACTATGGGGGCAATAAGACCTGCGAAGTGGCGCTGGAGCTCAGCAACGCACGTGGTGCCATCTGGGTTGGGGATGTGGTCTGTACCGGTCTCTCCACTTATGCCCGCACGCAGCAGACAGGAGAAGGAAATGAAAGCTAAATGGCTGGCATATTTGGTCATGTTCACAGCGGCGCTTTGTATCACGCGGGTGAACGCTGCGGTCACCCAAACCATCAGGCCAGATGCACCGGACAGGCAGTTTGTCTTCGTGGAAAACAACTCGGATGATAACTATTTTGTCACGCCCGGCGGCCCGCTGGATCCACGTATGACCGGGTCAAACCGATGGACGGGGCTGAAATATAACGGCTCTGGAAGCAGATATCAGGTGAGCTTGGGCTATATCGATAATGGCTACAACACCCCCCTGACAGCTGGATGGAAGTTTGATATGTGGGTGGAAAACTCACCAGTGTCGCACCCTTTGACCGGTCTTCGCTGCATCAACTGGTATACCGGTTGTGATATCGCCACCAGCCTTATTCTGCCACAAACCACCGACGCCAGCGGATTTTATGGCGCGACAGTGACCAGCGGAAACGCAAAGTGGATGCATGGCATGATGTCTGACGCGTTCTATCAGTATCTGCAACAAATGCCGGTCGGCGGTAGCTTTACGATGACCATCAATGCCTGTCAGACCTCTGTGAATTATGACGCCAGCAGCGGTGCGCGCTGTAAAGATCAGGCCTCCGGCAACTGGTTTGTGCGCAACGTCACTCATACTAAAGCCGCAAATCTGAGGTTGATCAACACCAATTCCCTTGCGGAGGTCTTTATCAACAGTGACGGCGTACCGACCCTCGGTGAGGGCAATGCCGACTGTCGGCCCCAAACCATTGGCAGCCGATCGGGATTAAGCTGCAAAATGGTGAGCTACACCCTGCAGACTAATGGGTTAAGTAACACCTCGATTCGTATTTTCCCGGCAATTGCTAACTCGTCGCTTGCCTCTGCCGTAGGCATATACGATATGCAATTCAGTTTGAATGGCAGTTCCTGGAAGCCAGTGAGCAACACCACCTATTTTTATAACTTTAATGAGATGAAAGGCGCCGATTCGGTCTATGTTTTCTTTTCAAGCAACTTCTTTAAGCAGATGGTGAACCTCGGAATCAGCGATATCAACACCAAGGATCTGTTCAATTTTCGCTTCCAGAACACCACCTCGCCGGAGTCGGGATGGTATGAGTTTTCCACCTCCAATACACTGATTATCAAACCACGTGATTTTAGCGTCAGCATTGTCTCCGACGAATATACAACCTCTCCGTCACGAGAGGGATTTGTCGGGAGCGAGGAACCAGCACTTGATTTCGGCTACATCGTCACCACCAGCGGTAAAACAGCCGCCGACGAAGTGCTCATTAAGGTGACCGGACCGGCACAGGTGATTGGTGGGCGTTCCTACTGTCTCTTCAGCTCCGATGACGGCACGGAAAAAGTGCCGTTTCCGGCGACGCTTTCATTCATTACCCGCAACGGAACGGAGCAGTCCTACGATGCCGGGTGCGATGACAGTTGGCGGGATATGTCCGAAGCACTTTGGCTCACTACGCCATGGACCGATATCTCCGGGGACGTCGGGCAACTGGATAAGACGACGGTAAAATTTTCTATTCCGATGAATAACCCCATTTCACTGCGTACGGTGGACGATAACGGCTGGTTTGGCGAAGTCAGCGCTTCAGGAGAAATTCATGTTCAGGCGACGTGGCGTAACATTGACTAAGGCCCTGCTGAGCCTGGTCTGTCTTCTGGCAGCCACTCAGACGCAGGCTATCTCGGTCGGCAACCTCACCTTCTCCCTGCCGGCCGAGATGGATTTCGCCAGTAAACGAGTAGTGAACAATAACAAAAGTGCGCGGCTGTATCGCATCACCATCAGCGCCATCGATCGCCCGGGTGGGAGCGAAGTGCGCTCCCGGCCTGGGGATGGTGAACTGTTGTTTGCCCCACGACAGCTCACGTTACAGGCTGGTGAAAGTGAATATTTCAAATTTTATTATCACGGCCCCCGAGATAACCGCGAACGCTACTATCGGGTTTCATTTCGCGAGATCCCTACGCGCAACCTGACGATGCGAAGTCCGACTGGCGGTGAGGTCAGCATGGAGCCGGTGGTGGTGATGGATACCATTCTGGTAGTACGACCGCGTCAGGTTCAGTTCCAATGGACGTTCGATAAGGTAGCAGGAACAGTGAGTAATACCGGTAATACCTGGTTTAAATTACTGATCAAACCCGGTTGTGATTCGACCGAAGATGAGGGTGACGCGTGGTATCTGCGTCCCGGTGATGTGGTTCGTCAGCCAGCGCTGCGTCTGCCGGGAAATCACTATCTTGTCTATAACGACAAATTTATAAAGATCAGTGATACCTGCCAGGCCAAGCCCAAGCCTGTGGACTGAACCCTATCATGCCGGTGCGAGCCCCAACCAAAAGGCACGACCGGCAAAATCCAACAAATCTCGCCGTGAAAAGCTTGCAGTATGGCTGAAGCCTTTTCTTTATCACCGATTAATTTAAGTGACGTAAGCCAACCGGGAAATCAAATATCGGCGAGATAACCAGCATGACACTAACATGCTGATTACAGGTCATGCGCAGGTCAGGAATGGAAAGAGAAGAAATATATATAGAAATGGCATCATTCTACGAGTGTAGTGGTGAATATTTTAATGCCTGCCGATACTGGCTTAGAGCCTCTCGTTACACGCAAAATCTTGAGAAATATATCTGGATTCGTAAACGACTTAGACGATGCAAAACGTTGATGACCATCCTTGCGCTGAGAGACCCACACCGGTGAGCCAGCGCCATCTTCTTTAGAATCAATCATCGTGAGGAAAGTGTGGGGTCAGATCATATTTATTATGGACGTTCTGCCAGATTGGGGCACCGGGAAGACCATTTTACAAATTTGGCATTGTAGACAGATGCATCGTTGCTGACGAAAGATATTTCACCTTCTTTAGCTCCTGCCTTCAGAGTTCCGAGCAGATCTGCCTGCACCATTCTCACATCGAACTCCTTACCGTTTTCATCAAAAGCTTTGTAACAGCCTACAAAACCAGTTAATTCAATCGGTTCTTTAGCTTTGCTGTACACAACAACGTTGAACGTTTTTTCGTACATTGGCTTCCCTTCAACCACAACGGTTCCCTCTGAAGAAGGAATAGCCTGGATAGTCAATTTATTGTGTAAATCTTCGGCCGCCAATGAAGAAAACGAGAACAGAACAAACGAGGAGAGAAGAACTTTAGTGAGCTTTTTCATTTATTACATCCTTATATAAGAAAATGAATATTAATTGCACCACCAGATTACATGTAACAACGTATACAGGGACTAAATAACCGTTATCTTCTGCAATGTAGTTTACATCAATTGGCTTTCATTCTATGTCACGGTAAGCCATTCCGCCGTTCACTTAGATGCAATAGTACCGCATCGCCAGCAATCCTCAGCACACACTGTAACGAGCAAAAGAGCCTGGGCGATCGCGGATAGCGAATTTTGGGATGCCAGAAGAGAGCTAAACGCTTCTTTTGCTCACGTCAGTGCTCAGAGAAGAATGGACTTTACGGTTTCTTTTTTGACAAGCACGCTACGTAAATGTGCACACGCCAGAAAAACAACCCGACACATCCAAAACCAAGCTTCACACGTTTATAATTGAACTCCAGTTTTGATAGATTATGCTCAAAACGATTGAGATCAAGTATAAAGAAATAAACATAGCAATCAATACCTTAAGCTTGTTATGTCTTCTTAAACAACAGGCGCCAAAAACAAACGTGGTTAGTGCTACTATTGTATGTAATAACAAAATAATCATAGGGATTATTATTTCATACTCAGCAAAATCTTTATGCAAAAAGATCCAGCCCGTGACGAACCAAATCGCGAAATTCAGTATTGATATAACCAACAAGATTGAGCTACCTTTATCATTCTTTTTAATTACAACGCCACTCAAAGCCTTCCCCCCCTGGAAACATTAAAAAACAGGAAATAATGATATTGACCTGTCTTCAAAACAGTGATAGCAGGTATGACTCTGCCCCACCTCGCTACATCATCGAAGACATGAATAGTTTAATCGTATTAGGAGTCTAATATCACCTAAAAAGTTCAACAATATATAAACTTTGGCTGGATGGTGACGGTATTATGCAGGGTTGAACATGAGGTGGGTGCATTCTTATGGTGGTAGCCTCTCGGCCACCACCCGTTCAACATTAGGACTCCGGCATAGCGGAAGAATGATGCGATGAAATTTTCCACTCGTCACCGGTCCAGGCGTAAGTGAAAGTATAGCGGGCTGAAACTTTTGAATTATCGGCAAAAGTAAATGTATAAGTTCCGGTATCAATGGCTTTATTGCAGCCAATACGAATAGTACGACTGTCAATGTGTCCTACGGGATTCTTTTCCAGGAAATGTTTAAAGTAATCCTCACGTTCTGCGTCTGTCAGGCGTACCTGGTTTGAGACTGTTGGTAATAATACGGCATCGGAAAGGTAGTTTTCAGCCACTTTCTGCGGATCACCGGTCTTTAGCGAAGCATTCCAGCGATCAAATAGCGCCTCTATTGCGGCATTGTCTGTCTTTACACAAGTTGCTGTAGAGGTAGCTGCACCTGCAGTTCCAGAAATTAACATTAACGAACCAATAATACCGATCATCTTTTTCATATGTTTCCTTTATTAAAATATAGGTCCTGAAATGAAAAAGTAGCAAGCATATAGACTGAAAACAATAACACACAGTTATCGTTACTTTATTTTACACTTAATGATAACAGTTGAATTAAACGCAAAAATGTGCACCCCAAACTGCTGTTCGCTGTCTTCTTAAAATGATTTATGCACAGATATCCAACTGCACTCAGCGAACAGAAATTTCTCAACCAAGGCAATAACCCCCTAAAATAATGGGTTATATGTTTAGTTCCCACTTTACTCTCAAAAAAAACACTATAAATATTAATAATTATTAAACGAACCAGCATTATGACATTGACTGTACATCAACAAAGTGAATAATTCTCTCAGGTATACGCTGTAGGATTCCACACCGTGTATTTCCCCTTAGACAACCTCGTTTATTTTAAGGAAGAAAATGAAAGGTTTATCACTTTTTTCGGTTGGGTTTATTTTTTTACTGGCAGGATGTTCAATGATGACAACAGAAGAAGAACGATTAAAAAACTGTGAGGCAAAAGGTATAAGTAAAGATACCTGCTACCTGGTTGAGAAAGCCGACAGACGGCAGGAAAAAGACCAGAATGATACCCGTTTTCACGAGCAAAACTTGCGAGTCATTAAGCAAATGGGATTAAAGGGTCTTGGGCTTCCGGACTAAAAAACAATACTCAGTTGAGACTCATTTACGCTGATCTTTGTTTATCATAGTTGCGCGCTTTGCGCACAGTATTAATTATCAAATATATTGTGACCACACGAGAACGGGAGGATATATGCAATAATTAGCTATCTTCAGCACAGTGGACTGTATCATTAAGTGTGAGTTATTTGCTATCTCACACTGTACACCCAGCGGGTGCCCAGGTCGTTAATAAGTTCGTACTTGAACGGTCGCGTTCCCTTTCCTGGTTCAACAGGAATGTTAACACTCGACGCCGGTGCCACCATTACGCCTCCGAGGCCAGACCTCATAAAACTCATATTTGTCAAAGTCATATGCCACGGCGTGGGATTTGTGACTAACATTCGTTCTCCATTTTGGGTTGACTGTAAAATAAAGCGAAGTTTATTACCATCTTGCTCTACCGGATCATCTACCCCTTCCGGACGAATAAAGACTTTCATCCTCAGACGCAGTGGCAACACTACTTGCCTGACCCCAGATACAGCAGCGGTATTAGGTGGGATTTGGTAAATATTCAGCCAGAATAGTGACTCTTTATCTTTCGATAAAGTTCCTGTAGACGTCAGCATAAGTTGCACCACACGAACTTCACCTGGTTTCATACTAAATACCGGAGGAACAGCAATAAGCGGCGTGGTCGTTTTTTCAGGCGGCGTGAGGGGATCGCCATTATCACTCCAGATTTGGACCATCGTGGGCTGTTCCTCTGAATTAGAGAGTGTGAGCGATGCCGAAAGTTCGCCCTGATGAATAATTACCCTGGTTCCCTCAACGTTAACCACCGCCCGAGCAACGGGCAGAAACGTAAACATAATCAACAAGGCGGGTAAAAACTTCATTTCTTTCCCTCTATTGAAAGCTGACCATAATCTGCAATTGCGCATTCACCGTACCTGGCGTAACTGGTTGCTGGCCCAGAGCTTCAAGCGACGCAGTAAAACTTCCCGTGTAGATGTCCGTATTGCCACTCGACACAAGGGTCGTTAAATCTCTGAATGCATACCATCCCCGAGGGTTGCCCGTGCCATAAGAGGTGAGGTCCGGCAACAGATTTAACGCGCTGCCGCTGCCCATATAAATACGAATCCCCACTCCGGAGGCCTCACCTGCACCAGCACCATAATGGTTATCCAGCAGCCAGGTTAATCCTCCTCCGGAGGTGATCAACCCTAGCGACCTGGCCGCGGCTACCGCGCCAGGCTGATTCACTAAAAATCCCATTGCGACGTTTGCCGCGCTGGTTGTTGACTGACTGGTACTGGACAACGCGCCGGTTTCGCATTCAATGGTGACGTTAAATCCCGCCTGACTGGATCCCCCCTGGCTCAACTGCGCTGCCGTAATGGTGGGGAGAGCCACCACATTAGGGAAATCACTCACCCGACAGGTCGCGCCGCGAACAAACGTCACACCGGTGCTATACAGGCTCCACGCTCCCGGCCAAGCGTTGTACCAACCATTGTAGTTTGAGGCGGAGTCGGCCCCCTCCGTGACGTTGGCGCTCAGCCCAGGGCCTTTAAAAGCAGTGTAACCATGAGGTTGCGAATACATATAGGTGTATCGATTGGAGGCGTTACTGAAATAAGTTGTGCTGTCGATACGAAAAATTTCCATCATGACGTCACTAAACGCACTGGCTGGTATATAAATATAGGTGCCGTCGGAGAACCAGTCTTCTTCAGAAAGCTTCCTTCCTTGCCAGAAACGCGAAAAGTAAGCCCCTGTTTTCAGGTTAGTGAGCCGGACGGCAACGTTACGCACATAGCTATAGTAAGCCCCCTCCACTTCGCTCGCTGCATACATTCCTGTCCAGGTATTGTCTCCGTTCGTGGCATACATTTCATATAAACTATCGGCATCGGCCACGTTACAGCGAAACAAGATCTGATTTGCAGTATAGGCCGTTGTTGCCCCCTGGTTCAGAAAGCTAATAGATGAACTGGCGAGCAATGTGCCTGAAGGCTGAAATGTTCCGCTGCTCAAGCTGATAACTCCGGGAATACCAATATTTCTGCCGTTGCATGTATCACAGGCCCCGGTCCAGCTTGTCGCCGTATATCCGGCGTTTATCGCGGCCTGAGAAAGCGTGCTGTTACTCGTGACGCGGCTACATACTGCCCAGGACATCTGGCACATTAGCAATAGCGCCAGCACTCCTGAAATCTTTAAAATACCCATGCTCATCTGTCTCCCCGTGGAACACAGGGTTGATTTAAATGGATAAAGCGCTCGCCGGAACGTGAAGGTAAGACGTAATGCACCTCACACTGTTCATTCATAGATTCTCCCCATTTAACGACCAGAATCCCGCTCTGCTCATCAATTCGCGCATAAATCTGCCCTCCCTGGCCAACCATTCCCTTGCTATCTCCGCTGACATCAACCACATCAGCCCCCATTGGGGGATACTCCCCCTTTGGTAAATGGGTGGTGATTAAAACTGCTTGCCCTCGCAGCGTGGCAAACGTAACTTTCGCCACCGCGCCAGCGTAAGGGACGACTTTTTCACTGCCTCCCAACAATTCTGTGTCTTCATCCATCTGGCTAGAGTCCAGCGTTATGGTGTTATACTGATAGGGCGTCAAGGACGGGAGAATCGCGTAGCCAAACCGATTGATTTGCGCTCCCTGTCCATTGCGGATTTTCGCCCCCCTCGCACCTGGCGCATTTATGAGTGCGAAGGTATCGCTCGCATAAGGCCCTGCCGTGACTCCCCCCTGATGCAGAAGCAATGTACCGGAAGTACCAACACCATATTGTCGGTAACCTTCCCCGGTACTGGCTGACGCGCGTAGTGAACCCAGCGACGTATTTTGCTGAAGACTGCCTCCAGCAGTCGTGGCAGTATGGCTGTTTTGATAATTTTCCAGTCCCGTATATCCTGACCAGCTTAGCGGATTGTCGTCACCTGTCGTCCCCGCAATATTGAGTATTCCGGAACGGGAATCACCGGTGCGTGTCATGTCCAGCGAGGCGATGGCTTTTGTTTTACCAAAATCAAACGGGATCGAGACCCCAAACGAGAAGAGCGTCTCAGTGACTCGCTGTTCTCCTGTCGTATCAAAGTCTGCATCTTTAACGCTATTGAAAAAACGCCCCCTGTCCATGACAGTACGCTGACGTGCAACATTGAGATTGTACCCAATACTTTTCCAGCTATTGCTGTATCCCAGCTGTAGTTGCGTTACCCGCGATGAATCATGGTAGTAATCGCTGGTACTGGCAGTGAAGTTAAGCATACCCCAGCTATTCATCGATTGATTAACCGAAGCAGAAAAACGATTCTTCTGATTTAAACTGTCAGACCAGTACTCCACGCTGTTCTGGTATTGACGACGTTGGCCGAGTACATCCTGCAGGTCACGAAAGCCGTCCGTGGAGTAGCGCCAGGCCGCCAGGACAATACTGGTTCCGGTATTAAAGTTTCGGCTGTAGCTTAACTCACTGCGCCATCCTGTTTCGCTTTGATCGATTATTTCTGCGCGAGACCAGGTGGCATTTAATCCGAATGCCCCCACCCGGGTGCTAACAACCGTTCCGATAAGGCCAGCAAAATAATCATCCGCGACACGCACGCCACTGTTCAAAGTAAGCGTATTACTTATCCCGCGCTGTATAACACCTTCAACAAACTGATTATCAACGGAGGAGAAATCCCTGACTTTCCCGGCAGCAAGTTCATACTGCCAATTGCCGGGGCGCATGGAGTCAGGGACGGAGGTATAAGGGACGGTAAAGGATGAAACCCGCCCCGTAGCTTCATTGACCGTGACACTAAGATCGCCCTGGTCGCGCGTGTTATACAAGTCACGGATCACAAACGCACCGGGCGGTACGTCTGTCTCATAAATAATTTGTCCTAGCTGCCGTATTACAACATGTGCCGAGGTTGCCGCAACCCCGCGTACTTCGGGCGCAAAGCCCCTCCTGCTCTGGGGCCACATTCGCGTATCCGTCGCTAATTTAATCCCGTTAAAAGATAAACTGCCAAACAGACTGTTACTGGTATAGCTTTCTCCAATTGCCAGCACGCTATCGATCCCGGGAAGAGGACGCTCAATCCAGGAGCGTACTGAATTGTATTTATATTCACTGCCAGCTACATCGCTTTCGTAATACCGTAAATTACCCTGATGACGTACCTGCCAAAGACCCAGGTTTGTCCCTGCGTTTACGGCACTCCAGAGATAGTTATAGCTAAAGTCATTACGAGTATCATCAGTTCGGGTAAAGTTGGTGTTATGACGTAAATACATTACCGGTACGCCGCTGACCCATTCAGACACGGGAATATAACCACGCGGCATATGCACTAGAGCCTGTTGTGGTACACGAAGATCGAGACGCAGAGTCGTCATATCCAGCGCTTCAGTGACGGCTTGGCCTGTTTCCGAAAGCAATAAACAATCAGGATATTTACGTTCTTTTCGTGACTGAACGCGAATAGCCGTTTTTTGCATAAGATCCGGGGACAGGCAAGCTGAAATCTCGCCGCTTTCCTCCGCATGGAACATGATGGTTTGGCCCGTTGCAACAAGCTGACCATTAACGAAGACATCCAGTACATGTTTTCCCGGCTCGGCAGCGGGTTGCGTCTGGTTAAACCTGGCCAAATCCTGCCCGTATGATGCTCCTTTTAATAATTCCGGGTCGAAGTAGTAGTCCTTTGCCAGTGAAAGCGGAACATAACTTCCAGTACCCAGAATTAACAAGAAAGCGGCCTTTTTAAGAGGGCAAACGGACCGTCTATAACGGTATGTCACCACTGATGCCAGCTCCCTGATCGTTGATAACGGTCAGCGAAATCGTGTTATTCCCCGAATTCGCGGCGCGAGTAAACCAAAAAGTGCGGCTACCATACGGTGTTACCATATCTCCAGCGGTCAGCTTCAAGCCACTGGCTCCGTTTAGCTGTATGCGCGTTAAATTGAGATAGAAAGGTAAAGTATTGGTAAGTGTCACACCGATGCGATTACCCTCTCTCGCAGTAGAGGCTTTAATAGTTGAAATGACATTCGCGGGAGGACTACCTATCCGTGAAGGACGATAAAATAATTTTACCCTGTTACGTAAAACCACCAACATTTTATTTCTGCCCTCAGCGGCAGAACCACCGGCATTAGACGGTGGGATTTGCTGGAAATTAAAGTAAAAAACGGATTCACGGTCTTCGGGTAGACGACGCAAAGCGGTGTGAGAGACGCGCACAACCTGCCCGGCCCGGGCCTGGATACGAAATGAGGCAGGAGTTGCGACAAAGGGGACATTTGTTTTACTTTCCGGGCCATCGTTGATGTTTCCAGCGTCAAACCAGGTTTGTACTACAAAAGGGATATTTCCATTGTTTGCCAGATTGACATCAACGGAGCGTACATCACTACGATAAATAATACGTGTTCCGGTCATGGTCACATTGGCCCAGCTGGACACGCTCACCATTAACGCAAGGAGAGCGAGAGTAAGGCAACGCAGAAAATACGATGGCTTTGATGCAATCATACTCATACCCTGTTCTGACAAGAGGAAAATAGTTTTCTGGGTACGATGATTATAAGTCAGTGTTGAAAAAACTGCCGCACAATCAAACTTAGCTTGCTCCCTGTTCAGGGGTATTGATCGTCAAGGAGAAAGGGCCCTCAATCAGGCCCCTGTAATTTACTGGTAAGAAATTGCGTACTGCATCGTTGACATTACGCTGCCGGGTACTGCGGCCCCTGTTGCAAAATACTGCGCAGTATAAGTTGAGTTCGTGCTGGTTTGTCCCGATGCAAGAACCAAATCCCGGTTTCCAGTGAAACCGTTCGTAAAATCAATCTCTATGCCTTTAGTATCAAGAATTTGCAATTCAACATTCTGGGCAGTCCCCGTATTACCTAAATTACCTGCTTTGGTTACCTGATTACCGACAAAGACAGTTGAGAAACTCATTCCGTCATCGCTTGCGGTACACCCCGTAACGCCAATATCAAAAGTCGTCGCGCCCGCAACCTTTCCAGCTTCATTAAGCTGAGCGGTACCTACAGTCGGCAACAAAACAACCGGTGATGCATCATTCCCGTTTACTGATATCGAACAGGTTTGAGCCGCCACTTCGCCCTGAAATGTAATAGTGTTACCCGAAGCAAAAGCTAAACCAGGAAGCAGCAAAGTGGCACATGCCAATGTGTATCGTTTCAACATCATTTTATTACCTTCTCTGTCAGAATTAAACAATATAAACTGAATAAACAGTTAATCGCTCACGAGTAGATACGTTGATGATGGATGAACAACATCCTGTGCCACGTCATTGTGAGTATTTAAAAGGTTAATTTCCCATCTAAGTATTACTCGTTAAGAAAAATCTTAGCAGTACTTTTATGCAGAAGAGTGCTTTTATTGTATAAATTAAAAAAGTACTGTAAACGCCTATATCACAAACAAATCACCAACAATAAAGAAACAACAAACAACATTTTTTGTCACCTTCCAGTAATATCCTTGACGGATGTAAGCATCTATTATTGATGATACACCCTGATTTCAACGCATTACATTGTTCCTGTTTAATGTTTTACAACTGATATTCTCTTCAGAAAAACCGCATAATATTGACCGGGCGCTATATCGGCGAAAGGAAAGGTAAACTCGCCAGATAGCTGCTGTTTTATATAAAGTTACCGCACGGTAAATAAATTTAACCCACCCGGTCAGTGCGGTTCTGAGGATGATGCTCGCATCGATCGTTATGTTCATGGCCAGGATTATACACATGCTATTGATATACCTGACCATGAAGTGAAGTTAATATTAACCAGATTAAACTACCAGTCCGTAGTAAATTATAAGCACAGCTTTAATTTAACCAGACAATAGATGCATTCACTATTGTGGCAAAGACAAGCCATAAAGCATAGGGGACGAAAAGCCAAGAGGCTAATTTATCATATTTTTTGGCAAGGATAATAAACAGGAGAACTGAAACCAAAGCCATCGTGATAATAATCAGCGCAATCCCTGGTTGATGTGCTAGGAAAAATACAGAAGACCACATCCAGTTCAACAACATCTGCATTCCCCATAACAACATGGGGAAACTCGTTCTGGCGCGCAGCCAGACTCGCCAACCAGCCATCGCAATCATGAAATAAAGTACGGTCCATACGGGAGCGAATACAGCATTAGGCGGGTTAAATGAGGGTTTAACAAGGCTGGCGTACCACGCATCCGGACCAGTTAAAACACCCAATACCCAACCAATTCCCATCACACTAACAACAAAACAGATCCGTACGAAACTTTCTGTCGAACGCTCATTCTTGTTCTTTTCTGTCATAATCACACTTTCATCCTATTGTAGTAATTTAAATTTATTTCTCGTTTTTTTTCGTCAGTCGAACATATCTCTGGTATCAGGTGCTCCGTACGCGTATAACGCCCCCCATTATAGAATGAGGTGGCCAATAACACGAGTGAGTATAATCTACGCCCTGTAATTAAGTCTCAGTTGGCAACTATCCCAGCACACTTCGTCCGGCCTGTATCTTCCCGCCGTCAACCAGACCAGGAGATCACACCACGGGAGGTATGCTATTTTATCCCTGTCTCTGTATCCACCTTTCCCAGCCAGTCGAAGGGTTTGGGGTTTTAAGAAGCAGCCAATTTATATGCTCCCAGTGTAGGTCAGCCCAAATAATGGCTTAAAGTTTCTGCATGATCGATGGTGATTCACAGGGCTGAATAGCCCCGTCATCCAGCCAGACAGACATGAAGTCACGGTTGATAAGGGCTTTGCTGTAGGTGGGCCACTTGGTTACTCTGAACTTCTGCTTTGCTACGGGATTGCTTACGTAATAAGGGTATGCGGGATCTGATCTTACTACTCGGCAAAAGTTCGATTTATCCAACATATCTTCGCCCGTAACGTGGTTGCCTGATCGAGGAAGCCCACTCTCTCTCGCGAGCTCGCGCTGGACGCGCTGATGATGGCCGTCTGGCGTCGAAAACCAGATGGCGAGGTTAATCGCACATTGCGATCAGGGCAGCCAGTACGACAGTGACGACTGGCTGCGCTTCTGCCGGGCCAATAACCTGGCGCAGAGCATGAGCAGGCGTGGCAACTGCCAGGATAATGCGTGGCCGAATCGTTCTTCAGTTCACTGAAGAAATAACGCATCAGGAAAAGAATATACAAAACCCGGGTTCTGGCCCGGGTGGATATCTTCGATTACATTGAAGTGTTCTTCAACCGGGTCGGCGCCACAGTCACCCGGCAGCGTCAGTCCGGAGGCCTTCGAACAAGCCTCGTCGTGAGGACAGAATTTGTCTATGGGCGTGGGGTCAGTCCAGTAATGAATAAAATTATAAAATATTGAACCATGTCACATAATTTGTAAGTTTGTAATTATGTAAAGCTCGCAACCAGACACTAAATTGACATTGAGTGGTTTTTTCGTTAAGAATCAAAATTGATTTGGAGTAAAATATGAGCTTCACACGCAATATCTTTACCTCCAGCGCCACTATTATTTTTTCTTTTTTTTTAATTCCAGCCCATGCAGTAAGTGGCCTGACAGGTGCGGGCGGTACATTCCCTGTCCCCATTTATGAGAAATGGGCAGCTGAATATCGAATAATAAGCGGCAAAAGAGTAAATTACCAGGGAATTGGTTCTTCTGGGGGCATCAGGCAAATAAAAGCCAGAACAATTGACTTTGCAGGTACAGATATTCCACTGAAAGATGAAGAGCTTGACAAGCTCCAGCTCTTCCAGTTTCCCGCAGTTATCGGTGGTGTTGTTGTGGCCGTTAATATTCCTGGTATCTCTTCTGGAGACCTGATTCTTGATGGAGCTGTGTTGGGTGATATTTATCTTGGCAACATAAGACGCTGGAATGATAAAGCTATCACAAGGTTGAACCCTGGCCTTAATTTGCCAGACATTCCTATTGCAGTTATTCGCCGGGCTGATGGTTCAGGTACGACATATATATTTACTCGTTATCTGTCAAAAGTTAACCCTGAATGGAATAGAAAGATTGGAGCCGGAGCAAACGTTAACTGGCCAACCGGAATGGGAGGTAAGGGAAACAGTGGCGTTGCTGTATTTGTTCAGCGTGTTCGTGGCGCCATCGGCTTTGTCGAATATAGTTACGCAAAACCTGACAATATGTCTTATACTAGAATGATAAATGCTGATGGTAAAACTGTCAATCCAAGTCAATCGTCTTTTAGTGCTGCAGGGAAAGGAGCGAACTGGGGAAAACAATTAGCTCTGGATCTGACAAATCAAAAAGGTGAAAACGCGTGGCCAATAACTGCTATAACATTTATATTAATCCATAAGCAGCAAATAAATGCAGCCAGAGGAAGCGGAGTCCTTAATTTTTTTGACTGGTCATTTCATAACGGACATTGGCTGGCCCAAGACCTAGATTATGCGATGCTACCTGATTCGGTTATCAATAACATACGGAATTCATGGAGGGATAACATTACAGACGGTCGCGGGCAGCCTCTTCTTGATAAATCTAATTGATGGATAATTAGTAAATTAATACAGTGTGAAATACCTGAATACTGCCCTGATTTACGCACCCGATAATCGAAAAAAATAAACGAATATAACAACCGAACTTAACTACGTTACGAATACACTGAGAGTCAGGCTATACGGGATATAGGTTTTAGACCTGGCGTTATTGATGCTCGTGAATGACAGGAGGAAATAGGATATCCGACACTAATCGAGATGCTTAACAGACTGGGTATGAGAACACTCTCTGCTGGAAAATGGGCAGTGATGCGCAAAGATAAATTTGACGTTGCTTCATTAACTTAGTTGTTTAACTGTGAAGTATGGTGGTTGACATACCTCTCGGCGCACCTGTTGCCCTTAAGCTGAGAACACACCAATATGACAGATGTTTATATCTGGAAAGAAAACCGGATACTCACTTTCGGTAGCTTTCGTCGACTGAGACCAGCGAGAGTCAAAAAGTCAAAAATAATCATAACGTACAATAATGTTTGATATCCAGGCTAAACCCTTAGTGAAAAAAATTATGGATCGTGACGGTTACAGCGAAACACTCCTCCACGCTGATAGAACATATGAATAAATGGTATCTACGGCCATTAAAAAAAACTGGCTGAGGAAGAAATCATTGCTTAACGTGAGTTTTCGTTCCTTTGCCCCTCAAATCCACGATACTACATAATTTTTACGAGGTACATTGGCTGTGCAGTTTTTAACGCTGGGGAAAGAACTCACACTGAGTGATAGCCTTATATCAAGCCGGGCCTTGTGTATACTCAGAAAGAGTACTTCAGACCGACTGTTGTCATAAAGCTATAGCTTTCAATACCACCGCTGTTCTCCGCGCTATTTTTTTCGCCTGAGCCATAATCATGAGCTGACAAACTTCCTTTTTTGTTGGTTGCTCGGTTCCATGCCCCTTCCAGATAAATTTTTGCGTCAGGCGTTAAGTAATAACCTGCATTACCAACAAGAGAGTAAAACTTCTGGTTCTTGATATTTGTTCTGAAAGTTGTATCTCCGAGGTAGTGCTCATCGTTATCAGTTGCGCGCACCCATCCACTGTATTTGAAGCTACCGCCGAACTCGAAACGCTCATAACGGTAACTACCTACAATGCCGATGTATGGCATTTTAAAATGTTGTTTGTAACCGATAACCGTCGTTCCGGCCGGGAAAGTCCCAGCGTCAGACAGGCCTGTATCTTCATCGGTGTAATTGAAGGACCCTCCAGTGGCTTTGAAGCTATAGCGGCTTTTCTGATAACCGGCCATCATACCAAAACGATGGGTAGGTTCGTTTAACAACCATCCTTTAACGTTCAAATCAAATTCATTTGCGTAATTTAAACGTGTATTAGGATGTCTGCTCTGGTCTGTCCATGATTTTTTACTCTCATCCATCCAGTCAGTATCGTCCATATAACCACCACGGCTAGCAATAGTTGTCCAGCCAGAGGCACCTATCGATAGCCAGGGAATTAAATCCCAGTCAAGAGAACCTTTAATGATTGCAGCATTATTGTATTTCCAGTTGAGCTGGCTGTTCTTATGTCCACCTGAAACTGGGTCGTATACACGCTCCTTGGTCTTACCGCTTAAGCTACCTAAGGCAAGGTCTCCGCTAAAACGTCCCGGCTGTGAAATATCGTTACTAACGTCCGCAATAGCAGAATAAGAAGCTGATATGACAATGGCTAGCCCCAGAACTAAAATTCTCATAAATATATCCTTATAAATTCAACGAATGAGGTGGATGTATGTTCCTACAAACTGATGCAGTCAATAAGTAATCAATGATGCACAGCGATGACCCAGCTTAACAAAGCGCAAACATACACGATGAAAGCTCAATATACCATAAACAATTGGTTAAAAAAACACGAGCACTTTACAACCACAGATATGTAATTTTGTGTGACTTCTGGAAATGGTTTTGGTGGTAAATATTTTTAATGACAATTTTTATAAACACATATCAAATATTAACGATTCGTGGGGGGGGATGGCAAACTATATTCTAAAAATAAATTTTCCTTGGTTTTTATTTTTAATCATAACCCTGTTTTTTTTGCTGAATAATTTTTAATTTTTCGTGTTTTCTATGCAGTTTTACATGTGAGTTTTTAAGGACAATTAGTATAGAATCGCTTTTATTTATTTCTCGCCGATTAAGTATTTTTAGGTCAATCGTACAAAAAAAACGTTAGGGAACTTATAGTCTAAAATATCGCCACTTCGAGACGGTTTTTTATCAAAATCAATTGTGATGCTGTGTAGCATTGCTATTCACATCACTGGACTTCAACTCATTCAATAATTGATAGGCCTGAATTATCAATAAAAGGAATCGTTATGACGCAAAGTCATTTTCATGATTTGCTCAGTAAACTTGAGCAACCACTTGGCGATGCAGCACTATCCTGGGTAGCAGCACAAAATCACAAAACTATAGCGCAATTTACCCAGAGCAGGCGTTTTCAACAGATGCAACAGCTCATCCTGACATCTTTAAACGATCAGGCGAACATTCCCTGGGGTACCCATTATCACAATACTATTTATAATTTCTGGCAGGATGACCATCATCCTCGCGGCATCTGGCGACGAACCCATGAAACATCGTATCTGAGCGCAGAGCCAGAATGGGAAACCGTGCTTGATATAGATCGTCTGAATAAAGATGAAGGCGCAAACTGGAGTTTCAGTGGGGCTGATCTGCTTTATCCTGATTTCACGCGGGCGTTAGTATTTTTATCTGGCGGTGGCGATGCCTGCGAGATCCGAGAGTTCGATCTGCTCAGCAAGACCTTTATCAGGGACGGTTTCTTTCTTCCGGAGAGTAAAAGTTCAGTTGCCTGGCTTGATGTAAACGCTTTACTACTGGCTCTGGATGCGGGGGGAAATACGCTGACCACATCAGGTTATCCGCGGTGTGTTCGTCGATGGACGCGTGGCACTTCAGCCCGGGATGCCGCTCTGATTTATGCTGGCGAAACTACTGATATGATGGTTTCGAGCTGGCATGATCATACGCCGGGTTTTGAAAAAACACTGGTGCATTGCAGTCAGGATTTTTATCGCAGTCGCACGTACCAGCTCACTCTACAGGGCAGACTGGAATTCATCGATATCCCGGAGGATGCATCCTGCGATTTTTTTAATGAATGGCTGCTTATCACACTCACCAGCACCTGGAAAATAGCGGATAAAACTTATCCGGCAGGGGCTTTGCTGGTGACAGATTTCATTGAATTTCAACAAGGCCAGCGCGACTTAACCGTCCTGTTCACGCCGGATTCACAGACTACATTACAGGGTTACAGTTCGACCCGTGATTATCTTCTATTGAACTTGATCCGGGATGTGGTTGGAATCGTTGACGTTTTAAAAATAGAGAAGGGGCAGTGGACCTGCGTCCAGACGCTGGCATTACCGGACTTTACGACGATTTCTGCTTCAGGTATTGATATGGAGAGCAACCGTTATCAACTCGTGAGTTATGGTTTTTTGCAGCCCTATTGCCTGAGTTATGGCGATCTGGATAACAAAACGCTCCGTGTGGCGAAGCAAGCCCCAGAATGTTTTGATAAAACTGATTTTCAGGTTACTCAGCATTTTACCAAATCGCTTGATGGTACCCGTATTCCCTATTTTCAGATAGCCACTAAAGAGCTTGCGCCCACTGGCCAGCATCCCACTCTGTTGAATGGTTACGGAGGTTTTGAAGTCTCTTTAACACCCGAATATATGGGCTCTAAAGGGGGCACATGGTTGCAAAAAGGGGGAGTTTACGTCGTGGCCAATATTCGCGGTGGTGGTGAATACGGCCCGGAGTGGCACCAGGCGGCACTAAAACAGTATCGATATCGCGCCTATGAAGATTTCGCGGCAGTTGCTAATGATCTGATTATACGTGGGGTGACCTGTGTAACCCGCCTGGCAGCACAGGGGGGGAGCAACGGAGGATTGTTGATTGGCAACATGCTGACAGACTATCCCACACAGTTTGGTGCGCTGGTATGTGAAGTTCCGCTTCTGGACATGACCAATTATCATCGCTGGCTGGCGGGCCCCTCATGGATTGCTGAATATGGAGATCCGTATGTTGTCGAAGAAAGACAATGGCTGCAAAGATATTCACCCTTCGACAAAGTTTCTCCCGTTGAATGCTATCCACCAGTGCTGTTTACCACAGGGACTCAGGACGACCGTGTCAGTCCGGCACATGCGCGGGAAATGGTGGCCCTAATGCAGCAGCAGGGCCATAGCAATGTCTGGCTGTATGAAGAAACTGAGGCTGGCCACGGTAGCGCGCCAGAGAATAGTCAGGTCGCATTTTACCATGCGATGATCGAAGAGTTCCTTTGGCAAATACTGACTGAACGGTAAAACCAGTATGCCTCCGATAATAGTCATGATCCGGATCAACAAGTAAGGCTTCCAATGGGGGCCTTTACTCCTTTCATAACAACTTCTTGAAACCGTGTTTGTCCTTTTATTTGAAGGCGAGGCGGCATTGCTGCCGTTTCTCAAATACCCCAGATGGACTGCCCACCCTGCCCTATAGTTGGACATAGATAAATTCAGTCCTCATGGTGTGGCCTTATCAAAGGTCTCCGGACTGACACCGCTGAGATGACTGTGGAGCCGGGACCGGTTAGAGATGAATCGGCAGCATAACAAAACGGGAATGACGTTCTACGAGGGTGATGATATAGGAGTTTTTCGAGCCCTGAATCAAGTCATCTTCCCACTGACCTGGAATGGCTCTGTCAGCGTCTCCAGGTGGCCTTTCGCTGATTGGTATCGTGTGTGGGATTGACCCTAATCCTTTCCCTTTAAGCGATGACATTCTGGAACCGTATTGAGCGGGAGCCAAATCCAAACTTTATTATCAGGCCCATTACGCTTGTTCATCACGCGCTGATGGCATCACCCGGGCTCATTGAGAGGCTGGATGCGCCAAAAAATTTCGACGATCTGCGCCAGCGCTATCCTTTCAGTGGCCTGTTGAATCCTGAAACCGGCAAAGTATTCGAATATATGCTCGATGGCGTCGATACTTTTGTACCACGACATCTTGAATTTATGACTACCGACTCCCAGTCTGAGATTCAGGCTGCATTAGCCGGTAAAGCAGTGATCCAGTCGAGTAATCTGGCCTGCAGGGAAGATATCAAAGACGGCTGGCTGGTGAATGTTTTACCGGAACTAAAACTGGAAACCTGGCAGCTTTATCTTTACCGGCCCTATCAGACCCTTGTACCGCAACGCATCAGGACCGTTTTTCACATCCTTAAAGATATTTTACTCAGACATTTCAGTTAAAAGAGGCCCCGGATGCGGCTGGCGTTCTTAGCCGGAGGCGTTACTTTTAAAACGGAGAATTGAATTTTTGGGTACAGCTCTTTATTTGTGAAGCCGCCGTTCCGGAATGGACGCATCCGCGAAGCAAAGCCAGCCGTCCTGCCAGATTCCCTGAATACTGCTGACTTTTAATGTGCTCCGGATGGCGGTAACAGGCATATCAACTAAAGATTTCATCTATCCAGTCAGCAAATGCCCGCTGACGGGTATAGACAGCGTTTCTGTTTCCTGCACAAAGTGTAATACGTCTGTACGCCGGCTTTGTCCGCAAAAATAATGGATCGCCCGATGATGAGACAACTCTTCAGGTGACTAAGGAAGGCAGTAAAAATTTGGCCGCTGGCCGTAACCGGAACGCATCGGCACATTTACGCTGACGGATGAGGAAAACATAGTGATGATGGGTTTTGAATACTGCCTGAGCTATTACGATCTGCGAAGCGGTATTTTATCCTGAACGCCTCTTCACCGGGTGGCCCGGGTCTGTTTTCATCGTCCCCGGATAGCTTCGAAACAGTGCAATACCGTCAGGAATACGCCTCACCTGAACGCCCCCAAAATCCCGAATACGATGATAATGGTCAGATACGCCTTCGTGATGTCGTCCACACAGGTCAGGCACTTGCTCCAGCGACTGGGGGCCAGCGCGTCCATGACGAAGTTCATTGACCAGCTCAGGTTGGGCGCCGCCAGTCCGAACAACGGCAGACGTTCCATTGCAAGCCCTTCACGGCGCAGTCACTGCCAGATACAGCGGCCTGCACTCCAGTGTCAGTTCAGTGATGCGCCTGATAAATACGCATCAATCGCCGGACGCTGAGCTCTGTAGCCGCAGGTCGACAGAAACATACCTGTAAGCCCGCAGACACGACGTCGTGACACACCGGTCGCGTCATACATAAACCTAACGGCTTTATTGATATTCGTGTCACTCAATATTCCTTACCACCTGGGTTTTATTAAACGTATTATCTCTATATTGCTGGTCGCGAGTAGATACACACCCAAAAGTATGTATCTACATGCACTCAACCTGAGATAACTTTGAATAAAGGCGGTCAGAAATGTTTTTTGCGCCACCTGCGCGTCAGCACCTTTTCCGCCTCGACAATCAGGAACATCACAAAACCAATCAGGAAGGTAATGACCCAGTAGCGGAACGGCAGCGCTTCGGTGCCAAACAGCATCTGCATGAACGGCGCGTAAATAATAAGAAGTTGTAGCGCCAGCAGTACGCCGCTCACGATCCAAATCCCTTTATTCTCCAGCAGGCCTTTGCTCAGCGAGAAGCCATCGTTAACGCGGCAGTTAAGCATGTAGAACCACTGCGCGGTCACCAGGGTTTGCAGCAGCACGGTACGGATAAATTCCGCCGAGTAACCGCGCGGCTGTAGCCAGGCTTCCAGCACGAAGGCGCTGATGGCAATCATCAGGCCGACAAACACCACGCGCCAGATGGCATAGCCGTCCATCACATGCAAATTCGCCTTGCGCGGTGGCCGGTTCATGATGTCCTTCTCACCCGCTTCAAACGCCAGGCCAAACGACAGCGTTGCCGACGTCGCCATGTTCATCCACAGGATCAGGACCGGCGTCAGCGGGATGAGGTTCCCCGCCAGCAGCGCGATGATGATCAGCAGGGCCTGGGCGATGTTGCTGGGGATAACGAACAGGATGGTCTTTTTCAGATTATCGTAAACCCTACGCCCCTCGTGCACCGCACTGGCAATGGTGGCAAAGTTGTCATCCGTTAACACCATGTCCGCGGCTTCCTTGGTGACTTCAGTCCCCTTAATCCCCATGGCGATCCCCACATCCGCCCGCTTGAGCGCCGGGGCATCATTTACGCCATCCCCGGTCATGCCCACCACTTCCTGTTTACTTTGCAGGGCCTGCACGAGGCGGAATTTATCCTCCGGGCTGGTGCGGGCGAAAATATCGTACTGTTGCGCGGCGTCGCTCAGCTGACGATCGTCCATCGCCTCCAGCTCACGTCCGGTGATTGCGCTTGCGGCGTTACCAATCCCCAACATTTGCCCAATGCTCATCGCCGTTTGCGGGTGGTCGCCGGTGATCATTTTCACGCGAATTCCGGCCTGCAGGCAGTCGGCAATCGCGGTAATGGCCTCCGGACGCGGGGGATCCATCATCCCGGCGATACCGAGCAGAATAACGCCATCCTGCAGGTCAGGGTGATCCAGCTCACGCTGTCCCTCGCGGGCAGGTTTCCAGGCCGCAGCCACCATGCGCAGCCCCTCGCGAGCATACTCTTCAATCTTCCCTTCCCAGTATGGCTGATCGAACGGCTGCAGTCCGTCATTCGTCTGCTGGTACTGGCAGAGACGGAACAGGACGTCCGGCGCGCCGGTGAGTAAAATCACCTCTTCTTCGCCCAGACGGTACAGGGTGGACATGTATTTATACTGCGAATCAAACGGGATTTTACTGCGCATTTCGGTATCCAGCGCGGGAAGCGGAATTTTCGCCGCCAGCACCTTCAGCGCGCCTTCGGTCGGGCCGCCGGTTATTTTCCACAGTCCCTGCTCGTCTTTGATCAGCTGACTGTCGTTACAGAGGTCGATGGTCCGCAGGTAGCGTTCCAGCAGGGAACCCTGCGTCACGCTGACGGGCGTCGGATCATATACGGGGTGAATATTGCCGACCGGCTCGTAGCTTTCTCCCTCCACGCGATAGATCGTATCAGCGGTAATCACCGCCTTGACCGTCATTTCGTTCATGGTCAGGGTGCCGGTTTTATCCGAGCAGATGACCGTCATTGCGCCCAGGGTTTCCACCGTAGGCAACTTACGAATAATGGCCTTGCGGCGCGCCATGGCCTGTACGCCAAGCGAAAGGATAATGGAGATGATGGCGGGCAGACCTTCCGGCACGGCAGCAACGGCGAGGCTGATAAGCGACAGCACCAGTTCAGAAACGGGCATATCCCGGAACAGAAGGCTAAAAACAAACAGCGCCACCATCATCACCAGAATGGTAATGAAGATGGTTTTACCGAGCTTATCCATCTGCACCATCAGCGGCGTGCGGTGCTTTTCAATGTCGGACATCATCTGGTTGATGTGGCCCAGCTCGGTCTCGCCCCCGGTCGCCACCACCACGCCTTTACCGCCGCCGGAGCTGACGGTGGTCCCTGAATAGAGCAAATTGTAGCGATCGCCCAGAGGCAGTTCCCCGCTTAACGCATCGCTGTTTTTCTCAACAACGGTGGATTCACCGGTGAGGATGGCCTCCTCCACGCGCAGGTTATGCGCTTCAATCACGCGCAGGTCCGCAGGGATGCGGTCCCCGGCGCGGATCACCACGATATCACCCGGTACCAGCGCCGTGGTGGGGATTGTTTCATGATTCCCCTGTCTTACCACCACGGCTTCGCTGGAAAGCATATTGCGAATACTCTGCAACGATTTTTCAGCATTACTCTCCTGAATATGGCCAATCAGCGCGTTGACGATCGCAACCCCAAGGATCACCAGCATGTCTACCCAGTGGCCCATAAAGAGCTTAAGCAACGCGGCCACCAGCAGAACGTAAATCAACACATCGTTAAAATGTGCCAGGAAGCGCAGCCAGGCAGGCTTGCCCTCTTTTTGCGGTAACGCATTCTCTCCATGCTGCTGAAGTCGGGCGGATGCCTCAGTGCCGCTAAGCCCTTCCAGAGTGGAGTGGATAGTCGACAGGGTTTCGTCAACGGTTTGTTGATAGTACGGACGGTCAGGTTTTCCTGTTTTCATCGTTCCTTCCTCAGGTTCCATTCAGAAATCACCTTGCTTTCATGCAATTAACGAATAACGAAAACAGGAACATGGGCGTAACGAACGATACTTGCCGCCTCTGAGCC